>JACDDT010000013.1:23230-46700 GCA_013816855.1 Gemmatimonadaceae bacterium
CGATGCGCTGCCCGTCCGGCGACCAGGTCGGACCCTCGATGCATCCCTCATCCCGAACCGTGACTGCGGAGATTCCTGAACCGTCCGCGTTCATCAAGTGCAGTGCGTTGAAACAATCATCTCCACTCAGGCTCACGAAGGCGATCTGCTTTCCGTCCGGCGACCACGCAGGATCCGTCGCCATACTCGCGAGCTGAGTGTCAATCCCGTCCTTCTCGCGCACACTGAGCAGTCGGATGCTGCCGGTGTAATAAGTTCCCGCCGCCACCGCCAGTGTGTTGCCATCGGGAGACCAGGCTGGAGAATGAAAGTCGGCGCCAGTCGTGCGGGGTACAACGCTCGACCCGTCCGCATTCATTAGATAGATGTCCGCTACGTATTTAGCGTCGTACCGCACGAACGCAATGCGGCTCCCGTCCGGCGACGACGCGGGGTCATAACTGTGCCCATCGAATGTGAGCTGCACGGTGTTCGAGTTCCCGAGATCCATAGTGAAAATGTCCCCATCCCATACGTATAAGAGATGCGCGGTAGATCGGCACGTTCCTGCGCACGTGTGCGCGATGAACGTTGCCACGACGCCGGCGGCTATAGCCGTCACCTTCTGCGTCGCTGGAGAAGCGCCCAGTGTCCATGGTCCTGAAGTCGCGACGCCCCCGGAGTCGGAGACTGCCGACCCGCTCTCGAGGCTGCCGCCACCCGAGACGACAGTGAATTCCACCGTCACTCCGCTGACAGCATTACCGTAGGAGTCGTTGACCTTTACGGATAGTCGGGTACGTAAAGTCGTTCCGGCGAAAGCAAACTGCTCGTTGCCGCTGCCAAACAATCGCGCGACCGGCCCTGGAAGTGCTTTCGCGGTAAACCTCACGTCGTCGGAGCCCGGAACATGCGCAGTTACCGTGTTTGTGCCCGCGGAAGTCTTTAGTATCCAGGCGCCTACAGACGCCACGCCGTCCGCGTCGGTTCGTTCAGCACGCGTCCTTATCGTGCCATCGGTGACGAACGAAACTTCGACACCTCTGATTGGTTTTCCATTCTTATCCGTTGCCCGGACCGCGGGAACGACCGGCGCCGGGGTGCCCACCGTGCCGGTCACGCTAGTCTGTGTCAGCGGATCGAGCCGGACGATTAGGGCGGTGGCGGGGGCGGGAACTTCGTGCAGCGGCTCGGTCGTACCGGAGCATCCTGCCCCGGCAAACGTTGCGGCCAAAACGGCGGCGATGATTTTCCGCGCGTTGAATACTTGATTGGCCGACTTCGGCACGTGAATTGGCATTGTATGAACTCCCGGATGGGGGCTGGTGTTCGTCCCGCGACTGTCGTCGGGCTCTACTTCCAACACACCGCTCTCGGCGGGAGGGGCCAGCCAGTGAGGAGCGAGCTGCTTTTTAGAAGCGGTACCGCAGCGCCAGTTGGAACTGGAACGCGGATTCAGCCTGGAGGGTTGTCCACTCCGATCGCGTCGGGTCGAAGCGGAAGATGGGCTGCGTTGTCCCCGCAGGTCCCATTGTTTGGCCAACGTGCTCGAGGATTCGCGGAGCCGCTACGCGAAGCCGTCCCCATCCGTTGTTCAACAGGTTCAGCACATTGAAGACCTCTAGCTGTGCTTCCACCGCCCGAATGCCGACGGGGATGGTGTGCCGCACCGAAGCAATCGTGGTGTGTGACCACGGCTCGCGGCAACTGTTCCGCTCGAGTATTTGTCCACGCTGCCTTCTCAAGCAAGGAGTGCTCTCAATGACTTGCTCCAATGCCGCTGCCTGCTGCTGCACTGTGACAGTGGTGGCGGGCGCTCCCGCGTCGCCAGATACGGGCACCGGAAACGGCACGAACAGGATCTCGGCCGGGTCGCGCGCGTCGCGCGGCACATAGATGGGGTCGTTGGCGTTCGAGCCGTCGGCGTTGAGATCACCGCGGCGATTCACCCCGGTCGCAATGTATGTGAAGGGGCTGCCGGATTCCCCGACATAATAGAATGCGAAGGTGGTGGAGCGATGCAGCCAAGGCGCCGTATACGCAAGCGACGCCGTCGCTCGGTGTGGTAGGTCATTCAGGGAAATACCACGAGCAGCGTCTTCGTGGCGGCCTGACGTAGCGCGCGCGTCGGCCCAGATACTAATTCCGGGGATGTTCACGCGGCTCGGTGACTGCACATCCCTTGTGCGCGAATGCGTGTACGACAATGTCGCTCCGAGTCCATCCGCGAACCGTCGCTCGAGGCGAGCCGAAAACTGACGCGAGTAGTTTCTGCCCGTGTTTCTCAGATCTATCACTTCCGAAAAGCGTCCCGCGCGTAGCGCCGGATCGGGAATCCCGTTCGCGCCAATGGTGCCGTACAACACCCGCCCGTACCGGTCCACCGCTTGCGGCCCGCGCAGATTCATGTTCACGAACATAAAATCGGAAACACCGCGGCTAACGAGAACCTCACCGGTAGCAAGCAGCCCCCCCCGCAGCTTCCGTTCGTAGGTCACCGAAGTGCGCAGCGATTGCGCCATTCTCAAGTTTCGATCGAGCAGATCCACTTCCCCTGAACGAGATGCCTTAGAGCTTCCGGAGGCGCATTGCTCCGGAGCCGCGCGGTAGTCCGGGATGAAGGCCGGCGCCGGACCGGCATCCGTCGTGGACGTTCCGCATCTGAGCGTTTCGATGCCCAGTCCGTAACTCGAGAGCGCGGGAACGAACCACGCGAGCGGCGGGCGGCCGGTGAAAATTCCCATCCCGCCCCGAACCTTGTCACGACCGTCGCCGAAAATATCCCAGGTAAATCCGACACGCGGAGAAATGTGCGCCCTCGGGTGAGGCATCTCGTCGGTTCGCCGCGCGAAAATCGAGTCTACCACGGCGTTGTACGGCGCGCGCGAGTCGAGGTGCAGCACGTCCGCTCGTACACCTGTTGTCAAGGAAATCCGATCGCCTGGATGCCATTCGTTTCCCGCGTACAGCGCGAACTGGCCTCCGGTTAAAGGCGCGCTCGCGCTTCCCCTGTCCTTGCGTATCTCGAATCGCTCAGCACGTCCGGCCGCGAAGTCGTCGAGACTGGCGAACGTCCAGGTACCGTACCCTCCACGCACACCGCCGCGCTGTACGCGAAAGTGCTCAGCCTGCGCGCCCAAGAGAAGCATTCGTGTGCCGCCCCACGGAAGACTAAGCTCATCCCGAATCCTGAACGACCGCGCGCGGCTAAATCCCCCTTGGGCGACCTCCGGCGTGCCGGAGGCAATCGTAACGGCACCGCCGCTCACGCCCGGCGCCAGAACGCGAACGAGAGGCTGTGCGATGTCCAAGACGAAGTGCGTGCGGTCAGCTGCGAGAGACGCCACCAGCTCGTTATGTCCGCCGGCTGTACCTGGCAGATCGGTGTGCAACTGGATGGAAGTAAGACGCCCTCCCCCCGCCGCGGCGTATTTATAACTCGATAGATAAAACGTGTCGCGTGCGGCTCGCGAAAATAGATCGCTCTCCAGACGGCCATAGCGAAAAAATCCCATCGCGCGGCTGTTCCAACGCGGGATGGCAAGATCAACGCGAGCGAACAGGTTTTTCAACGGCGTATTGTTTTCCACCGCACCGGATGAACCGGGTGCCAAGCCGTATCCCCGCAGTAACATTCCCATGCGGTCGAGATCGCTCTCGCGGACCGGGACCGGGGGTACCGCCGTGAGAGATTGTCCGATGTATGGTCCCGGCGCCGGGGAAGTCAGACGCTGCATTTCAGTCGCAATGAAGAAGTGCGCCCTGTCACGCACCACGGGCCCGCCGGCAGATAACCCGTACTGCAGCCGATTGTAGGGCAGTGACGACGCGAGCTCACCGCCGCGTGCAAGCCCATCGTTCCGCCAGTATCCGAATGCAGAGCCGTGCAAGTGGTTCGTTCCGAACTGAGTGACTGTGTTGACCAGCGCGCCGGCAAAATCCCCGTATCGCACATCGTACGGCGCCACCAGCACCTGGAACTCCTTTACCGCGTCGAGAGGAATTGACTTACCGACGTTGGAGGCAGCCGACACGCTCCCGTTTATATTTCGCTCGTCGGCACCGTTTATGAGAAAATTGTTGAATCGAAGATTCGCCCCCGCACCGGACACGCCGCTCCGCTGGGAACCAACCTTGGTGGAGACCTGCGGCGCCAGCGCCACGAAATCGTAGAAGTTGCGATTTAGCGTGGGCAACCGCTTGATCATCGCTTCGGGAATGACAGTGCTTCCTCCGGCTATCGCCGCCGACACGTCACTCGCGCTCCCGGCAACCACCACCGCCTCGAGGCCGACGGGCAGTGCCCGCATAAGGAAATGAACTTTGAGCGGCTCCCCGAGCGTGAGGTAGACGGGCCCGCTCCGCTGCGGGACGAATCCGATGCGGCGGATTTCGATGACATACGGGCCGCCCACCTCGATTCCCTGGACAAGGAAGCGTCCGCCTCTAACTAGCGTGTTGGCGACGAATCCCGTAGCGGACGCAGTGACGCGAACACCGGCTCCATCCATGCTTGCGCCATTCTCGGAGACCACGGTTCCATGAATGGCCGCAGTTGTAATTCCCTGCGCGAACGCCATTCGAGCGCCGATTGAAAGCGCGCCACCCAACACTGCCGCTCCAAACACAATCCTCTGCAAGCGAATCGCATACAGACCGCTCGTACGCGCCCGGCCATCAGCCATTTGAGCTCCCGTTCGTGACGTTAGCCGGGCGGTAAATACCTGTCAAGAAAATAAAGCGGATGGCGCGGGCGTCACCGGAGAACATAAAGCGGGGCGCCGAACACCTGGCAGTAGTACAGCTCACCTGTCTTCGAGCGCGCAACGCCGACGCCGGTCTCGACGCTCACGCGGTCGAGGATATTAGTGCGATGACCGGATGACGCCATCCACGCCGCCACAGTGTATTCCGCATTCGGATAACCGTAGGCGATGTTCTCGGCGAGATTGCGATAGCTGTAACCCGCGTAGCGAATGCGATCTTTGAGCGACGGGTAGCGCGCACGGGGAAGCTCGTGCGCCAGCTTTCGCTCTGCGGCCATCTCCACGGCCTGAACCTTCGCCGCTCTGTCGAGCTGCGCGTTCCACCGCAATGTGTCGAGGTGATTTCTCACGCGTTCGACGTTAACGCGATGCAAGATCCCACGCTCGATCGCCGAGTAATCGACTGCGCCACCGCTCCTTTGGGATGTTGGCGGAGAAGGCGGAGGCGCTGGAACTGGCTCCGGGGCGCTCGTGCAAGCAAGGGCGGTAAACGGTATAAGTAGAAGAAGGAGATGCGGGCGCATACGAGTATTACTAGGTGCTGCCATCGTTCGGTCCAGGTGCAGCCTAGGCCGCCCGCTTCATCGCCGAGCGAAGAACTTTCACGGCGCGCTCATTCGCGAGGGTTGCGCGCTCGGCGGAGAAAATGCGGAACCAGCGCGCACTGTTGTACAGCTCTTCGGAAAGGGTTGGGAGATTGATCGATCCCGTCCAACCGGTTCCCGTGAGTCGCTCGACTTTGCCGCCACGCCGGCACACCGGAATGTCGAGCCCGAGCATTTGAGTTTTCTCGGGAAAGTCGATGAGAACGGACCCAACCGGCAGCTTCAATTCGTGGGCGAGCGCTTCTTCCGTGGCGCGCACATTTGCACGACTCGCGCAGACCCAATCAGCTATCTCCGGATCCAGCGCCGTCGCGGGAAGCTCGGCGGCTCGCTTGAATAGCCGCCGGGATTTGAGCGCGGTGAGAAGGGCGTTGGGTCCGGCGTCTTCGAGCTTGTTAAGAAGCCCTTCGTCGGTGTAGGCCGCGAGCGATGAAGACTCCAGTGTGCCCGCCAGGAGCGCATCCTCAACGAGGCGCTTGTACATCGCAGTGGCGCTTCGCACGGCGTGATGCCAGTACACGTTGCGGTACATCTGGTACTTCGCAAAGAGGAGCGACTCGAGCGCGGGAAGCGCTTTCTCCTGCACGCCAATTGCGCGCCGTCCTGTTGCCGGATCGGTGACGAGAAGCATCGAGTTGATGAGCCGGTCGACATCGATCTCACCGTACGGCACTCCGCACATCAACGCGTCGCGCTTCAGATATTCGATCTTGTCGAGATCGAGCGATCCGGAGATTAGTCCCTGGAGAGAGTCGGTGCTCGTGCCGGTGATGAGTGAGTAAATCTCCTCCGGTGCATCCTGGCCGAGGCACGAGCGAAGGATGGCGGCGAGACCGCCGGCGGTGATGAGCGGCTTCGCGACCTGCTCGTGATCGAGGATGCCGATCTCCTCGAGCGCGTGCGAGAACGGATAATGCCCGACGTCGTGGAGGAGCGCCGCCGCGCGGATGATAGAGAGCTCTCGTTCGTCGAGCGGAGCGTCATCCCGCTCTCGTAGCATCGAGAGCGTCCTCCGCGCGAGGTGGTAGGTGCCTAGTGCGTGCTCGAAGCGCGAGTGCGTCGCGCCCGGATAAACGAGATAAGTCCACCCGAGCTGGCGGATGTAACGGAGGCGCTGAAATACGTCGGTGTCGACGAGTTGGAGAGTCGTCTCGTCGACACGGATGTTATTCCAGAGCGGGTCGCGCAGAATCTCGAAGCGCACGGCGGAAAGTTAACTCCGCCCGGCGGGTCTCTTCGTAGTGATGACTATCACACCGTTTGCGCCGCGGATACCGTAGAGGGCCGCCGCACCGCGCCTAAGAACTTTCACCGACGCGATATCGGCGGGATTGATCCCCGTCAGCTCCCCGTTCGGGCCCGGTGTGATAGGAGAGTCGTCGAGCAGATACAACGGGACGTTGTCGCCGTCGATGGATGCCGGCGGACCGGAAATCTGGAGTGCAACGCCGCCGTCGGATGCGCGCGTGACGATCAGTCCGGGCACTCTCATCCGGACAATTGCCTCGATTGGATCCGAGCCGCTCTCAATCTGGGACGTGCCTGTGCCTGGATTCGGCGGCGCGTTGCCCGCGGATGCGCACGCGGAAGTCAAAACGAGGGCGGCAACGAGCGGAACGCCACGTCTGCCGGATTTATTCTTCGATGAAAGGAGATACAGCGGGACGCGAAAACCGAGCATTGATTCCGCCTCTTGAGAGAAGATTCCAAGTTGGAGGCGATCCGATCTGCCTCGCAAGAGATACATCGCCCCTTGCCCGGCGAGCCGCCCTCTTACGGAGCAGGCGGACGCGTCTTAGAGTAAGGTGAAGTCCAACGAGCGAGGTGTATGGGGAAACGGATTCGTCGTGGTTTGCTGCTCGCGATTGTATCGGCAGCGGCAATTCCGGCCGGTGCGCAGACACGTCCCGCCGATTCCGCCGCCGTCCGTTCCCCACACTCGCGTAGTGCGTCACCGATGCTGATCGCAGTGATCGGCGGACCCGGGCTCGAGACGCCGACCCCGTATTACTTCTTCTCGATGGGCGATCTTTATCAGACGCAGAAGCGTCCTGTGGTTTTCGAGGTCGAGCTTAGCAAGGGTCTGTGGGCGACGGGCGGCAGGAAAACCTCGTTCGAGTATTTCGTTGCGGTGCAGCCGGCGGTCACGATTGGCGGAAACGTGAAGTATCTCTTTCTACCGTGCACTATGCGCAGCTGCTACAACACCGCTCTCAACATCGTCGAGCAGCGCTATACCGCGTTCGGCATGGGGGTGACGCCGTTCGGCGCGCGCATGACGACGGCACTTCCGCGGGGCGCGAAACTATCTCTCTCGTTGGGTGCCGGCGCCGTCGCCTTGAATCGCGCCGTCCCCTATGACAAGGCGAAGCAACTCAACTTCCAGCTCACGGCGCGGCCGGCGATCGGACTGCCGATCAGGAATCACGGAACGTTGTGGGCCGGATATGAGCTCTTTCACATGTCGAACGCGAACACGTCGCCGATCAATCCAGGGATAAACGCGGGGTTGGTAATGTTCGGCTTTCAGCGCTGAGGATGACGATGACGCTGATCGATCTGCGTACGGCGGCTTTGAGATCGCTTGCGAGCGTTGGCGCGATCGGATGCCTCGTCCTTTCGGCGTGCAGCCAGAACTCGCCGCAGCCGATAATTTGCACGGCGCTGTTCGCGTACGGAATTACAGTGACGGTCGTCGATTCGGTAACCGGCGCGCCGGCTGCGTCGGGTGCCGTCCTCGTGGCGCGCGACGGCGCGTACACCGATTCAGTTCCGGCGCAGGCCGATTCGCCGAACACTTCATCAGTGGCCGCCGCGGGCGAGAGAGCGGGGACTTATACGGTGACGATCTCGAAGCCGGGATACAAGCCTTGGACGCAGTCCGGCGTGACAGTCACGAAGGACGAGTGCCACGTGAGAGGAGTTGCACTGACTGCCAAGCTGCAGCGGTAGCGCGGGGGGCCTAGTCTTCCAGCGTTTCCACCCGAACCGCCGTTCCATAGCAGAGCACTTCGGTCACGCCTTTCATCAACTCGTTGGCGTCATACCGGATGCCGATCACTGCATCAGCACCCGCCCTGTCCGCCTGGACCAGCATTGTGTCGAAGGCCTGCTTGCGGGTTCGTTCGGCGAGCTCCGTGAAGATCGAGATATTTCCGCCGAACAATGACTGCACTCCGGCACCAACAGTGCCGAACACGGAGCGGGACCGGACGACAACACCCCGCACAACGCCCAGGTTCTCTACGATTTGAAACCCGTGCAGTTCGAATCCCGTGCTTGTCATGCAGTACGGAATGTCCACTGCCTGTGATGCGATTATGGAATTCATGGCTCTCTTCCTCCGTAAGTGATCACTACGCTCAGCGTTTTCACCGGTTTCACACGACGCGAGAGTAATCAGGTATTTCTCGGGTCCCCACTGCGGCGCGCACAAAGCTGTATTCACTTCGCCGCCGAAAACGGCAAGGGCGGTCGGTTAGCGCCGAGGCCCGGGGTTTCGGCGACTTGCACCTTTTAAACCCCCGAGCTCCCACCGGCATCCTAAATTCGCCTGACAGATGAGAATCCTCCAACCGCCCGAAGGTCAACTGAATTCTTCTTTGGCAATGGTTTTAAGTGCAGAGGATGCTGCCCAGCTCGAGTTGGTGACTCAGGCTCGGGCGGGGAGCGTCGATGCGTTCGAAGCGTTGTACCGGATGCACTCCGGTGCGGTCTACTTGCTTTGCCTGCGGCTCGCGGGGGGAATGGAATCGGACGCGACGGAACTGCTGCAGGATGTCTTCGTTCGCGCCTGGAGGGGACTTACGAAGTTTCGTGGCGATTCCGCATTCGGCTCGTGGCTGCACCGGCTCGCGGTGAATTCGATGCTGCAGCAGGCGCGCTCGGAGAAACGTCGTACCGCGCGCGTTTTGCCGATGGCGGATACCGAATCGATCGGAGCAGCGTCACTCGATAGTGATCCGGACTCACGGATGGATCTGGAAAACGCAATCGCGGGTCTGCCTCACGGAGCGAGGGTCGCATTCGTACTGCACGAGATCGAGGGATTTCAACATCAGGAAATTGCGGCTCAGCTCGGCGTGGCGGTGGGAACGGTGAAGTCGCAGGTGCATCGCGCACGAAAACTTCTCATATCGGCTTTGAACAAATGACAGACGATTACATAGATCCCGAAAAGCTTCGCGAACTGCAATCGCAAGTAGCCACGCTGCCCCGAACGGCTAGCTCTCCCGATGTATGGCCGCAGATCCGCGCGTCAATCGAGAGGGAGCGTGTGCAGCCGCTCGACGCACACGGCGGGCGAGACAGAAGTTGGCTGCGCCCTGAATTGCTCGCGGCGGCCGCGGCTCTCCTCGTAGTCGCTTCCTCCGGAATCACCGTCATCGCGATGCGACAACGCGAGGGACCTGCCGCGGCAACGACAGCGACGCCCGTCGCAGTTCCTCCGGCGTCTCCCGCTTCATTCGTTCAGTTCACCGTAAAGGAGAACGACTACATCCGCTCGGCGAATCAGCTCTCGCGAATTTTGGAGTCGGACGAAGGAAAGCTCGCTCCGGAAACTGTAGCGAAGCTGCGGCAGAGCATCGCGGTGATCGACGCGGCTATTCTGGAAGCGAGGCAGGCGTTGGCCGCTGACCCGGCGAACGCGGAGCTGATCGAAATGCTTTCTTCGAGCTACGACAAGAAGCTGGACCTGCTGCGGCGATCCGCGGCAATGGCGAGGAGCTAATAGTGCGGCTTTCGTTGATACTAATCGCCTTTTTCTGTCTCGTGCTCTCGGAAAGCGCGACAGCGCAGACAAAGGTCGATCGCGCCATTCAGCTGAACCGGGACGGATCGTTTAGGATCTGGGCGCTCGCCGGCACCGTTCGCGTCATCGGCTGGGAAAAGGATTCAGTGCGCGTGAGAGCCACCATTCCGGCCGCCGATCAAGTGCACCTCGGCGGGGGCGCTTCAGGAGCGAAGATGTTCGTCGAAGCGGTCGACGAGAGAAATCCGCAGGCGGCGACGATTGAGGTTACTCTGCCGAAAGCGGCAAAGCTTTGGGTAAAAACCGCGACGGCACAGGTCGCCATCTCCGGAATAACGGGAAGCCTGGACATCTATACGGTGAGCGGAGCCATCACGGTCTCGGGAAGTCCTGCCGATCTGAATGCCGAGGCAATGGACGGCAACATCAGCGTCACCGGATCGCCGCGGTGGATTCGAGCAAAAAGTGCGAGCGGCAACGTTCAGCTTCGCGGTTCGAGTAGTGACGCTACACTCTCGACGGTGAGCGGGGAAGTGAGCGTTTCAGGCGGAGAGTTTGAGAAGGCGAAATTCGAAAGCGTTACGGGGCCGATTCGCTTCGATGGCTTATTCGTGCGCGGAGGGTCGATTGTTTTCGACAGCCACAGTGGCCGAATCGACATCTCCATTCCGCGACTCAACTCCGCCGACATCGAGGTCGTGACGATAGCGGGGAAGATACAGAATGCATTGACAGGAGCACGGGCAATACCCGGTAGGTACGGACGCGGCGCCGAGCTCATCACCGCGAACAATGGCGGCGGAACGCAGGTTACGATTCGCTCCTTCAAGGGCGACGTCACGTTGCGAGCGACGAAATAGGAGTCGGCTGGGAGACCAATCTCTTTCCAACCCGTGTGTGATCAACGGCATCTCAGGGGTGCACGGAAACGCGATGTTCCCTTTCTGAGGAGGTTGGAAATGTTTCGCATCAAAGCGCGCACGCTCACAATCGCCGCCTGCATAACCGCGGTAACTGCAGTCGCTGCTGCGGCCGGTCCGCCCTGGATCTCGATCGAGTACCCGTCGAACCCGCTTGACCCTTCGGCGCGCGGCGGTTTCGTCACCGTTCGCACGTACCATCACGCCGATCTGATGAGCTACGACATCAGCGGAACGGCGGAGGGTGTCGTCAATGGCCGCAGGGTGACCAACAAGCTGGAGATCAAGCGCCTCGCGCAGGCGGGGACGTATGTGGTGAACTGGAAAAGGCCGGCAGAGGGGAACTGGATACTTCTCGTCACCACCACTCGGGACGGGCTGCACATGGCGACCGCGGTGGTGAAAGTCGATCAGGGCGGCCGAGTGGCGGAAGTGAACGTGCCGTTCCGGACGGTGGAGAATGGAAGATGGGTCGTTCCGCGCGCCGTGCTCGCTGCGGAGGTAGATGCGATGCTGCGCGCGCCGTCAGTCAGTATCGCTTCGCTGCTTCATTAGGGCGCGGGACTCGATCTAATAGAGAGAAAAATGCCAACCCGCCCCCGTCCCGATGCAGAAGGGGCCGGGGCGGAGCATTCACGCGAACCTATCTTGTCGCATCCAGTCAAATCACCTAAGCGTCCGTTATGCTACGCGCAGGGGTCTGATGCGCGCGACTGCGGCCTTGATGTTCCGGTTTGCGTCCCAGAGATCCACCGCGCGCTGGGCATTTAGCCAGAACTCGGGTGAGTTTCCGAATAACCGACCGAGGCGGAGTGACATTTCCGGGCTTACCGCGCGGCGGCCTCTCAGAAGCTCGTTGATCGACTGACGGGAAACGCCGGTTGCCCCAGCGAGCGCGGCGACGGAGAGGTTGTGGTCGAACATGAAATCCTCCCGCAGCATCTCTCCCGGGTGAGTAGGGCGCCTCAACATTTCATTCGTGTTGCGTATGCTCATCGCCGCGTCTCCGTCTCAATGATAGTCACAGATCTCGACATCGTAGGCATCGCCATTCGTAAAACGAAAACAAATTCTCCACTGATCGTTCACTGCGATGGCGTATTGCCCTCTTCGATCGCTTTTTAGCGCATGAAGCCTGTTGCCGAGTGGCACCCTTAAATCGTCGAGCGTCGTAGCGGCGTGGACGTAGTCAAGTTTGCGAAGCGCGCGCTCTAACAACTCAGACGGAAATCGTGCTGCCTTGCGAGCCGTGAACAAGTCGCGCGTACGGCGGTCCGCAAACGATTTAATCACTTGAGTGTAATGTGTAACGTGACAGTTGTCAATTACTTATCGCGTGCATGGGGGGTAGAAGAAAAACGCGCGCCCTCCCACGCATCAGATCAGCGATTTACGCCGTGGGGCATCGATTTCATTATTTCGTGCGATCCAGTTTGCGAGTGTGTTTGGTGCGGGTCGCTACGCGCGCGACTTTTCACAGAGCACCATCCACGACGGTCCGAACTTGTCACGCAGCATCGCCAACCGGTGCGCAGATTGTAGGCATCGTGCTTCTCCGCCAACGAGAGTCCAGATCTTTAAAATGTAAACCGCAACGTGGCAGGCGGCATCTCTGCAACGCTCTGCGTCGTCCAGCGTGCTTTGGGATACGTCGCTCATATGCGCCTATCGGATCCTCCCAGTGTCCTCGCGCTGCTGACAAAAAGACAAGGCGAGCATTGTCATAACCCAACAGATGGGTTAACTTGATGGAGGGTCGGTGCCCGCACTTCTCGAGGAGGATGGATTCAAGGTGATGATCCTGCTTCCGCCACGTGAGCACGGTCCTCCGCACGTGCATGTTCGCAGGGCTGGCGGCGTAGTGGTGATAGAACGTCCTGATGGACTCCGACGTATTTTCGTTCGAAAGGTGTTCCGGATGCGTAACGTGGATGTGTTGGCTGCTGTGCGGCTGGTGGAGAGGAACTCCACCCTTCTGCTAACTCACTGGAGAGCGCACCATGGTTGACGGGAGGCTGACAGATGCGGAAATCCTCGCGCAGATTCCGCGTGCGCGCGCAGCCGATGCGGCCGATCGCGCTGCGGGGATGCGAGCAGAGTCGGCGAAGTATGATCGCGCAAAACGACGGGTGATGATCGAGCTCACCAGCGGCTATTCCTTCGCTTTTCCCACGCGAGCGATTGCGGCGCTCAGAAAAGCGTCGCCGAAACAACTTGAATCGGTCGAGGTAGATCCTTCGGGTGGAGCGGTCGGGTGGGACGCGCTCGGTGTGGATCTAAGCGTGCCGGGCCTGCTTCTCTCGGCGGTGGGAGAGTTAGAAGGAAGGCGTCATCTCGCGCGGCTGGCGGGTCGGGTGAAATCGAAGGCGAAATCTGCTGCCGCGCGGCGCAACGGGGCGAAGGGCGGCCGGCCGCGCAAGCCGGTCCAGCGTTCGCCCTGAATTCGATTGCTTCAGTTCTTCTTCGGCCTGAAGTTTAGGCCAGTCATCCTCTCTGCCTGTTTTATGTATTCCTTCATCGGCGGAAGTCCGGCGGCCGTGCGTCGCTGCTCCAGATTCTGCTCATCTTCGATGGGGAATAGCACCAAGACACCATCGACTATGTCGAAACGAGTTCCGTATAACTGCTTGAGTCCATCCTCTGTTCTGATGCGATCCGTGAGCATCGCCAGCTCACTCGGCGCCACTTCGTTCTTGCTCTTCTCAAGCAAAAGCTCAGCGAGCATCAGCTTCTGGAAGGCACGATCTGCACTGTGCTGAAGGAGAATCCAAGCTGCGTGCGCCGCATTTTCACCGACTCTGGACCGACCCGGCCAGCCACTCTTCGATACGATCTTCTTCAAGCGTGCGGTGTGTATGGAGTCGAGGGCAACCATTCTTTTGCCATACATCGTGTCGTTCGCCGCCGCCGCCGGCCCGAATCCCTCGCGGACCTTCTGATCCCTCGCGTACATCTCGAGCAGCTCGGTGCGAACTTCTGCGTCCGGACGTTGGATACTTACCCAGCAAGCACACATCGCGATACTCATCACGACCGCGGCCGGCAGGCGCAGAGCGCCGAAAGTTCGCGCTGCGCGCTGGCGATGTCCGCGGCGAGCCGAGTCCTTCGCCGCGCCGGGCGCGGGCAGGCCGGCGGGGGAAACCGTTACGGCTTCCCGAGGTTGATGGCGAATGGACCGATGCGACTTCATTTCAGAATAAGTACTCCGCCCCAGAGGAGGAGAAGGACCCCTCCGGCGCGGCCAATGATCTTACCCGCGCGACCGAGCTTCTCGAACAGGATGAATGCGGTGAGCGCTCCGACCCAGGCGAGATTCATCACGCCGACGACGAAGAGCACACACATAAGCGCCCAGCAGCAGCCTAGGCAGAACGTGCCGTGGCGAAAGCCCATTTCCAACGCGCCAATCGCTCCGTCACGCCAATGAGTAATCAGAAAATCGAGCGGTGTGCGGCATTGCCTGAGGCAAGCCGTTTTCGCCGGCAGCAGTTGATAGACGCCGGCGCAGAGGAGGATCGCGCCGCCCAGAACAGGTGAGGCGCTGCTCATAGCGGGCGTGAGCAATGCTGCTTTCGTGAGCGCCGACTGCAGCACCACCGCAATGGCGCTGAATCCGAGCCAGACCACAAGGTACCCTAGTGCGAAGCAGAATATGGCGGAGCCAGCACCAGCAGTTCTCTTGCTGCGATGAATCCCCGCGAAAAGGGTCAGGGTCGGCGCGATGGTCGGGGTCATCATACCGATCATCATCACCTCCCACATCGCGAAGGCGAGGAAGAGGGAAGCGGCCCCGCCTGAGATAGGAGCGGGCATTTCCATCTGCGCCATCGCGCCGGTCGCGTTGGAGATGTGCAGCAGGTAGATCCACGCGAGAGCGGTCACGGCGAGAATGCAGCCCGCAATGGCGGTGCGATCCCGCTTATCGGCGCGCACGATGGTCACGAGCGGCCGAGGTTCTTGACGCGTGAGGCCTTTGCCTGTATCGTCGCGCGAACGGAGGAGCAATGGCTGAGAAATGGAATCTGAAAGGGCAAGTTCTCGTCTCGTGCAATTGCGATTTCGGGTGTCCGTGCAACTTCAACGCGCCCCCCACTCCGGGCAAGTGCGAAGGCGGCTGGACGTGGCACGTGGACGAAGGATCGTTCCAAGGAGTCTCGCTCAATGGTCTCAACTTCTCCGTCTATGCAAACTGGCCGGGCGCGATTCACGAAGGCAATGGCGAAGCGCTCATCCTCGTCGACGAGCGCGCCAACCCTGAACAACGTTCTGCGCTCGAGACTCTTGTCGGAGGAAAAGTCGGCGGGCCGTGGGGAGTGCTCGGCTGGACGTGGCCCAAGGTGCACGGCCCGCACGCGGTCGCGTACGAGGTGAAATTCGACGGCGTTCAGTCGCGCGTGAAATGCGGCGACCACGTCGAGGTGGAGTGCAGTCCTATTCGTAATCCCGTGAGCGGAGCCGAAGTGCATCCCGGCGTCGTACTACCCGAAGGAATCATCTTCAAGCAAGGCGACCTGGGCGCGACGACGCGATTTCGCGTCTCACGCGGCGTCGAGTACGATCACTCCGGGAAGTACATGGCGGTGGGTCCCTTCGAGTATTCCTACCCTTGAGACAAGCCCCCCGCGCGCGCGGCGGACGCTCCTAACGGGGAGTTGTCAGGTCCTGGGGCGGAGCCCAGAATCGCTCCCCTGTAGGCTTCCTCACCCAGAACAAACTCAATCGATTGCGGGGCATGACATGCTATTTCACCCGAACAATGTCACCGGAAAGCGGCGTCCCCCTTCTTACGCTGATCCGCCGCGATCCGGCAAGGCGAGTGTAGTCTTCGAAGTAGGAAGGCAATCCTTCGACACCTCTCGTACCCTTCGCGGAACGCAGCTCGTAATGAAGGTGCGGCATCAACGAGCTGCCGGCTGCCCCCACATCCGCTATATGGTCGCCGGCCTTCACCATCTGCCCAACGTGAACCCTCGCACTGCCTTGCTTGATGTGACCAAGCAGACTGAACTCGCCGTTTAGATGATCGATGACAAGGTAGTTCCCGTACAACGCTATCGGCTCTTTGATTATTGCCGCCATATCTATCTGGCGATCGTCTGCTGCGACATCGTTAAGCTGTACAACCCGTCCGGCCCCGGGAGCAAGCACCGCAGCACCGAAGCCAAGCCACGATTCATTACGAGCAACGTCGCTCTTGTTGGTGTTGCCGAGTGAGTCCACCGGAATGAAGTCGTACGCATAACGCATGAAGTTGGAGCTGATTCCGAGCTTCTGCCCCATTGCATCGGCAAAATTCAACCGACGATGGTGGGCGTTGTAGTCGTGTGCATCATAGACAATGACCGGGCCTCGCAGAGGCAGCCTCAGCCTCGTCGTCTGCTCGAAGGCCCGCGGCCTGATCGTGATGTTCGCTGAATCGACCCGGCTTCCGGAACGCAGACGAAATGCGTAACGCAGCTCGTGAAGCTCCGTGTTCGCCGTGAAGGTGTGGAATGGGTTGAAATTGAGGATTGTGGCGCCGGGTCCGATACGCCGACGGGGCACTGTCTCGATGCTTGGGCTCGACCCATTGTCATCTATAAAGCGCCGCAGAACGAGACGTTGGTGACGGTCGTACACCGCAACTGTAATTGCTTCCACCCTTATCGTATCCGCGCCGTTGTTCCTGACCAAAAAATCAAAGTTGAGCTCCGGACCGGCGGCAGTCCGCTCAATGAAGACTTCAGATGGGGCGATGTTGATTTTGACGGGGACTGTGTCCGCACTCACCATCAGCGAGCAAAACATGCTGACAGCGCTGCCTATTAAATGCATGATATTCCCTTTATGTGATCGGTCCTCAGTGCGTACGATACGGTCAGGCCGATTGTTTCGTCGCCTTTTCGCATAGCACCATCCACGACGTTCCGAATTTGTCGCGCAGCATCGCAAACCGGTGCGCGAAGAAATTCTCCTCCATCTTCATGAAGATCTCTCCGCCGGCGCTGAGCAGTGCGTAAACGCGCTCAGCCTCTTCGATGGTGTCGAGCATCAGCGATAGATACGCGCTGCGCATCGGCTCGAACGGCGGGGAAGGGATGTCGGCGCCGAAGAGAAGCGTGTCGCCGAGCTCGATGCGGGCGTGCAGCACCTTGTCGCCCCAGTTGGGAATATTCCGGCCGCCGCCGGGCGCCTCTGAATGCGTTTGCATCATCACGATCTTTCCGCCGAGGTTCTTTTCGTAGAACTCGAACGCTTCGCGGCAGTTGCCGCCGTAATTGAGATAGGTATGAAGTTTCATTGGTGATCGCTTGGGTAGTGGGAGCTTAACGCAATACGAAGCCCCGCTCCGACGCCACTGCTGTTTCGCCGGGGCGACTCATCACCAGTTGTAGCATGTAACTCCCACGTGGAAGCCTCGACACGTCCATTACGATGCTGCGAAGCTGCAAAGGAACCTTTCCCTCGAGACGCTGGATCGCGCGGCTGTTCCCTGGAACTTCGCGCCACCGGATGGCGACATCATTACCGCCGGCACCACCGATGCCGAGCACCCTCATTGCGCGCACAAGGACGTTCGGTGTGTCTTCCCGCGTTACGCGCACGGCGATGTCGACAGTATCAGCAGAGCTAAAGCCATAGCTTTCCCAATACACGCCGACTCGCGCCGCGTGAGTCAGAGCAGTGCTGCCATACATCCGCTCAACTGCTTGCTCGGTTTCCACCTTGGGGCCCGCGTCAGTTTCCGGATCGAACAGCAGCGCCTGTGATAGCGAGCGCCTGCCCGCGAGGGCACTGAGCGGCGCGTCGATGTCGGCCGCGTAGCGAGTACGTGCACCAACGTGAGCGCTGTCACCGGACACTTCGATACCGAGCAGCGTCTTGCCTGGTGCGAGCGGCGCGTCGACGATCGCCCGCGTCCCACCACGCAAGGGAAACGCGCCAACGAGTTCGACATTGCCGACGGACCGCGAGTCGAAGAGGACGACTCGACGGTTAGCGTCGATCGTATTCCCGCGGGCTACCGCGTCGAGGTCGCCGGCCCAAACAAGACGCGTGGAATCCCGCCGGCGTAGCATCACAGTCTGTCCGACAGGAAGTTGCACGATCCCGCTTAGGTCGCGCGCGTAGTGCTCTTGCGGCCACCAGTTGTCGTCGCCGTCGGGTGCGCCGAGCTGCCAGCCGTCGCGGGTCGCGGCAAACGGAGCAGCCAGCGTCGACGGCAGTGGCACGGCGTGCAACCGGCCCGCTCGCGTATATTCGCGGACCACATATGGAGGTGCAGCCTCGGCGCCGCGCGCAAGGAGCCAGGCGCTGTGGCCGGAGTCTACATCAGGTCCGCCCCAAAACATCTGCGACGGCCACCCGTAGCGCAGGAGGCTCTCGATCACGGACTCGCCACCCTTTTTCGGCACGAACTGTTGGCGGCCGTCATCACCAAGAGCGGCGAGAAGCTGGACGGTAACTTTTCGCGCGAAATGTTCGGCGCGGCGTTCGTTGCCCGGTTCCATCCACAGCGGATCGCTCAACCACCACAGTCGCGACTCGAATTCCGCGCGAGCAGCGCACGACATTCGTTCGTATTCCGCTTGAATCGGTTGATCGAGGAGCACGCGGACATCGTTCCACTCACACCGCTTGTCGCTGCTCATGAGGTCGGCGGCCGCGGAGAAAGCGGAATCGGCACGGGCGATGTCTCCGAGGCGAAAAAGTATGAGCGCCTGTAACACGCCGCACTGAACCGGCTCGAAGCCGCACGACAGCGCCGCGCGCGCAGCATCCGCGAAGTCACGCGCATCTAGTGCGAAGCGCACGCGCTGCCCGACGAGGTAAAGGTCGCCCGGAAGCCGTTGCGCCGCAGAGCGGAGAAGGAGGCGTAAAGCATGGCGGGCCGGTGCGATGCCAACCCGGTTCCGGGCGTTGAGACCATTGTCGATGTTGAGACGCTCATCATCAATGCTCTTTCCGCCGGGCGGCAGGAACCGCGGGCACGTCGCGTGCGCCGTGACGGTGCCGAGGATGATGCGCTTTTTAAGCCACTGCCTGGTGCGGTCCCAGTGGCAGTGCACGGCCATTATGCGCTCATCGCCCCCGCGTACATACTCGCCCGACGAGAGACCCGGGTAATCCTGCCAGGTATCAGCCCATGCGCCGGTCCACTCTTCAAGGAATGCCTCCGTGGCGCTGTCCACGCGCACGCGGAGACGCACCGAGTCGGTGGGCGAAAGGCTGCCGCGCGGTTGCGGCTGCGCGAGTGCGAGCTGCATGAAGATCAACAGCAGAGGCATCATCGTTTATTTTCGCGTTCCATCGACGTATTCGCCAACCGCTTCCCGGCGGCGAGCTCTCGAACCGCTCCCAGGACGTCGCGCCAGGCCGCGGAGACGGGTGCCACGAGGTCGAAGTGACCAGCCGATTCGATCGCACTCAATCGGGCGTCTCCTCCGCTTGCGCGGACCAGTGCCAACATAGATTCGCTTTCCGACAGTGGAACGATGGAGTCCTGCTTTCCGTGAACGAATCTGACGCGTACGCCGAGCGGAATGCGCTCTGCCGGATTCACCGCGGAATAGCGCTCTGGAAATTCCGCAGGCGTTCCTCCCATTAACGCGGCTACCGACCTATTGCACGAGCCCGTTCCCGTTCCATAGCTGCGCAAATCTGTAATTCCGGCCAGGCTCACCACTCCGGTCACCGCGATCGGTGCCGCTGCGACGGGTACCCCGTCGAGATGTTCGCCGCGCTTTCGTGATGCCGCCCATAGCGCCAATTGACCACCTGCGGAGTGCCCAACAATTACCAAGCGCGTAGTGTCCAGACGAGAAAACCGTTTGCCAAGCTGCCGGGTGTAGTCCAGTCCCCGTGCAACATCCGTAAACGTCCCGGGCCAGCCACCGCCGGGATTGCCGACGCGGCGGTATTCAATCGTCCACGTCGCGTAGCCGGCGCGGGTCAGCGCATCAGCTGCGTGTGACAAGTGGGTGATGTCGAACTCGGCACGCCAGCAGCCGCCGTGAATGAGAACGACGATCGGCACTTTGGTCTTGCCGGCTGGAAGTCTGATCTCGCCGAACTGAAGTGAGTCGGGCCCATAGGAAATGCGCTCACCGCGAGGAGGCGTGGTGCCTGTCGTTAGCTCATCGTACGCTATTCCATTTCTTGCACGTGTGGGACCTTCGCCCCCGCACGCGCCGAGCACTCCAGCGAGGGCGAAGGTTACGAGGCACTTTCCAGTCAACGCCCAGGCGTCATTCACGTATGTCAATGGCAAAGAGGAAGCCGGCTACGGAATGGAATGCCAATATTATGGTTACGAGAGCGAGTCGTCCTATAATGGCCTGTATAGTGCCACGCAGGTATGAAATGATGCCAGAAAAGTCCATCGCTTTCGTTTGGATGAAGAGTGCCGCGCTTGCAACTCTTCTTGTCGCAGCTCCCGCATGCTCACCACTTGGCGTCGCGGAAGCGCTGCTAAAAGGAGATCACTTCATCCGGACCACCAATGTGGAGTATGGCGGGATGCGACAGCACCGCCTCGACGTGTACCGGCCGCGCGCCAGATCTGGTCCATCACCGGTAATCATTTTCCTTTACGGAGGAAGATGGCAAACCGGCTCCAAGGAAGATTACCAGCTTCTCGGAAGTGCGTTCACGAAGCGCGGGTTTGTTGTCGTCGTGCCCGACTATCGTATGTACCCCAACGTCCTTTTCCCGGCTTGGATAGAAGACGCCGCCCAGGCAGTTCGATGGACGCAGCAGAATATTCGCCGCTTCGGCGGTGATAGTACTCAGCTCTACGTCGTCGGTCATTCAGCAGGAGCGCATTCAGCCGTAATGCTCGCTTTGGACGAGCATTACCTGCGCGACGCGGGATTACCAACCGGCGCGGTGCGCGGGTTTGTGAGTCTGGCCGGGCCTGTTGATACAACATGGACAGACCCTGACGTTCAGGCACTCATGGGAGCGAGGGAGTCTTGGCCAACGACGTTTCCGCGCACTTATGTAGATGGAGCGCAACCACCCCTCCTCTTCCTGCACGGCGGTGGTGACAAGACCGTCGCACCTTCCAACTCTATCCGCCTCGCCGGACGCATTTCGGCGCGCGGCGGTTGTGCCAAAGCAATTGTGTATCCCGGAGTGGGGCACGTGGAGATTCTCGTCGCGCTGTCGGAACCGCGCTTGGGGATCGCACCGGTGATGAAGGACATTGTCGGCTTTATCGCAGAGGCACGAACAAGTAAGTGCGTTCATTAGCTGGCGGGTCGCGATCTTTACCTGCGCTGAGCGACTGCGACGGCATCTATTGAAAACAGGAGGCCCCGCGGCAGCTTGCGCTTCGAAGGAATCAGTGCTTGCTCTGCTTCGAGGGCCGGGAACGGTTCTTCATCGCCTTCACGTACGCGCGAAGTACCGCGCTTATCCGGGTCTGATAGCGTGGTCCCTGGGAACGGAACCAGGAGAGAACATCGGCGTCCACGCGGATGGATATTGGCTCTTTCAGTACCGGGGGGACCAGCTTCGCCTCGCCCCAGAATTCGTATGGCAGGTTCGCCAGCTCGGGTGGCGAGGTGCGCGTGATTTCCTCGTCCGTCATTCTGCGCATACGCCGCAGCTCGGCGCGGCCGTAACGCGGGCGCTCAGCTTTTCGCAATTGCTTCGAGGTACGCTTGTCGCTCACGTCGATTACTCACCCTTGCCGAGATGATGCGGCGCACGATCCCGCCACTCACCCCGGTTCTGTCAGTATAAACCACGGTGACCCAGGCGCCCTGGTGTCTGCCGACGGCTACACGCCGGATTTCACCGTAATCACGGCGAGCATCGTTCCACTCGGCCGTGACGCCGCTGAAAACTCGCGACGCAAAAGCAAAATCAAACCCACGCTCCGCCAGATTGCGATCGCTTTTTGCAATGTCCCAGTCAAAGCGAACTTCCATAATATACGTTTGTATATACAAAGTAACAAGGCGCTATTGTGGCGCGCCGGTGTCCCTTTATCGCCGAGGGGAGAGGTGCCAAGGTTGACGGTCGCGCCGCCCCCCGACCAGTGCGTCAACGATTCACTTCGAGCGCAATCGGTCGATGCGTTCGCGACCCGGCTCGACTGGCGACGTGCGCTCTTGAATCGTGTCCACGTCAGAGCTACTTGTGCGTCACAAAGTTCGGAGGCGATCATGCAGAAGTTGGGGCGACGCATTCGCGGTGCGATCGGGATGGGTATCACTTGGGGAGCGGCGTGGTTCGTCGTGGGGATGGGGGAGACGCGCTAGTGATCGCTCCCACGTTTGCCCTTGCTTGCGCGATCAGCGCGGTTGGTTCGCTCGCCCTCGCGAGGCAAGCGGTGAGGCGGAAATTACCCGACGGCCGTGATGTGGGCGGGATGGAAATTACGAGCGGTGAGAAGCGGAAGCTGCGAGGCTGACTGTGTCGCCGAGTGATTATGCTCGCGGCTCGTACCTCATCGCTATCGCAACTGAGGCGAACTCCTCCCGGCTCACGAGCTTCAAGTCGACAAGCTTCGAGAGTCCCGCGAACAATCTCGGTCCGTGGCCCGCAACTCTTGGATGCATGATGAATTCGTACTCATCGATCAGGCCCAGCTCCGCCAACGCCAGCGGCAGTGTCAGGCCTCCACTGAGGAGCCCCTTGCCCGGTTCCGACTTGAGCTGTCGAACCGCGTTCCCCAAATCGCCGCGCAAGAGCTCCGCGTTCCAGTCGACCTGCTGCAACGTACTCGACACGACGTACTTTTTTGCGGCGTCAATTTTCCGTGCGAAGGGCTCCATCCAATCGGGCATTGCTCCAGGAGGCGTGGGCAGGCGCCACGCTGACTCCATCATCTCGTAAATCGCTCGGCCGAAGAGAAGAGCATCTGCGCGATCGATGTTCTCCATCGCGTGACGATGCACGTCTTCGTCCGCGACCCCTACACGATGATCGCAGCATCCGTCCAAGGTGACGTTGATGGAATAACGAAGGGGGCGCATTGCGTGCGGTATGCGGTTAGGCGGCGCCCTTTCGGGATTCTTTCCAAATAAGTGCCGGGCGTCGATTGTTAACCGCGCAATCGCGTAAGTAGAGATTGATCAAACTCTGGTATGGAAGCTCTGCCTCGTCAGCTGACCCCTCACATTTCACGCATTCGTCCTTAATGCGCGCAAGGTCGGCTTGCATCACCTTAAGCAAAATATGTTAGCTGGCTGCGGCAAATACCTGCACCTCTTTACGAAGCCTGTCGCCCAACAAATCCTTTTGTTCTTCGAGATCAAAACGTGCCTGCAGGTTAAACCAAAACCCCTCGGTAGTACCGAAATAGCGGGACAGCCTAAGCGCAGTATCTGCAGTAACGCGGCGAGTTCCGTGAACAATCTCGTTAATTCGTCGCGCGGGAACGCTTACATCGTGGGCCAAACGGTACTGAGAAATTCCCATTGGGTTGAGAAAATCCTCGAGGAGAACTTCTCCGGG
>JACDDT010000014.1 GCA_013816855.1 Gemmatimonadaceae bacterium
TCTCAAAGTTAACATACGCCTCATCAACGTATGCGTCGTACTCACTCCACAGCTCATCGTCCCGCGCTGGATCGTTCGAGCGATTCAGGTTCCGCTTCAACTCGCTCGTCGCATCCAGCAGCGACTCGCGCAACTCCCGCTCCGACCGCATGGCTACGTCGCCGGGGCGAATAAAGCGCGGGCGGAAACCAGTTGGCCCGAGCAGGTCATTCTTTAGCGCATCAACATCTTTGTTCCGAATGTCGTCCGCAATCCGGCGACGGTGAAATGTAAGCGCGGACGGAAGGGCAACGTCGCCGACATCTTCCGCGAGCTGGCCGAGCTTCCGCCCGAGCGGCCAGTCGGCCTTGTACCGCTTCGTTCCCTTGAACGGATCGTAGTTGTTCGCAAACTTGGCGTAGATGTCCTGCATGGGGCCCTGCGGCGAGAACACCCGAGGGTAGCGTTCACTGAAAGCGCCCGCCGTCGAGCCCGGAGGCGCAATGTCGGTGACACCTGACATCGGAGTCCAGCGTGCGAGGTCGGTCGCACCACGACCCTCTTGCGCGTCTCCGAACGGGAGTTGCGTGACGCCGGGGAAGAAATACCCCGCCTTCCGGCGCTGCTCCAGTGGAATGTCCTCATCCTCGGCACGACCCACCTGTTGCTGCGAGTAGGTGTCGAGCGCGGCCCATGCCGCCACGAGACCCATGTAGCGATACGGGTGCTCAATGATCGACTTGGCAAACACCGGGACCATCTTCGCCGTGTAGAGAACGAACGGAGCCGGGCCACGACGGAGCAACGCGAGCGCGGGCGAGCTGCTCCTGAAATCGGCGAAGCTGTTCACCGCGTCGGCGAGTGCCACCTCGTGAGTCTTTCCTTCCTCCAGTCGCTTGTAGTACATGGCGATCCGAAAGAGATTGTCCTCGTTCGCGTAGGTTTCTTTCACCGCTCCCCACGCCTTGCCTGCGATCTTGCCGACTGCCTGCACGGCGCGAGGAGACGACGACTCGCGGACGCCGCGATCACGCAGCACCTTCGCCGTCTCGGGCCGTGTCGTGGACAGCAGCTCGCGCAATCCTTTCTCGGACTTGATGTTGGCACCGACCGCGCCTTCCGCTCCAGCCGTGACAGAGTTGAGATCAAGCACACCAGCTTCCGCCAGCGCCTGCGCAGCCTTGCCTTCGACCGAGATTCTCGTTGCAGCTTTCGCGAGCACTCCGGCCGCCCGCCCGAGTTTGGCGTCGTTGTATTTTTTCAGGTCCATTGCGGCAGCAGGCAGCAGGCGCAGCAAGTCCGGCGCATAGAGCCCGTGCATGTGCGACACCGCGAGGTTGGAGATCACGTTTGCGATGTGCGTTCCCGGATTGGCGACAGTCTTGGACAGTTTCCACCACTGGAGAACCTTGTCCACCGTGCGGATGTTCGGCACCCCGTTGAGCGAGTTGGCAACGTCGCGGGTGACGACCATGCCTTTCAAGACGCCGAGCGACTTATTGTCCGGCAGCGAGACATAGCCACCACCCTTCACGCTGAACTGCCGCGAGACGGTGAGGCGTTTTAGCTCCGCCTCGTCCATCATCGCTTTCGCCACATCCTTGTCGGCCTTGCTCGTGGCAGTCTTATACATCTCCCGCGCTGCCATAAACTCGTCGAGCGCCGTGAGATACTCCGGGTGGATCACGCCACTCACGCCGCGCAGATCGCGGAACAGTTTGGCCGCTGCAACGTCGGCGTACTTCTGCGGGAATGAACGGCCCACGCGGAAGCTCGCCTCGCGCAGCTCTCCCCGCTCCAGCCGCTGCGAGTACGAGACAGCACGCGCCTCGCCGACTTTGGATTCAGCCTCTGCGATCCGAGCTGCATCGCCCGACGCTTTCGCCGCCGACAGCTCTGCCTCGGCTTCCCGGATCGGAATGTCGAGCGTGCGGGTTTTCTCGCCACCAATGCGCGGATTCTTTTTCTGCGGTGCAATGCTGGTCCGGCCACCCGTGTTCGCCATGACATCATACGCTTCCCACTCCGCGTAGAAGCGTTTCAGGTAGCCGTCCGAGCTGGTGCCTTCCGGTAGCAACTTCTCGCTCACCATGAGCTGCGTAAGCTCGGCCTGCTCTTTCTCTATTGCAGCCGCGACAGTGAACACATCGTCCAGTTTCTTCGGGTCGATGTTCGCAATGTCCTCCCATGCCTCGCTCTCAATAATGTCGGAGACGGCGCGATCACCTGCGCCCCCGAGCTTCTTGGCACGCGCAGACAGCACCTGACCTTTCGCGGCTCCCTTCGAGCGCAGCTTTCTCCAGCCGTCGAGGGCTTCGCGCACTTCTGGCACGAGCAGCTTCTCAGGGTTGAGGAACTGCGCCATGTTCTCCGCGCCCATCACCGGGAACGGAACTTTTTTAAGCTGGTTCAAGAGTGCGACCGTGCTCTTGTCGCCCGCCTTCGCGAGATTCTTCATCCCGATTGCGTTCAACGCACCGAGCCCCGCGACCCACGGAGCCATGTCGGAAAAGTTTCTATCCTTCTGTTGCGACAGGACGTAAGCCAAGCCCGCCATTGCAGCAGGCGTGCTCACGCGACCGAACATGCGGAGAGCAGGTTCCAGTGGAGCCGAGAACGGCTTGAACTTGTGCCCACCGCGACGCATTGCCGCGAGGCCGAGCGCGACGACGGCGATAGCAGCAGCGTTTCCGCCGAGCCCTGCCGACTTAACGAACGCCTCCTCGTCCTCTTTCTTTCCCTGCGCCCGCAGGGTCGAGGGCATGCCCGCTATCGCCATAAGCGAGAGCATCGACAAGCCGACCCTCTTGATCGTCTCCTTCATCTCCGGCGTGGCCTTAACCGACCAGTGAGAGTACCCGCCGAGCTTAATTTTGTCGAACACAACATTCTTGTACCCGAGTTCGGCCAACCGCCGCTTTACCGCGCTCGTCGCGCCCACATCATACGTCGCCTTTCCGGCTTTCAGTGAAAGCAATACGTCCGGGTGCTTGTTACGCGCCTCGGCGGTTGACCACGCAATGCGGTCCACATCTGACAATGCAGCTTCGTAGAGGAGCGTCGCAGCCGCGAGCCCGAACGTCGTCTCGTTCGTATCGAACACCGTCTCCGGGACCACGGGCGCGTCGTCGATCTTTCGGATTTGTTTTTCCAGCTCGCCCTTTCTGTCGTACTCCGCATCAGTCAGGGCCCCCTCGTCGCTCGGTTCGTTCGCTTTTTCTTCGAGGGCGTCCAGCTCCTCTTGCAGCTTGACCTTGCGGCGTGCGAGACGCTCGGCCTCGGCCCTGTCAGGCAGGAGGCGGGGCTGCGTCTGGCGGTTTAGGTTGGTTAGTTGGTCGAGGACTTCATCGCGCTCGGCGTCGAGTGCCTGCCTTTCCCCTCTTATCTCTCCGAGGTACATGTACCCCCTCCCATCCGCCAGCCCGTTTCGCAACTCGGTATAACGATCCCTTAGAGCGTCGAGTTCGCGCTCTACCCGGGCGTGCTCTGCATCCAGCGGCACCCTCAATCGCCTTGCCTCTGCCGGGTCCATCGCCGTAACTGATTTACCGAAGCCAGCCGCCTCACCTTTCTGTTTGTGATCGCTCTGCCACTCGAAGCCGTTGAGCACGAGTTCCGGCTCGGCATCAGGATTCGCGTGCGCCAGCGCAGTTTCAGTCCGCTCGTATTCGTTGTTGATCTCGTCGATCTCGCTTCGTAGCTCCTGCGCTTTCTCGCGGATCGGTTCGAGCGCCGGGTTTCCGCGAGCGGCAGCTTCCATTTCCTCGTCGGACAGGTGACGGCCAACGATTTCCTTCGCCTGATTTTCGAGGTCGCGCATTTCATCGGCCATGCGGTCGCGGGCCTCGGACAGCCGTGCGAGTTCCGGTGAGTTCCTCACTTCCTCTGTCGCCGGGACGTAGCGATGCTCGCTTGCACGCACCCACACCGCCACGTTCTCGGAGGACCCGCCGCCGAAGCTGTGGCCCCTGAACGCGGGACCATCCCGGTTGACGTACCTGTTAATCAGTTCCCGGTAATTCGTGCCGCCCGGAACGCGCTGCGTGCCAGCCCATCCAGCACGGCCCTTCGACTCCAGTGAGATATTCTCGCGGACAAGGGACTTGGCCGCAGAGGAACCCTCGGGTAGGTCTATGCTCGACGGCGGGACCCATCCGTCCGCCTCGTCCTGCTCCCTCGCCTCACCGAGGTCGTGCTCCCTCATCTCAACCGCATAATCGCCTCCGTCGAGGAGGTAGCTGTTTTCGCTGCGCCAGTATTCGTACTGGCCGTACTCCTCCGCGTAGCTGTTAATGGCGTCGGAGATTTCTTGCGAGAGATCGTCGCGGGACTCCTCCGTGTTGAAGTTCTCCCTGACGAAGTTCTCGACCGCTTCGGCGCGAGTTTCGCCATAACCCACATTGTCGGCGTACTTCCCGGACGCCTGCCACTCACCTTCAAATTGCCCGACCTCAAAGCCCCTGAACATGTTTTCGAGGTTGCCGAACTCAGGATAGGTAGGGTTCGGGAGGTCCGCCATTGCCTCGAAGGGGGTATCGCCCTTCCCCATGACACGGCCCGTTCCATCGGCAATGTGATATTTCGACGGGCCGGAAATGGATTCACGAAGCTCGTACCCCGCAGGCAACTCCGGCTCGGTTTTGGTTTCTATCCGGTCGAGAGCTTTCTGCACCGCGTCGGCCAGTACGTCATGGTGGCTCGGCCTGCGATAACCAGTGGTCCTGTCCAGCGGCGAGTTTCGGGGCGGACGATACGACGGGTCCCAATGACCCTCGCCGCTCTCGTTGATAGCGTCGTGAATGTCTCCCACGAGGTCGTGCCACACGGCGTCGCTGTCCATCCCAACACCGAGTTCTTCGAGCGTGCCCCTTGATCGCTCTGCCGCCCGGTTCAAGTCTCGGGCGTAAGTCTCCTCCTCACTCTTTGCGTTTTCAATCTCAGACTCCAGCTCGTCCCATATCGCGCTCTCGGTCGGCCCGGCGTTCCGTCTCTCCTCTGTGTCAACGGTCCAGCCGGAAGTGTTCTTTTCCTCGGCCTGCCCTTTGACGCCTCTGCCCGGAGTGATCGGATCGCCCTTTTCAGTGAGGCGAACTTGATCTATCTGGATAGCGTTTTGTTTCGCGAGGTCCAGCACATCGGCGCGAGTGAGTTTGCTGGAGGGCTTCTCGAACGTGACGAGCTGCCCGCCGTCCGGCTCCATTGAGTCGCTGTCAATGCTGAAAGTTTTGGTGAGGTTGTCCTCGCGGATCGCGTACTTCTCTTTGAGTTGGCGCAACCCACTCTCGCCTATCGCTCTTTCGACAACCTCGCCGCCGCGCACAATGCGGTGCTCGCTGCTGCTTTCTCCGCGAGCGAGTCGCTCCAGCTCGGGCCGCAGCACGAGTTCATACTCGCGCCTATTGAAGCTCTTGTCAGAGTCGAGTTTCTGGAGCCACTCGGCGGCAGAACGGGGCTCGTCCCACCGCTTCGGGAGTCCCTCGACGGCGCGGGCGACACGGGAAAAGAGTTCAGGGCTTACCCGTCCTCCAGCGACGGCGAGCGAGCCCGCCGCAAGAGCTAGGTTTCGCTTGTCCTCATCATCGCCCGCTGCTCCCGCAAGCGCACTAGCCCCTGTGATAGTGGCAGCGGTTCGGAACTCGGGAGAACGGGCGACTCTCCGCGCTGCTGCCTCCGCAGCTCCAGATATGCGTTGTTCGGTCGCAATTCCGCGAGCCACGCGGGCAATTCCAACATGGGCTCGTTCGGCACGAGATTGTGCTGCGGCTTGTTGGGTCGAAAGCCCGCCAGAATCTTCGACAATAGCTTCATAGTTATTTACCTTGCTTTTGGTCCCGGTTTTTGGATCGACCAGCTCCCCGTCGCGGGAAACGTAGTTGGACTTGACGGCGGTAATTCGGGAGTCGAACACCTCGTCGGGATAAAGGGTCTTGGCTCTCGCCGCAACCTCGCGGGGATCAGCACCCTCATCCACAACAATCATAACCTCGTTCGGGTCCTTCGGCAAGATACTCGCCCCGCTAAACCTCCGGTTCCCGTCGTCCGAAAGGAGGCCCTCGACAACCTGACCCGCCCGTTCGTGACCGATCTCCGGCTTCATGCGGAGCACGACGGCTACGCTGTTCGGCTCGCCCTCACGGGGGTCAACTTCGTATGCGTGGAAAAGTCCAAACTGTTTCTTGGCTGCACCAATGCGTGCCTGCGCCCGCAGCAAGTGAGGTTCTGTGATCGCCCCCTCCTCGCCGGGCACGCCGGAAATCCCGAGAATGACAGACGGGTTCGCGTCTCGTTGTTTGGTCTTGGGGTCGAGCCAGAAACCCGTCGAGCGTTTTGTTTCCGCATCCACGGTCGTAGGTGGCAACCTCTCTCCGCGAATGCGGGCGGCAACCCGGTTCGTGAGGGACGGCTTAATAATCCCCTCGCTCACGAGAATCGGGCGCTCTACCCATTTGTCCGACATTACAGCCAGAAGCTGCCGGGCACGATAAGGCAGCTTCGCCAGCTCGGCGGAGTTGAGGCCCGGCTGGCTCTCGCTCGCAACTTCCGCATTGGCCCAAACGTCACGCGGCCGCTCCCCGTGCTCCAGATGGAACGGTGTTCGTGCGTCGTCCAGATGTTCGAGGAGCATCTTACCCATTCCCCATATCACCGGAGACGCGACGCCGAGAGACGCGAGCGCGACGATCCAGCCCTTATCCTCGTCGTCGGCTTTCTGGCCCGCGAGTCCAATGGCGACACCCGCGACCGCGTGATTGTACTGCGCCGGAGAATTGTCCCGCAGTTGTTTCAGGTGAGTCGAAAGCTCCTGACTTCCGGCGCGGCCTTCGCGAACTGCGCGGGCAATCGTCTGCCCGAACATGAGCGGTCCCTGCTTTTTATCTGGAGCCGTCGTTGCTGCCTGCGCGATCCTCTCCTGCGCGTCGGCGGCTGCCTGCTCGGCTTCGATCCTCTCCATGTTGCGCGACATATCCTCCGCATCAACCGCCGCACGGGCCGGAGACGGCGGCTCAATGCCCGCCTTCTCGGAAGCGATCTCGACAGAGGTGCGAAGTGGGGTGTCGGGTGCCGGACGACGCGCACCGTTGTAAGTCTCGGGCACCACGACCTTGCCCGGCGTGGGCTCTGCCGGGACGTTCTCCTTCCACCAACCCTCTCCGGCTGGCTGGTACTCGGCATCACGAGCGTCCGCCGCACGCCCGACATCATCCGGGTATCGGTCGCGGAAAGTTTCCAGCTCGCCCAATAGCTCGGCACGCTTGCCCTTCACTTCGGCCTCGGCTGCTGCAACCTCTATCTCCTGCGCTTCCGGCGTCTTGCCAGAGACAGGAGTCTTGCCGTCGTCAACGCGAGACTGATCCAGAGCCGCTGCGATTGCACTCGGGCCAACACCCTTGACGCCGTTCGAGAGGGTCCGCATTCCCCGGCCAAGCGTCCGGCCCACACCCTCGAACACGGGCTCTAGCAACGCACCAGCGGGTCCACCTATTACCAAACCTTCGACGGCGCGGGCCAGTGGATCAGGGTCGCCTTCCTGCTGCGCCAAGCGGTAGTCTGTCGCAGCTCCGGCGACGTTACCCTGCCACGACCCGCGACGCATGAGCGCCGGGATTTCTTCGATGAACTCTCCCGCCGACTCGCGCAAGCCAACAGTCCCGGCCGCCCGGGGGCCCATCCTCGTATTGAGCGCGGCAGCTTCATCCAGTAGTGAGGACAACCGCCCGGCTCCACGCGCACGCAACATCTTGGCAGCGCCAGCGACGCCGCGCAGCGCCATACTCTCGGCACCGAGCAATGGAACCTGACCGAGCGCGTAAGCTCCCATTTCCTTTCCAACCCGGCCCGCCGTTGTTTTCGGCGTCGAACTGGTCGGCGCGACATACCCGCGAGCAACCTGCTCCTCCGGCGAGAAGATCAGGCCCCGCTCGACCGCCTGCCTTGTCAGCTTTTTGTGGTCGGCGTATGGGTCCTCGACGATCCCGAGGAGCGACGACAAGAACTTGGCACCGAAGGTGTCGCTTTTCTCGAAGGCGTCCGCGAAACGATTGGTGTTGATCGCCCTCGCGGAGAGTTGCTTCGCCTCGTTCTCGTTCTCAACCCCGCCCTCAACACGCATCCGGTCGGCTTCGTCCATCGCGCTTTCCGCCATTGCACGAAAACGAGGAGCAATGGCAGACGCCTTTGTCGTGAGCTTGCCGTAGTCGGGCACGCCACTGTCGAGCCGCTCGCCTTCGCGCTCGGCCCAATTCCGGGTTTCCATCTTGACCCGGTTCTCGAACAGCTTCCCGGCAGACACGGGAGTTTTCGCGCTGATAACGGTCGTCGCGTTGTTCGCAGACGGCAGCTCAACGCCACCCACCATGCGTGTCCGGCTTGTCGAGAGGAGAGTGTTGTCGTCGGGTGCGCGAAGCGGATTTACTCCCGGAGTTCTACCGCCGCCCGTGACCCCGGCCATACCCGGCTGGAACCCTGACTTGCTGGCAGGAGCAAAGAGGTCTGATACGGCATCGCCGAGCCGAACCCCAATGCCCCGCCGTGGCGCTGGCGTGACCGCAGGAGGCGTCGAAACCCCTGATTGGGGTGAGAGTGGCTCCACCTCGTCTTTATCGGCCCACAGGTCAATTACGGGCAAAGCTGGAGCTGGCGGCGTATCAGGCCGCTTTTTCTTTTTGTCCTTGTCGTCCCAAAGGCCAGCCACTAGATCGGCCAACCTGCTTTCTTCATCGCGTTCTCAACCGCCCGCCTGATCGCGGCCTCACTGGCGTTCCTCCCTTCTGGACGGCTACGAAAAGCGTCATACAAAAAGTCTCGGCGCTGCTTGATGTGAGCGGGATTGCTGGAAACCTGCTCGCGTGGCGGAGGCGCTGGCGGTTGACCCGAAGCTCTGTTGAGGCGGTCGCGGTTCCGCCCGACCCTTTCACTTACCGCGTTGTAAATGGAATCTCCACGCGCCACGCGAGCAGCACCTTCTGGCGTGCGCTCGGCCATACGGCGGTCCATTCCGTTTGAGGGCGACAGCTCCCCCGCAAGGCGCAACTCAACCCCTGCTTGCTGCGCTTCTGCCGCCATAAGGCGAAGCTCGCGTGTCAGTTCATCCACCTCGTCGTTCCGGCCAGCCCGCAACGCCGCCGTGCGGGCGATTTCCGCCATACGGTAGCTGTGCTGGAGTCCTTCCAGTTTCGCCTTGTTCTCGAAACTTTCGCCTGTTGGCGGCTTCGCTGCATTGACCCTGATCTCGTTGTCACCGTCAATAGTTTTCTTTCTCCCGTACATGTCCAGCTCCGCTTCCCGCCCGAGCTTGTCCGCGAGCATCTTCTGGCGCACTGGAGCGTTCCGGTCATACGTCACGCTGCGGCCACCGGGGCCTTTGAGCGTGGTCATGCTCGGGGCGAACTCATCGCGAGGAATGGCCTGCTGCCTGTCGGTGGTGTCGCCGGACACCTGCACGGAACCTGAAATCTGCTCGCCGAGTCGGCCAGCTATTCCCTGCAACATGGGATCGACGCCGGAGATGTTACCCTGCCTGCGGCCACCGAGGGGAACGGGGGCCGCGCCCTGTGGTGAAAGGTCAACGCCGGGGAAACGGCCTTGTGGCGTGGCCTGCGGGTTGAACGGCGTCGGGGTCGGTATTGCCGGGCGACGGCGCAGGCGATCCATGATCGAACGGTTGTCGCGAGTAACAGGGCCACGCCCTGCCGCCGCCTGCTCGTTCTCCCACGCCTCGCCTTCCTGCTGTTGACGAGCGTACTCGGTGAGCCCGGTCATTATGCCGCGGCTGATTCCTTCACCTGCCGTGGGTTCGTCGTCACGCCACTTATCGCGAAGGTTCAAGTCCCATCGTCCCATGTTAAAATCCTCCGAAGATTTCCCTGCCCGCTTTTGCTCCAGCTATCGCGGTCATGGGATTGAAACCACCGCCGACAAAACCGAGAGCACCGCCAGCTACCGTCCCGAGAGCGCCAGCGATCCCGCGCCTCCGCCTGCGCTTTCGCTCGTCACCTTCCCGCTTGTTGTTCTCCAGCTCCTGCCTCCGCGACATGAGCGCGTCCATGTACATATTTTGCTTGTTGTTCGCGTACTCGGCGAGGCGAGAAGTGTTGTTCTGCCGCATCTGCGCTCCCTGCACCGCGGTCTGCGCCATGCTATTGCCGAAGTTCTTCATCGTGTTCTGCACAACCTGTCCGGCGTCCTCGTCATAAAACCCGGTGGCGAGACGGCCTGTTCCCGCAGCTCGACCACGCAGGTTGCTCAACTCGTCTTTCATCCCGGCCTGTGATTCGCCCCATGCCCCGCGAGCATACTCGTTGATCGCGGCCTGCGGATCGAAGTTCGCTGCTTGGCTCATGTACTCCGACTCGGCTTGGCTCCCGGAAGCGCCAGCTTGATCCATGAACTGCTGTTGCTGCTGCACGAGACGACCGCGCTCGTCAGTCGGAGCAGCGGCAGAAGCGTTCGCCCGCTTCATCATCATCAAGAGGTACGGATTCGGGGTCGCCATGTTTAATTCCTCAACCTGTGTACGACAGAAGTGCGGTGAATGCTCCAGTAGTATCGACTTCGTATTCCAGTCCGACGAACATCTTTCCCCCGCCAGACGCCTTCGTCCAATCGTTGATCGCCGTCTCCAGTGCCGCCAGTGTTGCAGCGGTAAAACCTTTCACGCGAACGTCTCCGATTTTCATTGGGCACTCGGCGCACGGGATTCACGAACGACTTCAACTTCGACATCTGCATTCTCAATGCTTAGATACGCCGCACCACTCACGGTCCACAGGGTTTCGACCAGCAACTGGAACATCGAACCCCTCGGCGACACGCGGCCAACTTCTCCGTTCGCGCCTTCAATCACTGGAATCGAGATTGCCAGCTCGCGGGTTATCACCTGTTTGCTCGCTGCCGCGTTCCCCGGCAACGCAAGATACTGCCTTTCCAGCGCAACACCATCGACAATCGGCGTGACGTAGAACGTGAGCGAGTTCTTGAACGCGACGGTGAGCGAGACGGAATGGAACACGCACTCGCCGTCGTGGCCTGCCGGAAAGAGTAAATCCGTTTTCGCGTAGAGGTTGTGCTGCGCCGTGTCGTCAACATAGCCCGACCCCGCGAGCACGAGCCGCGCTGCATCGCGCCGACCGAGCAACAGTGAGTATCCTCGGATCACATTCCCTCCCCGCCACCACAGAACGGAATGACATTGGACCCGCTCGTCACCCACGCCGAGCTGTCGGAGCCAACAGCTTCGCGGCGAATGCGATACTTGTACGTCGTGCCGAGCCCAGTGTCGAGTGGATAGTCGTCGAAAGATGCAGCCGGGAAAGCTTCGACCGTCACAGCCGCCCACTCCTCGTTGTTCTTCTGGCGTTCAATCCTCACGTTGCCGGACGCGGAGGTCCACGAGACAGCGGCCCCGGACTGCGTGGTCAGGAAGCATTGCGGCGTCACAGTGAGCCCGGTCGGCTCATCCAGTCCCGGGCCTTTCGTCGATGTCGCGCTGTAAGGCCCGCTCGTGTAGTCGGTGACATACTGCACGCGGAAGTCGATTGTCTTTTCCCGGTCAGCGGGAATGACGACCCACTCGCCGAACTCGGCAGCTCCGGGCGTGAACGCGCCAAGCTCCCAACCAGCACCGAGGTTGTAGTTCTTTTCAATCTTCCGCGAGAGGTGGTCCGACGCCACGACTCCAAAGTGAAGGCGCAGGACATCTTCGTCACGTTCGATGGAAACAATCGCCGGGGTGTCGGTGATCGTCGCGATGTTCGAGGTGCGCGACTCGGCAGGCCACACCGCAGGATCGCCCGAGGTGTAGTTCTGCGCGTGAAGCCCGGTGTTCGTCTTGTGCCGGACAGCGAGATCGTGATAGAGGCCGGGGCGATTTCCCGTTGTCGTTGCTGTCTGCGACGCGCCCGCGACCGCGATGTTGTCCAGCTTCAACACCCACGCGCCGGGCGTGGTCGCGTTGGTCCATTCACGGGCCCACACCTCGGCAAGCTCACCACCAGCCGGAGCGCCAACATTGGTCCATGTGACCGACAACTGCGTCTGTGCGGGGTTCCCGGTTGCGGTGATCTGCGGATAGGTCGGAGGACCGATTCCCACCACGAGCCCGGTGCCCTGCGAGCGATAGAGAAGCCCCGCGCACGAGAGCTGCACGCCGAAACGGTTGTAGCTCCAGCGAAGGCCCTGTTCGTTCCGAAGGTGCAGCACATATGCCCACCGCTCAAACACGAACCACAGCTCCTGCCGCTCGGGGTTGTACGCGCAGAAACCCGAGGCCGGATCAGAAACGAAAGCCGCCTCGGAAGCGCCGGGGTCGGCAAGATTGAGCGGCAAGGCCAAGTCGTTCGAGTCGCTACCGCTCGCCGACATGCGCGGGCCTGCGTGCGACCAAAAATAATTGCGGTCCCCGACACTGAACATGAGGCGGGACGCGACAACCCCGAAGTGCGGATCGCTTGGCTGTATCGTGAAGTCGATTCGGCTGGAGCCGGAAATAAAGTACGACTCGCTCGCCTTCCGCACCACAAGCACCGAGCCCGCAGTCAGGCAACCAATCACCGGGTCGCCGCGCTTGCCTGCGAGGAAGTAGTGCTGTGGGTCGAACAGGAGCGGGTTCTCGGGGTCACTGACACGAATAACCTCACCCCGGTTGTCGTCACCCGCAGCTTCGCTTCCGTAGCCCCACCCCACGAGGTACGACAGGTGCGAGGTCACGCCGCGAAACTTGGCATCGCCCGGCCCGGCGACAGTCGAGTTCAGGTCGAGCGAGAGGGTCGTGATCGTGCCCGCGCTCGGATCGTAATAGCGCGTGACCTGCCGCTTCGGGTAGAACTCCTCGTCGTGCGCGAGGAACAGCTTGTCGTACACATCGGTTGCCGACACCTTCGGGAATGGCGAGCCCGCTGGAAGCGTCCACACTGTTCCGACGAGAGCCGGAAGTAAGCCGTCCGCCGTGCCTCGGTAAAGGTTGACTACGCCAGTCGATGCCTTGTATGTGAGAGTCGCTGAAATACCCTGCGCCCGGATCGGGTAAACGCCGATAACCGAGTCCTCGCCCGCGTATGTCGATACAAGCGAAAGCCCGCCGCGCAGCTCCATCTTTCCCGCGAGGAGGTGGACATTCTGGAGGTCGTCGAACGCAGCCGGGTCCACGACCGAGCTTCCCGCTGCGCGGTCGAGCCCTTTGCCGAACGCAAGCGGAAACCTCTCGCGTGACATTCAGTTATCCCGGTAGCGGAACAGAGGTGCCGCCAGCGAGCAGCGACGACAGGGCGATAATCGAATTGGTGTGAAGGTCGCGCTGTCCGCGGTAGCGCATACGAACGCCGAGCGTCGCGTGCTCCATGTGAGCGACGAACAGTTTGAGCGAGTTGTCCCGGTCCTGCTTGAATAGTTCGATGTCGTCGGGCCTGCCGTCCTTGATCGCGAGATACACGGCCATTTCGTCGATCAGGAGCTGGTTGTGGTTCACTGGAAAGTCGCCGTCGATTGCGTTGTCCAGACCAACCGGATCGGTGGGTCGGCGCGAGTAATACATGACCGCGCTGTCTGCGGCGTTCGGGTCGAGAGTGCCGCCCGGAGTGTTGAACTTCTGCCCGAAACGATACACCGACGCCTTCACGCCCGCCTCCATTGTCCGGTCCGCAAACGTGAGGATCGCGCACTCCCCTGTCCTCGTGGTGCCGACAAAAAACACGGCCTCTGCGGAATCAGGAACAGCCCACCCTCCAATGCCTGCGTCGTGAGCAACCGTCGCGCTGCCCACAAAAAACTCGGGATTCACGCGAGCTGCGATCACGAACATCGTGCGGACAATCTGTTTCACGCGGTCGAGCCCTTCCGTCGTTTGATTGAGCACCGTGCTTTTAACCGACTTCGCAACGGCGCGAGTGATGATCTGCCGGGGCGTAATCGTGTTTGCCATTAGATCAACGTCCCGACATAGGCGGCAGGGCTGATACGATGAGCCGAGGCAGCAGTCGTCCCGACCCGATTGACCCGCGTGTAAATACCGCCGTTGATCTCGAACCCGAAGCAGTTTGTGATTCTCAGCTCCTGATCTACATAGGCGTTCGGGCCGATCTCGAAGTTGTGGCAACTACCGTCGAGGATCAGGTTGGGGTCGGTTCCAACCAACCCCGCCGCCTCAAAGTGTCCTTCCACCTTGAAGCCGAGGGAGGTGTAGATTTTCGCGCAATACTTGGGAACCCCGTACGCTGCGTTATAGGAGCCGCTGTCCGAGAAACCCTCAAAGAGCCCACGATAGGAATTGTTGCCGCCTGCGAGCTGCGCCTCGACCAATAACCCTGAACCCGAGTCCCCGCTATTTCCTCTCAGCACGAAACGAAACTCGTTCGCGTTCATAGGATCGTAGCCGTCCACCCACGCCGGACGACCGGGAAAGGGTGCCGTCACTCCGTCCAGTGTCCCGAGGATTACATGGGCTTCCTTGTTTGGATATGTCAGCCCGTCGAATATGCGGATCACACTGGTTACGTCGGGTGGCCCGTTGTTGTACCAGCTAGCGACGGTCATTACTCCTGCCGCCGTGTGGCTGATGATGCGGTAGGCGGTGCTTTCTTCTGGTTGACCCACAGGTGGCGCAAGGTACCCGGGGCCGGACGCAATGTGCAGGAACTTCCGGCGCAGACCGTTCGCGGTCCAAGTTGTCGGCGGCGTGACCGTGGCGGTCGCGCCCGACACCGCAGTCGGGTTGCCATTGAAATAAGTCGTCTGCGGAAACGAACCAGCGCCCGAGTTCGCGTCGCAAAGAATCTCTGCTTTGGTGCCGTTCCATGCTGCGAGGTACGTCGGCGCTCTCTGGCAACGGGCCATTGAGTGCAGATTTTCTACGGTCGAGTGCATGACGCTGAACATGCCGAGGCCGTACTTCGGGTTCACATCGCTCGCGCCCTGAACGGAAAAGTTCGCGTAACGAAGGTGTTGCTGTGTTCGCGCAATTCCGCCGAAACCAGCGTAAGGAACTCCGAACTGAATCCCGGGATAACCGTCTGTGTGCCATGACGGATAAGGAAAAACGTCCTGCTCCAGCCAGAGGCAGCTCCCCGGACCATGCCCCTCGACGTTGACCGAGCGGTTGAATACAATCCTGTCCGGCGTGCGGAACCTGCCATACGGGATTCCCATTGTGCCGTAATCCGGGATCGCGTTATAGGTCGCGAGGATCGCCGCCGCTTGGTTTCCCATGCCGCTTCCGTCCGCACCACCCTCCTCGTCGATCCACCAAACTTTTTTAGCTGTGAGCGACGAGGTAAGCGCATTCACCCAAGCGGAACCGTTCCACCGCTGAATCGCCCCCAAGCTCCGAAGGTGCGCCCGCTGATTGAGCGACGGCGACGGCAACGCCGTATCGCGAGCTGCGACATCGGCGTAATACGGGATTCCGTCGGGGCCTACCGCTCCCGCGGGTCCCGTTGCTCCAGTGGCCCCCGTCGCGCCCGTGGGTCCCGCTGCACCCTGTGGACCTGTGGCACCCGTGGCTCCGTTCGGGCCCGGAGGGCCAGCAGCGCCAGTCGCCCCGGTAGCGCCAGTCGCTCCCTGCGGTCCAGTGCCACCCTGCGGTCCTGACGCACCCGTAGGCCCCTGTGGTCCAGAAGGGCCTCCCGAACCCTGTGAGCCTTGCGGGCCCTGCGGGCCAGCCACACCCTGCGGACCAGCAGCTCCAGTCGTTCCGGTGAGTCCTGTCGGCCCTTGCGGACCAGTCGCCCCGGTAGCGCCAGCGGGGCCAGCAGCGCCCGGCGTTCCACCCGTGCCGAGCGATACCCACGCCGTGCCGCTCCACCGCTGCATTTCTCCAGTGGAAACAAGCTGCACGCGCTGGTCGAGGCGAGGCATGGGGAACATGAAGTCCCTTGCCGCCACGTTCGCGACAAGCGGGACGGAAGTTTCGCCGCCCGCAAGCCCATACGCGGTATCGCTCTGATTGCTCACTTTACGCTTTTGCCTTTTCTACGCGGAACACTAGCTCCGTTTCCGTCACTTCCACCAGTTGCAGCTTTTTCTCCCCGTGCCCCTTTTCGCGGACCACGAGGTTGAGGAGTCCGACCACCCTGTCCGTCGCCAGCTCCAGCGCCTGCTGCGTCTGCGCCCGAACTTGCTCCGCCTGAAACACCTGCTGTGCCGTCGCCGGGGCCACTTCCAACCGCAGCTCGTTCAAAACCCCTACGTCCTTCGCTTGCGTCTTTTTCATTTTCCTTTTCCCTTTTTTATTGAACGAAAACCGCGGCCTCTATTGCCTCTATTCTCTCCAGTGCTTCACCTAACGCCTTGAACGCCTTCATGTGCGCGACGGAATACTTGATTTCCCTCGTCGTGGTTCGCAGGCGTCTATGCGATATCTCGCCCGTTTTTTTGTTCGTCACGCGCTTGCGGTCCTCTGTTTTCTCGACCAAGCCCGGGCACACTTTCTCTACGTCCTGCGCGATCCAGCCGACACGCACCAGCCCTGCTTCGGGTGAGAATTGGAACCACATTGCTTTTTTCATTCGTGTTTCTCCTTGTTTTAGAATGCTGTACCTGCGCCGAAGTGCCTTCGTCCGGTACTACCATAAAACACGAGACGGTCGTTGGTCGAGTCCCAAAAAATGCTGCCCGCGATTGCCGACGTCCAAGCCGGAATGACACCTGTAGCCGCTGTTCCCACGTTCGCAAAGATTCCAACCGCTGCGTCCCCGATGACGATGTTGTCAACGGAATTGACCTTCAACATTCTACGGGTCGTAGCATTACCGTAATTCGCTCCGCGCAATGCATTTCCGTCCCCGATTATCGTGTCTCCTGTCGTTGACCCCACCGCGGTCGGGATGGTCGCGCCGAGCAGAGTGGTGCCCGTGACGGTCACGATTCCCCCAACGACTAGGTTGCGCGAGAAAAACCCGTCGCGGGGTCTGGTTGCGCCGGACTTGCCTATGTCGTACAGGGCGTCCGTGAACAGAACGTCTGTCGCGTGCGTGAAGGCCGAAGCTGTAAGCCTCGCCGCTTCAACCCAAGAAATTGCGGTATCTGCGGCACCCGTTACTGCCGTGTCGAACGTCACGATTCCACTCCCGAACGAAAACCGTGACGCAAGCTCCGACACCCGCCGTTTCCAACCAGAAGCATAATAAAAGTTCTGGCCGAGATACAAGTTCGATGCGGCGCTGTGCCCTGCGACGAGTCCTCCCTGCCCAAAAAATAGATGGTGAAGCGTGTCAACGGTTGGCAGAGTAAAAGCACCTACGCTCGCCTTACTGGTCGCCCCTGACGCAAACGTCGAATCACCCGTCACGTTCAACGTGCCGCCCACAACGGCGTTCCGTGAAAGGAACAAATCGCGTGGCCGTGTCAGTCCACTTTTACCTATATCGTAAAGCGCGTCCGTGAACAGTAGGTCGGAAACGTGATTGCCCACCACTGACAACGTGCCGCCGACCGTGACGTTCGAGCTAAAAGCACCTGTTGTCGCCCCGGTAAGTGCTCCGGTTACATCCCACGCGCCGTAAAGCGTTCCACCAACACTCGTGGCCCGCTGGCGGAGAGCGCCACCGACATAAGTGTCGAGCTGGTTCGTAGCGGTCAGTCCGACGTAGTTGCTCCCTGTGTAGTTATCGAAATTGACAAGGCCAACACCAACACCTCCCGTAACACCCAACGAGGAGCCCCGGAGAAGCCCGCTGAAAGCTCCGGTGGTTGCACCGGAAAGCGCACCGCTCATAGCGATAGAAGTCGCGCCCGAGAGCGCACCTGCCATTGCAAGCGTCGTAACGCCAGACAGCGCACCCCCAATCGACAGGGCCCCGCCCACCGTCACGCCGCCGCTCACGGCCAGTGAAGCGAGCGTGCCTACGCTCGTGAGCGAACTCGTGACCACGTTTGCAGCGAGCGTCGTTCCGCCGAGAGTGGCTGCGTCGCCCGACACTCCAGCAGGGCCTTGTGGGCCAGTGGGGCCAGCAGGTCCGGTCAGCCCGACGTTACCCTGTGCTCCCTGTGGACCAGTAAGCCCCGTGGGTCCAATCGGTCCAACGGGTCCAGCAGGTCCAGTCAGTCCAATAGGCCCCAATGGACCAGCGGGGCCAGTCAGGCCAATAGGGCCGATAGGTCCCACGGGCCCTACGAGGTCGTCTAACAGCGTTACCCACGCCGAACCACTCCACCTCTCAATGTGCCCGTCCGTGCCGATCTGGACCCGCTGCCCGGCCAGTGGCGCAGGAAAGAGCGCGTCCCGGTCAACCGTGTTGGCCGCGTAGATGATTAAGTCCGTAATCGGAGTGCCGACTCCACCCCCGCCGCCTCCGCCCGAGCCGTTCAGGAGGGCCCATGCTGCACCGCTCCACCGCTGTATGTCACCCGAGGTGAGAATCTGTACGCGCTGGTTGAGGCGCGGGCTCGGGTACAGGAGGTCGCGCTCGGTCGATGAACCGACCAGCGGGATCGTCTGTGCGTGGCCTGAAAGCTGGTAGGCGCTATCCGGTACAGCCATTCCGCTCATCGCGTGTATCCTCGGACGGGCCGGGTGTCGCGCACCGTGAACGATCTTGTGCGCGGGAGAATTGCCGAGAGAAAGATTTCCTGCTGCGCGTTCAGCTCGCTCGTGAACGACCCCGTGTCGATCTTCTCGCCGAGCCCCTCAACGCGCCGGGCCGCGAACCGCGCACCCGAGGCGACCAGCGCCTGCTTGGCTGTCGGCAGCAGTATGTAGTCGGAGAACGAAGCGAATGCGAGCGGGATCGGCACAAAGCGAATGTCGATACTTTCTGCGCCTTCGTACTCATTCTCGTCGCCGCACAAAAACAACTCGTCGCCCATGACATACGCTGCCGGGCGACCGGGCGTGTAGTGCCGGGTTGAGAACGTCCCGAGGTAGAGGTCACGCGACCTCTCGCGAGCGGCTCCAGTCTTGTAGCTCACCGTGCCGCCGATAATCCGGTGCGTCGCCGGGAGTGGGATTCCCGCCTCGAATGTCGCGACCAGTGGCTTCGCGAAATCAATGTACGGGACGCCTGCATCAGTGAGCCGGACGAGATAGCCGACCGAATCCTCGACCGGGATCATGCCCGTCACGACGGCAGCGCGGCCCTCGGTCAATGCCGCCACGGGTTCCACGATCTTAAACACGCTGGAGTCGTCAGGAATGACACCATTCCCATTCGCGGTCCAGTCTCCGACCGTGAGCGTGTCCGCCGTGTTGGAGAGAATGACACGCACCTGATCCACGCCCCGGCCCGCTGTGATTACGACGAGCTTGTTCGCATAGGCGTTGACTGCGTACCCTGCCGCGAAGCGGAACAATGTCGTCGCCGACGCGGACGTTGCTACGATTGGTCCGGCTAGGACAATCGCGCTGTCGAGCGCGAGTTCCACAGCCAGACCTGCCTCACTGTCTGCTATCTCGAACGTGCCGTCCTCGGCGATAACAGCCGGGAAGCCGCCCGTCATTCCAGCACCGACCGTTCCCGGTGCATTCGCATCGTCCACATCGAAGAAAACAATGAGGCGCTGCGTGTTGAACTCCTGATTATTCTTGAAAGCGAGTGCTGCTAAAACCTGCTGGTAGTCAGAGAGGTGGCGAAGCAGCGGCTTGTCCGGGACGTTCTGCGGAGAGAACGCCGGATGTGCGTCGCGTACTGCATCGACCACCTCACTGACTGTTACAGCCATGATTCTTTACTTCTTGGCAGACTTGCGTGCGGACTTCGCCGTGCTCTTGCGAGCAGGCTTCTTTCCATCCTCACCCTTGATCTGGCGAAGCTGCGCGTCCGTGCTCTCGCTCGAAACAATCTGCGAGCGGGTGCCAGCGTTCGAGGACTTATGGATTTCCTTCAAGTCCTCCTCCCGCTGCCGGAGTGAACGGAGGCGTTCCGCGTCCTTCAAGTCCGCGTTCTCCTCCTCACGGTCGGCCTGCTGCTCTGCCTGCTTCCGGCGTGCATCAATGTCGGAGACAGCCAGCTTTTCGAGACTTTCGTTCTCCCCGAGGAGCGAGTTGATCTCGTCGAGAATGTGCTGCCGACCCGCGCCCTTGATCCCGATTTCCGTGACCTTGAACACGCGGAGAGCTTCCTTGCGCGGTCCACCGCTACGAACCAGCTCTCCCTCGTAGAGTGAATCGAACAGCGTCGGATTTCCAGTCGCCGTATCCAGCAGCTTTTTCAGCTCCTCGACCGACACGCTATCGGCGCTCGCGCCCTCAACAACACTTGGGCCGAACACCGACTGACTCTTTGCAACCTGATCTGCGGACGTATGGGTGTGGGACCCGAGTACACGAGCGCCGAAGATTTCCTCGCCGCCCATGCGCTTTGCCGCCGCCTTTGCCGCCTGCTCCTCTCCCACTACGCGGCTTCCGAAATTGTCGGACAATGTTACCTCTCGTTTCAGAAGTTATGGAATGATGATGTGCGAAGCCGCCGCAGCCGTTCCACCGTGACCGAAAACTTTCCGGTCGCGCATGATCCGCCTGTAATGGTCCCGCCCATCTGTGCGTAGGTACTCTGCCTGTCGCGCCTCTTGCTCGCGCCGGGCAGGTTCGTCATTGGTTTCATCCAGCCGCGCCGCGAACGCTCTCTCCGCATCGTTACGGAAAGCATGATCTCGTGCTCTGAAATCTTCCAGAATCGTGCAGCGGTAATCCGTCTCCGCCTTCCCCGTCTGGCAGATCACCGTTCCCTCGACATCTTGGCCTTCGGGAACTTGGTACTGCGCGATCTGCGCGAAACCCTGTTGCAACAGCTTTCCCAACAGAATGTGTTTCGGCGACGCCTTCGCACCGATCATTTCCTGCTGGTAGAGGATTGCTGCACCCGCCTTGACGCGCTGCGGTGTGAGCCGCACAGCACCAAGCCGCCAATCTCCCTCGCCGAAATGCACGAGTTCGATTGTAGGGTCCAAGTCGCGGAGGGACGCCAGCAGGTTCATTGGAGTCTCGACCGCTCCGAGAGATTCGTAAGACAGTAGCCGCTTCACGGTTAGTAGTTGAACTGTCGCAGGAGGCCGTCGATACGGAAGTTCTGGCGCGGGTTGATGCACGCGAGCTGCTCGTACATCTTGCCGAACGCGAAGTACGCATCCTTACGACCAACCGCATCGGTGACGAGGTTCCACACCGATCCGCCACGGCTCACCCATTCCCACTGTCCAAGCGTGAAACGTCTCCACGAGGAAGTCGTAAGCCCGAACGCGATCTGCGGCGGGAGCTTCCGAGCTGTCTTGAAGGTGAGCGTCCTGTCGCCGAGCATGATTGACAGACCAGCAACACCACCCGTGTAGCTTCTCGGATCGTTGATAACGCGGTTTGCACGCAGCGCCTTCCAGTAACCGATAGGAGCGTGCGGGTTCGTGACGAGAACGTCGATCTTGGCACCGGATACTGCGGAGGTCGCCACATCGGCCACCATGAGCAGGTCCTCGGTCAGCACGCCATTGTAAGGCGCGACAGAGCCGTCGATCACGCGAGCGTTCCAGTTACGGTTTCCAGCGCGTGCAATGTTGTTGTACGTCGCGAGGATTCCGCCGTTGTCCACGCCAGCAAGGAGGCCGCTGATCTCACGATCAACTCCGCCGTTCTGTGAGGACGTTCCCGACTGGTCGCCTGCGAAGATGTAGTCGTTCGCCGCGATTGCCGCGAGGAGGGCTGCATCTGCTGTAACCGTGATCGCATTGTTGGTTTCGTTGATTGACTCAACGAGAGCCGCCTGCGTGGTGCCTGCATTCTTTAGGACTGCGCCAGCCGGGGTGGACGAGAACGTGAGTGTCTCGCCTTCCGAGAACTGGAGCCACGCGTCGGCGTAGCCAGTGACTCCGAGCGCACGGTCAACCGTGATCACGGAACCAACGACCGACACGACACGCGCCTTAATGGCGGCACCATAGCCGATATACATGCGGTCAATTTCATTGACGACACGCTGCTTCGTATCGGGCAGCGCACGTTCCATGTAATTGATGAAACTGCCTTCGTCGCTTACAACCTTTTCCATAACGTCGCCCGTCATTTCGACAACGCCGAGAATCTTTTTCAGGAAGATTCTGGAATTGGCTGCACGGGGAAGCTGCGGAACCGGGAGGTAATCGTTTTCAGCGCGTGCTCCTGCGGCACCAGCAAGCCGGAGATAGTGCGCCATTTCGATATACCTGCCGCCAGTGGTCTCCTCTGTCTTGACATTCATGTCCGTCTTGAACAGGTCCATCAGCTCAGAATCGGAAACGATGTCGCGCATAAGGGGGTCGCTGTAGATCACCTTCATCAGCGTATCCAAGCTTGCAGTCGTGGTCGTTACTCCGGCGAATCCAATACCGGAAAACGCCCATGCAGGATTCACGGCAGCGACGAGGAACATCGCAGCCAGAACCGCAAAAGCCGCAAGCCGGGAAGTGATTACTCGCTTCATAGCTTTACACTCTCAATCAAAGGGTTACGGCCAATCACGCGGACAGCTTGCGACCTTTCGCATTCTGCTCGCGGTGCCATTTGAGCCGTTCTTCAACGGACTGATTGGGTGGCGGTGTGATTGCGTTTCCGGGGCTTCCCGCTCCAGCGGGAGTAGCGGCGGCTGCTCGCCTCACCTGTGACGCCTTGCGAAACTGTGCTCCAGTCTTGGGGGCTGGCTTTTCCGGCAGAGTCTTGGCGCTCGGTCTGGCGACCGGAGCGGGAGACTGTGATCCGCCTGCTGGCTTACCCGTACTGGTCCTGCTGTCCACCGGGTTCAGGCCGTGCGCGGCAAGGCGCTTGGCGAGAATAGCCGGAATATGTTCAACGGGAATAATATCTAGTCCCTGTTGTTCTGCATAGCGTTTTATGTCGCCAATGGAATCGCTGTAAAGAAGTCGCGCCGCTTCGTCCGAAAGATTCTCCGGGATCAGCGACTGCACGGTGTTCTTGACTTCCGAGACGTTCCGGTCAACGACGCGGTTGAACTGCTGCTGCTCCTGAAAATGGTTCTTTCGCTCGGCAATGTCAGCGCGAACACGGTGGCCTTCGGCTGCGAGCTCACGCGGATCGTTGACGAACTCCTCGACTTTGCTCGCGATCCGGGCCCACACCCTCGGGTCCGTGATGAGCGAGAGTGCCATGTACTCCTGCGTTTCGATGTCGTCGGCGAGAGCTTCACGAACAACCGACGCGGGATCGTACTGGAGCTGCTCAATGAACTCCCTCTGTTGCGTCCGGGCCTCCATGACCTCGGCACGCTCGGCTCGCAACTGCTCGGTACGCCGGAAGCCGTTCACTAAATGCCGGAAGTGATCGACCTCCTCCTGCGTCTCGAACTTGTACTGGAGCGGATCGTCCTCTGGACGGCGACCGGGTATCTCGACCACGAACGGGTCCTCGGCCTCTAGCTGCCCGTCTGCGGCCTTATCTCCCTCGACTGGCTCCGCACCTACCTCCGAACCCTCGTCGTGCCCTGCGGCGTCCTGCCCGGCCTCGGGCGCACTATCAGCGGACTCGTCACCCGTCACGGCTCCGGCACCAACCTCTTTCCGGGGCTGATCGGTGAAGCGCCCGCCTTCGTCACGCGAGACTTTCGCGGGCTCGGTGTCGGCGAGCAGCGACTTTCCGGCTTCGACGTTGGCCCGGGCTTGTCTCGTCGCGAAGTCGATTGCCGATTCCTGCGGTCCTGCGGGCGCTGCTGGTGCTACGGGTGCTACCGGGGCCGGAGCTACTGGAGCTGCGACGGCGGTGCCTGAATCTTCTGCCACGTTATATCTCCATTTCGCCGCTTCCCATTGGGAGAGTCGGCAGGTTTCCACCCGGCACACCGCCACTCGGCGCTGTGGGGAGCGGAGGTTGAACGCTCGTGTTCGGCGGAGCGCCTGCGCCGGAGGGCGAGCTGCCTGCCCCCAACATCGGCTGCGGGTTCATGGCCTGCTGTGTCTGGAATCCGACCATAGCGGCCTGCGCCTGCGCCATTTGGTGCGCCTTCCGGTGGAACACATAGCCGGACTGGATTTGCGGGTCCTGTTTCTTGAACTCGGGGGACTTCATGAAGTCCTCCAGCACGGTCAGGTGAACGTCGTGATCGTACCACTCGTACACCGGGATTTCTCGCGGGTCGGTGCCTTGCAGGAGCTGGCCGTTTTCCTGCTCTGCCGTCGTGCGATCGACGCCGCCGACCTTCGTGACGCGGCTCATGTGCGGCATGTGCATCAGCTCGTAGAACTTTTTGAGCGTCGCGGGCTCTCCGGGAATGCCGAGCAGGCCGTCCATATACATCTTGTAAACCCGGGTCTGCCTCTCGCCCCGGCCTTCCGGGAGCATGGATTCAACGTCGGGAATGATATTGATGTTCCCTTCCTCGAACATCTGCGGCAGGACGACAATCGTGCGGGCAATGTTGTCCTCGCCCGCGTACTGGATCGTGCGCTCCTCGTCCCATATCATAGGCAGGAGTACCTGCCAATCTTCGATCAACCGGGCGTACTCCTCCGGTGCCCTGCGTAGTGTTGGCCCCAAGAAACGGTCGGTGTTGAAGCGCAGCTCTTTGATTAGCTCGCCAGACGGATCGCTCCCCTCGGGAGGCGCTCCACTCGTGCCGTTCAGGTTGCCAATGTCGGTCAGCTCGCGGAGTAGAATCTCCATGAGCTTGTATGTGTCATTTCCGAGCGAAGGGGCTTGCAGGTATTGGACGGGGTTCGACACCCCGTTGGGCATCGTGATTATGTGCGTCTCGCCCGGCGCGTTGGTCCAGTTGCCTTCCTCAATCCCGGTGCGCCCGTCGATCAGCGTCTTGGGATTGGTCAGCAGGTGAACGTGCTGCGAGACGGAGCCCGCGATCTCGTTGTACTGGCGCTGGATCGGGTTCATCGCTTCCTGCGGCGTAGTGCCACCGAAGCGTCCCGGCAGGCGGACGAACTCCCATGTCCTGATCGGCGAGCAATGCTTGAAGTTCCCCGGGCGCGGGCCGTCGTAGAGCAACGTCTTTTTCGTGGCGAGCATCATGCGCCCGTTTTCCATTCCGGGCCGGGGTGACGGGATTTCGTAGCGCGTAGTCAGCTCGCAATATCCGTCCGTGTTCGCGCCCGCCGTCTGCTTCATCGGGTCGCCCGAGGTCGCGCCATAGAACCCGGTGCCGAACAGGATTCGCTCCAGCTCGCCGAAGTCGGCGACGCCCCCGGTTTTTACGTCGGGCTCGACGTACTGCCCGGTCAGCTCAAAGATTTCTTCGGGTGTGACAAAACTTTTGTACGAGTGCCACCGTTTCTTGTGCCACGCGCTCGGACCCCATTCACCGCGCACCTGCATCGGCGAAAGCACATCAACGCATAGCTGTCCCTCGGGTTCCGCGTGCGGTTCGCCATGCGGGACCAGCTCTGTTTGCTCACCTGTTTCGTCGAGTGCGCGGAGCTTCGCAAGTGGGTTTCCCTCTTGGTCGAATGGAACGTCGCTCGCCTGCTGCTTCATGGGTTCGCCGTACTGGTCCAAGATCGGGGAGTCGTACTGGTCGGTGACTTCCAGCTCCGCGTCTCCGATCCACGGTTTAAGCTTGCCCTTGTTCGGGTCAATGCGGGACATCATGTGACCGCGCCCGGCTGTAATCATCCACATCGCCATACGGTCGTGATTGTCCACCATGCCGAGTTCGCGCCATAACATTTTCTGCGCGATGTCCATGATCTCGGCCAGCTCGGCGTCGATCCTGTCCGGCCCCGGCACGAAGGTCAGGATCGGCAGGTTCTCGGTGGCGCGTGCGTGCGTAATGATGAACCACGGAAGCAGGCGGTTGAACACGGGTTGCTGCCGCCATGTGCGCTCGTCCGAACTCCACCACTCGCTTATGTCAATCCAGCGATTCAAGATCGGGTGATAGACCGAGTTCTGCTGGCCCGCGAGCATACGGACATTTTCCTCGACCTGCCGATTGTACGGGCGAACAAGGTCGTCCTGTGAGTCCCACGAAGTTTTGAGATACGCGAGGCGGTCGGCGTCGCGAGCTTCATCCGGCTCGTTGTCCTCGCGAAGCGGAATGAAACTCTTGTCTCGGGCTGTGACGCTCGTACTGGTCGTGCTCGACTCGATCATTTCACCTCGGGCTTATCCGCCCGAAAATAATGTTGAACGCAAAAACAATCCCCTGTCATGTAACGGGGTTGATGATCCATACGCCTGTCAGAACTTCAACGCTCGCGCACCTTCCCCACACCTCAATCTTCGCCACCGGGGTCATGTTGCCGGGGATTTTTCTCGCTGCGTTGTAAACGTGGAAGTGCGTCGTCCGCTGGCTTGTGTCGAGCATTTCGGAGATCGCCTTGCCGTTGTTTCCCCGGATCACCAGCTCGACCACAACGGCCTCGGAAGGTGTGAACGGACGCAGCAAGGGAACGCGTCCCGGGTTGGAAAGCGCCTGCTCCACCCTCTCCAGTGTCGCCCTGTCGGGTCCGTTATCCACTGACACGCACCCCAAACTCACGGTTGCCGGAGACTGCGGCCTTCGCCTGCATGGTCGCTTCCTGCTCGGAGATCGGAATGCCCCGGCGCTCGTACTCCTCCTTGATTGCCGCAGCTCCGCGCCGTGTCGCTTCACTGTTCACCCGGGCGAGTGCGACCGTCACCGGGTCCGCTGTCGCCGGGATCGTAACCGCCGGACGCAGCTCGGGCGAATGCACGGACAGCATGTTGCCGAGGCGCGTGAGTTCCGCCATGTGGCGACGGTCGGCGAACAGGGTGGCACCTATGAAGCCCGCGATGATCCCGAGCGAGAGCCCGAGCCCGAGCATCGCACCCGCGAAGATCACGAGTCACCTTCCGTCGGCGCACCCTTCGGCCCTTCCGTCGCCGGGATCGGACCCGACCCCAACGGCTTTTTCAGGTAGCGCCACAGGCGATTGGGCCAGCGCATTTGCACGCTCGCCCGGTGGAACTGCGTGAGGACGGCGTACAGCTCGCCGCGCTTCACCTTCAACTCCGCCTTTTCCGGCATCCTCTCGAAGTCGAAGTACTGCGAGATCGTTTCAGTTTTGCGCTCAATCGGTGCCCTTTTCTGTATCGTCAACCGCGTATCCCCGGTGTTAGAAGTGATTTGATTTTCCTTGCCGCTCTCCTGCCGCCCGGCAAGGGCCCATCCCGGTACAGGTGCTCGACCATGAAATTGAGCGTCGCTGTGTCCCATGCCTTGACGGGCTGCTGCATGAACGTCCCTATGCCGCGAGGCGGGCGTGACGCCATAGCGACCCGGAGCGCGTCGTACCCGTCGTCGCCCCCTTCGCCCGTCTCGGTGTCTGCATCGACCTTCTGGACATCTTCCATGTCGTGCTCGTCTGTCACCATTGCCTGCAACTGGTCGAACAGCCAGCGATTCCCGGGCGTGTCCATAAACCGGAGCTTGGGCTCGCCGTCCGTCCCTTGCGGCCCGAGACCGCGCCATGCGAGGTAGTAGCGCAGGTTGTTGAGTCCGCGCTTCCGGTCAGTGATCCCGGCAGTCAGGAGAATGCCATGCCGCTGCATCTCCTCCATGATCGTCGGCTCGGTGTTCTTCGACTGCGCGGGCTTGGAGGCGAATGCGATTGAGTCGGTCGTGATGTACTGGAGGCGCTGCACTTCGCCGCGTGATTTCACCCGGTCGGCAATCTCGTCGATCCGGTGCCGCTGGCCCCGCACGCAGTCAGTCACCCATACGTCGCCGTCCTCGTTCACCGCGAAGTAGAGGAAAACCCACAAGTGGGCCCACCCCCAATCGAACCCGCCGAACATCTTCCAGTTGTACGGCACCGTGAAGGGCCGGACGATATGCACCGACTCCTCCAGCTCGGTGAATGCGGCCCCGATCCCGGCGTTCCAGTCACCGTACAGGAGCTGGTTCCGAAGCACCTCGGGCAGCGTGTAGAGCTGCGCCATGTAGAGCGGGTCGTTCGCGTAGATCGGGTTGTCGAGCACCGTGCCGGGAATGAATCGGCGCGACAGCTCGGCGACCTGCCCGTTCGGGAGTGTCAGACGCCTAACGTAGATTCGTTTCCCGTCGAGCCCGCACTTGTCGATGAATCGCCGCTTGATCCAGACAGAGCCCGACTTCCCCGGGTTGGCCGAGCCGAACCACTGGCGTTCAATCGCCGGATCAGGCGAGCGGATTTCCGCCTGCATCAGGTCGATCGTCTTTTCCTCTTTCAGGTTTCCGGCCTCGTCGGTGCCAATGAAACCCCACTCCTGACCCATGATCCGCTCGACATCTTCCGGCGACGCGATTGCCTCGAACTTGATCGTCGCGCCCGAGGGGAAAGTCCAGCGTCGATCGCTCCCATTCCACGACGGTTTCGACGCCATGCGCGGGTACAGTCGGTGCGTCCGGTCGATCAGCTCCAGCATCTGCGGGCCCGTCTCCCTCGTGATGAGCGCCTTATAGCGTGGCTTGTCCACCTGACCCGTCGCTTTCGCAATGATCACATCGGACTTGCCCGGCCCCTTCGCCCCGCCACAGAGGACCTCGAACTCTTTCGCAGCCGTCGCCTTGAACTGCATCCCGGCGAAGGGAGCCCATAGCACGTTCGGGTGACTCAACGGCGCGGCCTCGACCACCATGCGAGCCAGACTACGGGCAGCGTAAGTACCGCGAGGATAAGCACATAGGTCCACACCGGGTTAGATGTCCCCGTGATGGTCGCCTGCGTTCGGCAGCGGCGGACGATCCTCGCCGTTCGGTCGGCGAAAGACATGGCCCTTCGCGCAGATCACCGAGTCCGGGTTTACAATCTGCCACCCGGCGTGACAGATCACGCAAAGCGGCGGATAGAACGGCTTGAACCCTGAATCCGTCCACTTGTCGACGACCGCGCCGAGAATGCGGATAAGGAGGTTTATCACGGTCCTCATTCCCCCGCCATGTCAGCGATTGATTCCTGCGACCAGCGAGGAACTTCGGGTGTGTCCTTCGCCGCACGCACGACGGTCGGCACCGGGCCAATTCCCTTGTTCAGTCTCGTGTAGCATGTGTCGCAGCGATTCCGTGCGATCTCGCCGTCTGTCCCGAGCGCGAACGCGCAGACATCGCAGATCGGGTCCTTGTGCTGGAGCGGCTTGTTTGGTTCCTGACTCATGTTTTCCTCTTGGAATTAAGTGTGTAAACAGGGGCGCTTCACTGTTCGGTCCTGTCGAAAAGCTGGAGCGCGTCGAGTCGGTCAGGGTCGAGCGTGTTCAGCTTCTCCGCCTCGTCGTCGTAGAACTCCTGCTCACGGCGGTCGTTGGCGATCAGGCACCGGAGATACGCGATCTCCCCGGGCTCCAGTGGCGCGTCCGACTCAGCACCGCATGTCCTGCAGTCGGTCCTCATCCCTTCCTCCCATTCCCGTTTTGCCTGCGCCGGAGTATCGCAGCCGCGACCGCCGGGTCCACCGTCTCCGTCTCCGACATGGGTCGGGGCGCTTCATCCCTCGACCTGTTCTCCATGTTCGTTACGTCCTCGTACACGACCTCGTACTCGGCATCATCCACGACACCCACCTTCGCGGTTGCCTGCGCCGACTCGCCCGAGTGAATGCGCTCTACGTCGTCCGAGCCCAGCACGATCACCCCCGGCACCATGTTCCCATCGTCGTCAGCTATCCCCGCCTGCTTCGGGATCATCACCTCAACCAGCTTGAATGCCGCTGCCAGCCGCTGGTCGCCCGTAGGAAGGTCGATCTCCACGATCTCGACCATTTCCTTTGCCGCGTCACTGTCGCCCGCCAGATAGCGAGTGTCGTCATGGGCGAGATCGCTCCGGCGACGGCGCTTGATCCGGGGAAAGCCAATGTCCCCGCTCATGGTGTCGGTCAGGAACTTGAGCGTCGATCGACCGAACTGCTCCCGGAGCATGTCGCGCAGGTACTTCGGCGTGGCCCTCGTCGACACCTCGGAAGATGTCGCAGGCATGACAGGCAGCGCGGCCATTGCGACGTTCGTGCGCCTCGCTGCCACTACTCGTCCCCGTCCTGAATCGTGAACACCGACGGACGCTCGCCCGGAGGCGGAGGGACTGGCTTGCCTGTGCGCAGGTAGCCGAGCCCCACCAGCTCCGCATGCAGCTCGTCCGTCGTGGCCGAGCCCCCGAGCTTGGAGATCACATCGCCAAGCACGCCCGGGTAGATCGCCTGAACCTCGAATATCTCGGTAATCATCCGGGTCCGGCGACCACGCAGCTCGGGCTCGATAGGGTCACGCATTGGGGGTTTTGTGGGCCGGGTTGGTAGTGTCGCCAAAAACTCCTCAAAAGGCAGCATTTAATTCTTTCCCGTCGCTGAATCCGCATCTAACTCCGTTTCGGCCCACCCGGCCACCACAGCCGCGTATTCCCGCAGCCGGGCCCTCGGGATCATGGCAAACACCCGGCACCCGTAGTCATGGTGCAGGTCGGGATCATCCGAGCCCGTCGGGCAGTTACAGTCAATCGCCCGGCTCATATGGCACTCACTTGGCTCGCCTCATGGGTCGGCGAAAACGCCAAGCATCGAAGCGGCAGTATGCGCTATGCCCAAGCTGCATAAGGAGATAGGCGATCCCGGCAGCGACGATGCCACCGGAGAAAAAGAGGAAGCCGGGTGTAAAGTGTGTCATTTTGCTACACATTCTCCCTGTCAAGTTGCCTGTGTCGAAATGACACACATCGCTTTCCGGTGGTACGGGGTTAGGGCTGTTGCTTCTTGCCGGACTTTTGGGTGAAGGTGCTTTCGCTTGCCTCGCCCTACCCGCACGCCCGATCCTTCCCTACCTGTCACCTTACCACACACCTGCGAACCTTACAGCGCCTGCGTCTCCAAACAAGAGCGTTGTAAAGATTCTTGAAGTTTCTTTCTGGAGGGGGTTGACAGTGTATGCCAATGGCACTAGGATCATACGAGTAAGGCGTGCCGACGAGATTCGGCTGGCAGGACTTGGGAGCTGGACGGCGGGGGCAAAAGGCAGGGTCGGCATCGACCCGAGAGACTGGACCCGCACGCAGCACCCGAGACACCGCGCAGAACTTTTTGACATGAAGGCACGCGAGTAGAGCCCCAAACGCCGGGGGTCGAAAGCGCCAATGCCCGCGCTCCGAGAGGGCAGCGAGACGAGCAGGACAGGAAATGCAGAGCGAGTCGGGGGACCTTCATGGTCTCCCGGCTTAATGCGCTCCCCACCTCCGGGGAGTGGTCGCAAGCCCACATCACAAGCTCGCTTCGAGAGCTAAAGGAGATCACCATGCCCCGAGTACCGAGAGACTTCGAGGTTCGGCCCATCCGGCCCGGCACGAAAGCGTATGCGAAGGCGAAAGAGGTTTCGACCTGCGGCCAGTGCGGCAGGTCATGGGACGACGGAAAGAGCACAACATGGACACCAGCGCCGAGCGGCAGATGCCCGTTCGAGTATTTCCACACCTACACAGGAGAATGACCATGCTCGCAACACTTCCCACCAACGCGCAGATCATCGCAGCTCGCCAGCAGGACGACGAGCAGACCTACAGCATCGTCCGCTTCTATTCCGGCGACACGCCGAAAGAGACGGTCGAGACAGGCCTCACGCTGGCCGAGGCGCAGGACCATTGCAGCAATCCGAAAACGAGGGGCACAACATCGCTCGGAGAGAAGTGGTTCGACGGCTACACGGCAGAGTAGCTCGCAGAGTGGCCCGGCGATCCCTTGCCGGGTTAATGCAGCAGCCCGGTCACAAGCTCCGGGCATGTTTCCACCAGCACAGTGCCGCAGAGTGACAGAGCCAAAACGTCCCGGCTGGTATCCGGTGCGGAGGAAATGGAGCTAATAACTCCCGCGCTACGGCCATTACCGACCGGGCGCGACTCTGTTAATGCACCAGCGCCTCGTCACAAGTCGAGGGCAACCACACAAAGCTCGCTCTAAGAGCTAAAGGAGATCATCATGGCACAGTTTCGCGCAACGATCCGAGGACAGAAGGGAGAATCTTCCCGCCTCGGCAGCAAGAACTCCGGCCTCCGCGTCACCGCGAACGGTTGGACCTCCGGCGTACAGGTCGGAGCGCAACACTGGAGCCCACCGACGTTTTCGACATCACGGGCACGGCGGGATCGGGACACGGTGTCGGGTTCGGCCACATCGGCACTGTGGTCGGCGACCAGTTCGTCCCGAGCGACAGGGTTCGGCGGCAGGTGATAGCCGACTACCTCGCAGCGCAGGCGGCAAAGTGACAGGCAGATAGCAGAGTGGGCCCGCGCTTGACCGTGCGGGCTTAATGCGGCCCCCGAAAGGGGTGCAGAGGGTCACAACCCCCTCAACAACCTAAAGCCCGTCACAAGGGCAGGGAGAAGCAAATGGCAGAATCACGACCGCAGCGGTGGGCGAAAGCTCTCGCCGAGGCGCAGGCAAAGCTGGCCGCTGCACTGGACGCAAAGACGCAGCTCGACGACGCAATTCAGCCCCTCGCGGAGCTGGCGGCAGAGTATCAGGAATGGCGCGACAACCTCCCGGAGAACTTGGTCGGCTCTAACCTCTGCGAGAAGCTCGACGCAATCACCAGTCTCGATTTCGAGGAGGGCAGCGACCTCGAAGCAATCGAAAACACTTTACAGGAGGCCGAGGACGCTGAACTCCCCCTCGGCTTCGGGAGGGACTGACACATGGGCCGACTCAACGCAGACGCCTTCGCCGGGGAAGTTCGCGAGGGCAACATCGACAGGAGCGCCGCGCTTAGCTGGCACCTCCAGAGCAATCACTACCCGCCACACCCGCACTTCATGGTCGCGGTGGCGGACGCAGCAATCGACAAGGCCAACGCGGGCGAGTGGGACGAGTTTGTCACGCTCCCCGAAGGTGTCCAGTGGAAGGGCCGCGAGGACAGTCTCGCACCCGTGTACGGGGTAATTGAGTCGCTTCACCTCGAATCATTTCTCGATCAGGAGGAGGATTTCTAATGGCAACTAAACTCACCAAGCCCGTGACCCGCCTCGTGGAGATTCGAGGCGGCGAGCGGTGGAATGTGACGCTCACTCCAGACGGGGTGAGCTTCCGTCCGTACCAGTGCAGGACCGCGTTCCTCCTGCCATACCCGGCAGCGATCACGCGGGCAGCATGGCTCAAAGCCGACGCGGACAAGGCCGCGAAGGGAACTAAACGCAAGCGCCGCGTCACGCGGGGGAGGTTGTAATGGCACGAGTCAGAGCAATGGCGAGCGCCACCTCGACCCGTGATCGGAACGAGATCACGACCGAGTGCAGTCGGGTCGGGCAGACGAGTGCGCTTGCAGTCGTCTCGACTCACCTCACGAAAGTCGTCACGCAGATCGAAGCGGACGGCAGGGTGACGGTGGAGGCATATCGCCGTCCGTCGAGGGCGAGCAACGAGTGGGAACTCCTCCATGAGGGTTTTTCTTTTCCAGCGGAGCCCGTGAACGAGCAGGGAGATTTTCCCGAGATGTGTCCGGTGTGCAAGAAGGAGAAGCAGTCGGGTCCGTGCCCTTATTGTCACGGGCCGGATTATTAGCGCAGAGCAAGGCCGTAGTCGAGGCGAGAGGAACCGAGCACCGAGGGTGGACCTAAATTAGCCACCCGCCTCCAACCTCCACGACGAGAGTGCCCTTCCGGGGGCTACGGCTTCAATGCGGGACCGAGGGAACTACCCCGGTGCGGTTGCAACCCCGCGAACACTTTTCAGGAGATTCGTCATGGCAGACACGATTCAGAAAGAGAGAGAGGCCCGAGCTGGCGATGTCTGCACATGCGGACACACGAGAGCGGGCCACGTTGAGCACAAGAACTTCACCAACGGCGGCGCATGTCTCGACATTGAATGCCCGTGCATCGACTTCACCTTTCACTCCCTCGCGCCGGGAAAGACGCTCTACGCGGTGCGGGGCAGCAGGAGCGACATCATCGAGATTTTTGCAGCGAAGCCCGAGTTCGGGTTCGATCCTAACTTCGGCGCGGGCGTCTGGAGTCTCACCGACGAGGACCGGAACATCGGCTCCGTGTCCGAGTGCTGTGCGGACGGGTTTTTCAAGACGACCGGGATCGACGTTACCGAGGGCGAGTGTGTGACGTTCACGTTCCACGCCACCGACCGGGAGGAGGAGTATTTCTAGGGCAGAGTGGGCCCCGGGCTTTTTGCTGGCAGACTAAAAAGCCCGGTGGTTTAATGCAGGGCCGCAGGTTATAGCGGTCGCCGTCACAACTCGGCACTCACACTTTTTTGGACAGGAGATTCACAAATGGCAACAGCAATACGACCGCTCGCCAGAATGGCTGCGGCGCTCTCGGTCCCCAACCTGATCGGCGAGTCTGACGACCGGGTGGCGGAGCTGGAGCGGCAGGTGAACAGGATCGCACTGGCGTCGAAAGACGCAATCGCGGACACGCGGACCCTTCGCGTTGTGGGACAGGAGATCACGAACGACTCCGATAACACGGACGCTCACCTGAACAACGTGATCCTCGAAGTGAACGGGAACGGCCCGCGCCTCTCGGTGTCGGGCACGGCGCACGACCAGTTCGCCGAGAAGCTCGGCATCCCGAAGGTGTACTACCGCCGCATGCTGGCGACGCAGCCGGGCCTCCTCGCGGTGAACATGAACCGCTGGCTCAACGTCGAGCCCGAGAAGCGCCTCCTGCGGCTGATTGGTGGGCACGACGAAGCGAGCAACCAGCGCCTCGCCTTCACCAACACGGACTACACGATCCGCGCCTTCCTCGGTGCGTCGTACCGTCCGCTCGACAATGCGGAGCTGGTCCAGACAGTGCTCCCTGAGCTCAAAGCTCGCGGCGCTTACCTGCGCGAGTTCTCGCTCACCGACCAGCGGCTGCACGCCAAGTTCCTGACGGTCGAGCGCGACGTAAAGGACATCGCCACTGGCAGGGTTTTGGAGTCGGCTTTCGTTGGCGAGGTCGTCCGCATGGGCGTCTATCTCCGAAACTCGGAGACGGGCTTCGCTTCCCTCGACGTTTCGGGGCTCATCGAAATCCTGAAATGCCTGAACGGGCTTATCTGCCCGGCTGCCACGAAGGTCCGCCACATCGGCGGCAAGCGTGGCGCGGACGAGGACGGGCTGAACTTCCTTTCCTCGCAGACGCAGCGGCTCGACAACGCTGCAATCTTCTCCCGCGTCCGGGACACCGTGATCGCGGCACTGAACGAGGAGGCCCAAGTCAAGTACGCCGAGTCGATCATCACGGCGAAGGCGACCGTGATTGAGCCCGAGGTTCCGACCTTCGAGTTCATCGACCGGATCGGTGCCACGTTGCAGTTGACGGACGCCGAGAACGAAGTCCTGAAAGAGGAGGTCGCTTACTCCAACGTCGTCGAGGGTGGCTTCACGCAGTTCTCCCTCTCGCAAGGCGTCACCGCGCTGGCCCGGCAGGCCACCAACTACGACCGCCGCACCGAGCTGGAGCGGGCTGGCTGGCAGATCATCACCGGAGACACGGGCAAGCTGCTCGCCGCTGGCCGGGCGACGGCTCGCAACAGCCGGAACTAGCATGACCGAACAGGAAACGGGTCGCACGCCTTCATGGGTGCGGCCCAACTCTTATGCCACCGAGGCCGAGGCGCTCGAAGCAGCAGAGCGCGAATGCCTCATGCACCACCAGCCCGTCGTCGTGTTCGCTGAACGAGACGGTCGGGATACACGCTTTAGAACGATCACCCGGGCAACGCTCGACACGCTGGAGCGGTTGACCCCTACCCACTACGTCCCACTGTGGCAGATCAGTCTCGCTGCCGGGACCACTCAAAAAAGGAGCTGGAACGATGTGCGATGAATGCAAGGATCGGCAGGACGTTATCATGGCCGCGTTTGCGGACATTTTCTCCAAGCTCGCGGAGATAGACGGCAGCAAGGAAAGCAGGACCGGAAAGTTTGTTCAGGGTTTACTTTTTTCCGGTGGAGCCGACGAGCAGGAGGCGATTCGACTGCGCGAGGAAATCCCGATAGAAGAAATCGAGAACGCGGTCAGGGAAATCTACCAAACCGAAAAGATCGGTCGCCACCTCGCCGAGTGCCTTATCGTCGAAATCGCAAAGCGTGTGGAGGAGGGGGCGGCTGGCGACCTTGACCCCGCAATCCTCGCTTTGGTTGTGTCGGGAATGACCCGCGCCCGCGAGGAGCTGGCAACAGTCTTTCCCGGTGGTATGGGGGTTCACTAAATGCCCGCCCGCAAACCTCCCCCGGAGGCCGGACAGCTTCGCGAATGGCGCGTAGCTCACGGCCCACTGGACACGCTCGGCAGGCGGACGCCGGAAGCTGCGGCGAGCTGGTGGGGCTGCGAGGCCCATAGCTGGCGGCGCTACGAGTGGGGGCTCCGAAAGGTTCCACGGCCCCTCCTCTTGCGAATTACCTCGGAGCGGTTTTAGGTTCCGTGCTGCGGCCACTCCTGTCCGCTTCGTCTGCCAAGACAACAGAAATGCCCGGTACTCGAAAGAGCGCCGGGCATTTTTGCGTTATACGCCTCGCTGCGGGCCGATCTACCCCTCGCCCTTGCTCCTACCCTTCCGAGGGGGCGTTTGCCAGTCCAGACGCAAGCCAGCGGCAATGCGGACCCTTGCGTGCTTCTGCGCCATGTCGATTCCGGGCAGGTTCGTTTTCCAGCGGTCATGCTTTATGTACCGAAGGATCATTTCCAGCGCCTCCTCGTCCGAGCAGCACACCTCGACCGCGTAGCCCTGATCTTCCAGCGCGGCCAGCCAGTCCCGTTGAGCTGGAGATAAGTCGCTCGGCACCGCGTCGCTCCGTTTCATCTCGACAAACAGGCCGTGGAACGGATACCTCGGGACCGGGAGGACGATATCCGGGACGCCGGACTTCAAGCCCTCTTTCTTAAACTTCGCTGCCATTGCCATACTCTTGTTTGATCCGTTCGGGACCGCGAACGCGAGGCGCAGCTCCGGGTACTTGCCCGCCTCCAGCTCCAGCCGCTGAAAAAGAAACGACTGCTCGGCGTGCTCGCTCCGCACCAGCTTCGAGCGGGCGCTGGCCTCCATCGGTATGCGAAAGCCGCTCACGTTCCACCTCTGCGTATCTCAGCGGCGACTCTGCGGGCTGCTCTGTCGGTGATTTCGTCCTGTGCGTGATGGTCAGCGAAGTAATCCGCAACCTTCGCACACCTTTCCCGTTCCTCGGATACGGCTTGCTGGACGAGGGCGCGTGACACTTTTAGCAGGTGGGTTTCGCAGGCAACGCAATCCCGTAAGCCGTCCAAAACGCAACCACGCGCTTCGCTGAGTACGTCTTTCAAATCCGCTTCCGTGTACTTAGGTGTGGGGGCAAGGATTTTATCTTCTGCGTCCTGCATTGTGCCTCCGTCCACAACCGTCTCCATCTTGATTTCTGTGCGTGACTTAGGGGCGGGGGCGGTCACGGTGTACTTGTTTGTCAGAAGTGTTGGGCAGTCCACTGAGTGTGCGAAACCTGCTGTCAGTGCTTCACCGCCACATTGAGTGCATCGGGCGGTCACGATTGCTCCTTTTTCTGTGCTCTGAGAGCGTCGGCAAAGTCGTTGGGGGTCGCGTGGTCGCCTAGCAGAAACTTCATATACAGCTTCGGCTCTACCACTCTCCACCGTTCAGCGTCCGGCGTCAGTGCGTCGATAGTTGCGTCCCGTCGCTCGATAGCGTTGTTGCTTCTTTCTTCAATGGCTCTCCGGCCTTGCTGTATGTGACACTCCAGCCTTTTCAGTTCTCGGATACGCGCATCCCCTTTTTCTTTTTCTATTCTCATGTCTGCGTAATCCACTTCCAATTCTTGTACCAATCTCCTCAGCCGTATTACCTCTGCATCCTTCGCGGCGTTCTCGGATTGGAGGGCGGATTGCTGGATTTCGTAGGCGTCAATCCGTCCGGTCAGGTAGGCGATTGTTGCATCCTTCGCGGCAAGCTCAGTTTTGATGCCGATAATGAACTGAGTGTCGTAGTCGTAATTGGACTTCTTCGCAGCGTTCTCGGATTGTAGCTGACGGATTCTGGCAAGTATCGTTCTTACGTCTGCACCTTCGTTAATCATCGCCCATTCTTTAATCATCGCCCATTCTTCTGCGGTTAGTGGCTGTGTGTTATCGGGCATAGAACGACCTGACAAAGAGGACGATTGACGCGCAGAACAGCGGTATTGCTATCACGAGAACAATTCTGTCCATCCACGAAAGTTTAGTTGCCATTGTCTTTATCCTCTGTAGTGGCGTCAACCAAAAGACGCAGCAGTTCGCTCGCAGATGCCTCGACAAACGCAGCCCACGCATCCCACGCATCCCACGCAGCCCTCGCAGCCCTCGCAGCCCACGCATCCCTCGCATCCATCGCATCCCTCGCATCCATCGCATCCCTCGCAGCCCTCGCATCCCTCGCATCCCTCGCAGCCCACGCAGCCATCGCAGCCATCGCATCCCTCGCATCCCTCGCATCCATCGCATCCCTCGCATCCATCGCATCCATCAGCCTGTCGGCTAGCGCGGTTGCTTCATCGCCGGTTGTCTCGCTTGCGAGATACCGGCGAGCGACTTCACGGCAAAGCCCTTTTATTTCGGCATCGTCGGTTGTGTGCTCCACGCCGTAGGTCTCATCCGTCATCAGCCACGCGGCGAACTGTGGCCACACCATTGAGAGGTCAGCGCCAATCGGGATTGCTGTCAGCACTGCAAGCGGCCAGTCTTTCGATTGCTCATCCGGCAGCGCCTCAAAAATGGCATCAAATAACTGCGCTACCTGCACGGGTACGCCTAGCTTGGTCTCGAAAGCGTAATGATTGCCACTGTGGACGGTGCATCCGACCGCGCACCCTTTTCCCCGCTCCCAGTACACGCCCTTGATTATTTCGTCGGCATCGAAGTGCGCCTGCAGACGGTTGACGTATTTGGCCTGAACAGTCTCGTCGTTATGAAAGGCCAGCATTTTACTTATCCTCTGTAGTGGTAGGGGTGGCGGTTTCAGTTTTCGTGAGTGATTTCTTAAGGGCTTCCATCAGGTCGAGAACACGGGAGCCGCATTTCGTGCAGATGCTTTCAACTTCCCCCGCAACCAGTTCGTGTTTGCAACGCTTCATTTCCCCTCCGTGGTAGGGGTGAGCTTGGAGCGGATTGCCGTGCAGATTGAGCAGGGATGGAATGAGCACGGTTGACTAAAATGGTGCGCTTCTTCTGGTGTCAGCGTTCTCTCCTTTAATGCGGCGATTTCTGCCATTAGGTTTTCGATTGTTACTGCAAACCCTTTCACTTGTTCGTTGATAACAGTTTTCAACCTTGCTATCTCTGCATCACGAGCGGAGAAAGCGTCGAGGATTGCTTGCTCGGCTTGGGATTCTTCAATAGCTCCCTGCTCTTTTGCTCCGAAATCTCCGTCCATCTTCGCAGACGCTACATCAGCGTAAACTGATTTCCGTGCTTTTCCCTTGAGCGCATCCACCAGCCCCTTCACATCTTCTGATGGGACGAGGCGCAAACGGAGCCTGACGATTTCTCGCGCAAGTATTGCGTGAACAGGCTTGGAGTTCTCGTTGGCCATTATTTCCGCGACCAGTTCGTTGACCATATCCTCGCGGTGCATCCGTTCGCCTTCGGTTTCAGGTCGTTCTACTGTGTCGGTCATTTTTCCTCTGGTGTGCGGTCGGGGATCGGCCAGCCGAACGGGGTGTCCCGCGCAACTCCGTCTCGGCCTTCGTTCAGGAACGCGACAAACTCGTTACTCGTCTTGCGCTGAAACATCTGCAAGCTCTCCAGTGTGTAATGCGCGAACTTCGGGTCGGCACCCATCTTCCGGCCAATCGCCCGGACCAGATCGACCGAGGCCCGAACGTCAGCAGTTGCCGTATGCGCCTCCTCCAGCTCGACCCCGTAGTGCAGGCAGAGGTCGGCCAGCCGCCGCTTGCCCCTCCTGTACTTGTCGAACCCTCGGTCCAACACGCTCGGGTCGAGGATCACAGGTTGGTACGAGAGTGCCTTTTCGTCCGCCATGCCGTGCCGTTGCAGCTCGGTGATAAGCAAGGGCCAGTCGAACCGGGCGTTCATGATCACAATAGGCCGCTTCTCTTGGAGCGCCGTCCGCAGGTAGTTCGCGACCCACACCATGACGTTCTCGACCGGGAGGCCGCGCTCGCGCACGATCTCCGTTGTGAGCCCGTGAATCGCTGCCGCCTCTGCCGGGACCTCGACCCCGCAGTTGATAACGGCGTCGAAGGTTTGGTTGCCCGGGTCGTCGTGAATGGCGACCGACACCGGGCGATCATTCCACGGATCAACCCCCGTCGTCTCGAAGTCGAGCCCGAGCATGGGCAACTCCCACCAGCGAGTCACTTCACCCTCCGCTTGGGGTGGTACATCGCGGGCGCGTCGGCCCGGCGCTCAGTGGTTTCTTTCTTGGGTCGCCCGCCTTTCTTGGGTTTCTTCGCCGCCTGCTCCTCCGCGAGAAACTGGTCGCGGATCGTCTCCATCTTGACGCCCCGGCGCTCGGCGGCGCGGGCCTTCTCCTCCCGGTACAACTGGACGTAGCCGCTCGCCACAGGTGCAGTCGGGAATAGCTCGCGCCTCGGGTCGTAGCAGCGGGAGCAGGCGTTGATAAACCGCTTGCCGTGCTCCCGGTCGAACGTCCGCTTGTGCGGGCAGAACTTCGTGATCTCGCCCCGGTAGTATTTCACTTTTCCATCCCGAGCGCGAGCCAGAGCAGGCCGACACCGTAGAAGTCCGCGATCCTTTTGAGGACCAAGAACGAGGGCCGCTTGGTCCGGCCAGTGGCAATGCGCCACACGGTTTGACGACTGACCCCGGGGACGCCGCTGTATTTTCCTCCAGACGCCCTTGTCACGCGCCGTGCGAGCGTCGCCCTCATTCGCCCACCTCCGCAAGAGCCCAAACCATTAGCTTGCTATTGGGCCTGTCGGGGTGCCCCCTCCTCTCTCCCGTGGCTTCCAACCTGCCCTCCACCACAAGGTCCGTCCTCCGCTTCGATACCGAAGTGTATGCGATTCCCTGAAACTCCGGCAACCGACCGAGCTCGGCATCGGTCAGCGGGCCGTGGTCCTTGAAGGCCTGAAAGACCATCGCCTTGACCCTCGCACGGGTTGAGAGTACCGACTTGGCGGCCTCTATCGAGGTCGGCCTGTCGGGGTTCCTCGCCATTCCCCTTACCTCCGGGGGCGGCGCGTCGAACATCGCGAGCTGGCGCTCGTCGTGGTTGTGCTCCTGTTTACCCTGCGCCACGTTCCTTCCTCCTGTTTTTGGTCTGCCAAGTTTTCGGGTCACGATCCACGAACGCCGTCCGGGCGTCCGCCGCAACCTCGTCGAACACTTCCTGCGACACCGCTACGAGCTGACCGCAGTTCCCGCATTGCAGCGTGGGCGACGGCGACCTCCACTTCATGTGCGTCCATGTCGCCGGGCGCTGCGTTCGCTTGCCGCACCCCGGACAGGACTCGGGAAGCGTCGCCATTGCCTCTCCCTGCCCTTCTGCGGGGTTTTCTGGCGGTGGCCCGGTGAACATGCCTATCTGGACCCGTTCGGCCTCCACGCGGGCATATGCCGCGTCTGCGAGGGCCCGCTGCGACTTATTCTGCCGTGCCATTGTCCTGCTCCCACTGGCGAAGCCGCTCGGCGTACTCCTCGCCCGACTCGTTCTTGCCTTGCTGCGGGACCGCGGCAACCGTGGCTGTCGCCGGGCGAACCTTTTCCCGGAGCGCGTCGGCGCGTGCGTTCGTCTTTTCCCGGAGGTCCGCCGACATGGTGGCCTCGGTGTCGAAGCGCGTCGCCGAGCCGACCACGCCAACCTCGGCGCGGTTCTCCAGCTCGACCGCCTCCGCGAACTCGCTCGACATCGGGAGCAGTTTCGCGCCCCGGCGGATCACGGTTTTCTTCACCTGCTCGGGAAACCAATCCCGCCACGGTCCCCGGTCCTTCGACTTGGAGGACTGCCGCACCTTCTCAACTTCCTCCCGGGTCATTACCTCGAACGCCTTCAAGCCGTTCTGTAGCGTGGCGACCATGTAAACCGCCACGATGTCCTCGTCCTGCCGGGACCCGTCGAACTTCGGGCGGTGAACCACCTTCGGGTCGAGGCCATACTCCACCTCGAAAGTGTCGTCCCGGTAAACGAGCCGGGCTTCGATCTGGAGGACCTTCCCCGTCCGCTGCATGAGCGTCACATAGCCCCGGTATCCGGGAATGAGCTGCGCTTGGCTCCCGTACTTGACGATGTACGCCTCGCCGAGCGGGCCACCCACTTCGAGCCCGAGAGCTGCCGACTGCCGGACTGCCTGAACGATTGACGCCGCCGAGCAATCGAGCAGCTCGGGCGACTTGGTGGCCGCGAGCAGGGCGAGGTTAATCAACCTGTCCGCGTCGAGGCGAATCCCCTGCGGGATCGCCCCCTGAATCGTGCTCCTGTTTGCGACGAACTCCTGCCGGAGCGTCGCGATTGCTGTGCCTGCCATTTATTCCTTCCCCCAAAAATAAGATTTCAGAACCGTGAACGATTTTCCCTGCTTCTCGTACTCGCCCAAGTCCACGACGTAGCTGTTGAACGCTTCGTCGATCTCGGCCCCGGTGAGCGGGGTCGTGGAGTTGTTGATCTGCCCGGCGACGATGATCGCGTCCGCCTTCGGGATCAGGTTCGCCTCGCCGACAGCTTTTTTGTCGAGCGTGCGGCGACCCGCCTGCTGCGTGTAGTAAATGCGACTGCGTGCGCCCTCGTAGATGCCGGGCTTGGAGCCGACCACTTCGAGGAGCCGGGCCTTCGCGTCCTCTTTGAGCGTCTCCGCTGTGTCGAGTAGCTCGGTCGCCTCACGCAGGGCTGTCTCGGCTTCGAGGTAGGCCGCGTCCCGGCGCTTCTCCACTGTGCCGACCGTCTCAATCTCCGGCGCGTTCTTGATTTCCTCGACCACCGGAGGCGGGGGAGTCATGGTTTCCACGAGAGTCCAGAACTCGCGCTCCTTGTCGATCAGCGTCTCGTGCAGGAGCGGGTCCGCCTCAACGTCGAACGTGAGCAACTCCATTCGGTCCGCACAGAAGATGATCCAGCGTCCCGCTTTCAGCCCGAACACGCAGAGGTAGTGCTGCATCTGGAGGATATACGCCTCGCTCAACCCCTCGCGCTTCATCCGGGAGAACGCGGAGAGCGAGGGACACTTCACTTCGAGAATAATCTTCTCGTCACCGTCTTTGACGGGGAGCCCCAAGTGCGTGCTCACGACCGGGACGAACTCGAACCCGTCGCAGTTGGCGAGCATCCACGGGTGGTCCGGGTGTTGTGCGCGAAAAAACTCCGGCTCCCGGAACCGCTCCGGGTCGGAGTCCTTATCTCCCGGCACCAGTATCTCGCCACCGAACTGCTCCCGGTAAAGCTGGAGCGCGATCGACTCGAACGTGATCCCGCGCAACTGGTCGGGCGTCGGCTTCTCGGTGCTCACCGGGACCTGCCCGGTTTTATCCAACCATAAATCTTCGACGGTCCGATAGGGGCTCATGTTGAAAATCGCCGCCACATCGGACCCGCCAATCCCTTTCCGGCGTCGCGCCAGAAAGTCCGTGCGTGTTTCTGCCATTCGACTTCTCCTGTTTTGGTTTGTCTGCCAGTGTTGCGTACTTGTAACGAATGCTAATCCCGGTCGCTCATCCAGTCAACAGCGACTCTTTCGGGCACGCGAAGCTCCAGCACGGTAGCGCCACCCCCTGACACCGGGGCGTGCAGGTCCCGGCAGATGTGCGCCGCGATCCGGCCACGCTCGTCCAACTCGTAGGGCGCACGGCAGCGATCACAGGCCCCGAGGGGCGCGTGCTCATCCTTCGCCATTTCCACCGCCTTCGCCAGCAATGCGAGCAGTTGCGGGTTCGCCATTGGACACCTCCGTTGCGCCGACCGCATCGGCGTACTTTTTCACCATCGGGTGAGTCGCGCCTTCCCGGTATCCGCCGAGAGCAGCCAGCCGCTCGACCTGCGCCCGGTCCCGGAAAATCGTTTCGATCCCGTCGTACTTCCGGTTGCTGTCGTTCCGCCGACCCATCAGGTTGTCGTCCCGAAGCAGCCCGTCAACCACATACAGCATTTCGTTCAGGTTGTCCTTCCCTTCCTCCAGCCGGGCTGTGATCGTCCGCTCCCGCTTCCGGTCAAGCAGGGCCCCGGTGTGGTTCGCCTTTGCAGCCCAATACGCGAACACCAGCGACGCGCCCATCGAACGGCGCTCCTGCTTTTTCAGCACCTGCCGGGTTCCAGCGTTTACAGCGACCAGCGTTTCCGTGATCTCGGCAAGAGAGGACCCTTTGCCAACCCGGACCATCGACTTGCCCGTCGAGCTGCTGTTCGGCTCGACAAGAGCAGTTGTAGTTTCTTTTGTATTCGTAGTACCATCGTAATCGTTATCTAACTGCTGTGTTATAGTTACCCGTTTCTCCGTTACCGTAACGGGTAACTCTCGTAACGCTTTCGCTTTTTCTTCACGCTCTTTTTTGAGCGCCCGCTGGCGTTCCCTGTATCGCTGTTGGCGCTCGGCATTAGTGCTGTCTTTGTCACGGTAGTCGATGAAGTTGAGCACGATGAAGCCGCCTTCCACGCGCACCAACCTGCGCCCCTCGTAGTTGGGGGAGCGACTCTGCGGGTCGGTGTTGCCGAGCCGTTCTAAAGCGTCCAAGCCAGCGACTTCCTCCAAGTGGGCGCGGCGAACGATCCCGATACCCGCCGCCTCGACCTTCCCGTACCACCCGGGCGGAACCGACCAGCCCGTGAGGCCAAGCGACCGCACTTCGAGCTGTGGCGCAGAATCCACCAGTTCGAAAGGGACAGCCATTAACAGGGCTGTAATGAAAATCTCGCGGCAGTCGCGATCCACCCAAAGCGTCGAGTCAAGAACGCCGCTGTCCAGTCTTACATACGTCACGTTATTTCTCCCTGTTCAATCATTTTTCTCCTGATCCCGGAAACGTACTTCCCGATTTTGTAGTCCCTCTCATAGGGAAACTTCGTGGCTGCTTTGGTGATCCAATCACCGAGCATCGGCACCCCGTAGTCTCTCGCGTAGCGCACCATTACATGGAGAGTGGAAGTTTCAATATCGTCCGTCTGACGAACGCTGCACCAAAGATTTACGACGGTCTGCCGCAGCTCGTGGAGCGCCTCCTCCGCCTCTCTTGCGAGAGCCGCCGCCTTAATTAGATCGCGGCGATTTTTCCTTATCCGTTTTCTTGCGGTGGGATTTGGGGCGACCGACTCCAGTCGCTTCGCGGCTTTCCCTTGATTGCAAGGTTGACACGCCGCAATGAGGTTGTCGTCGTCGCCCGTGCCGCCTTCCTTGACCGGGATAATGTGGTCAACCACGAGAACGATTTCAGGGGGTCGTCCGCCGCAATACTGGCAGGCGTAATTGTCTCGGGCTAAAATCCTGAACCGCGTGCCTTTAGATACAGGTTTCCTCATAACGTAACTTTACACTCGCGTTACGTTACAACGCAATAGGCTGCTACGCCGGGTTATCTACCTTCGTCCAAAGGCGAGGAGAGGGCCGAACGTCCTCGGTGCGGTCCAAGTGGAGGGAGCCGTCCGCGTAGATGCCAATACGCCGACACCCGAGCTTCATCGCGGCCTGAATGATCTTCCAGCGGGCGAGGTTCCAGTTGGGATCGCCGTCGCTCGGGGCTCGCCGAATGTCCACGGCGTTACATATCGGGTCGGTGTGCGAGCTGTCGGCTGCACCCCCGACCGCCTTGTTGTACTTCGGGGGGCGATAGCTGGAGCTTGGGTACATCGGGACACCTGCTTCGATCCTCACCTGATCCAGCCAGCGCATGAACTCGTAGCCCATCCGGGCCGGGTACTTGAACTCGGCGGGCGCGAAATGCCGTATGCCCTTCCAGTCCGCAGGAGCCATTGTGCGGGACGAGAACTTACTCCCCTTCAAGTAGGGCCTCCGGCGCATTTGCGTGCCTTCTAGGGGCAAGCCCGACCAAAGGCGGGGCATCGGGGGTTGGCGCGACGGGAGCGGCAGGGACCTCGACGACCGTTTCCGTCGTTGCGTTCCCGGCCATTGTCTCCGGCGGCGATATAATCTCCGTCTCCCGCTTCTTGGCGAACTGCTTGTACGCGATCCCGGCGAACGTGGCCGCGAAGGTCAGCACCTCACCGAACAGGATCGGGTCAACGTCCTTTCCTTGCCCTACCTGATACGCGACGACGATGCAGTAGAAAACGACGAGCATCACGGCGAGCACGCAGCCCGTCACGACTTTGAGTGCCGTCGTGTTGAGTGTGTTGATTGAGGAGATCGGGAGGAAGCTCCGGTATTCGCGCATTCTTAGAGTGCTTGGGCTCGTTTCTTAACTGCGCTCGCAAGAATGTCTTTCAGTATGTCGGCGCGTCTGCGTTGCGGCGACCCGGCTATTGGTTCTTCGCCGAGGGTTTCCGCCAGCTCATTCACCCACACCTCGTACATCACCCCGTGCATGGCGAGAACCTGCCCGTGGCTGGCGACAGTTTCCTTCATCGACTTGTGGTCGTGGTAAACCTGTTTCAGGAACCACAAGCTGAACGTGACGAGCAGGCCGATTATCGCGAGCAGGGCCCGGTTGAGCACTCCATACTCGGCGGAGACGGTGCTGATTGCTGCCGCTGCCTGTAAAAACATATCAAAGCTCATCGCCGGACTCTCGGTGGGGGGTTTACTTTCTTCTCAAAGTTAACATACGCCTCATCAACGTATGCGTCGTACTCACTCCACAGCTCATCGTCCCGCGCTGGATCGTTCGAGCGATTCAGGTTCCGCTTCAACTCGCTCGTCGCATCCAGCAGCGACTC
>JACDDT010000081.1 GCA_013816855.1 Gemmatimonadaceae bacterium
GTAGTTCGTGTCGAGCTTGGCGGCGCGCATATAATGAGAGACTGCCCCGGTGTGATTGCCTGCGTTGAACGCGTCTTCGCCCTGCAGAAACTCCTTATATGCATCGAATGTCGGCGGGGCGTCCTGTGTAGAGAACCCGCCGAGATCGGACCTCGTCATCTCTCCAAGTGCGTTCGCGATCCGGGCGCGCATCGCTGATATCGCTACCATCGGCGCCGAGCTCAGGCTGGTTGAAGGACTCACGGCACCCAGAGATTTTCCATCCGCAGCGTCGAGAATATTTGCCTGGAACAGAAGACTGTCGCCCTGCTTGTAATACGCGCCCATCACCACCTTGCCTGCCGTCGCGGCACGGGCCTCCCGAATTATGGACGCGGCATCATATGCTTCCGGTAGCACATTTCCCCGTCCGTCCCGCTTCGGGATGTACGCCGCGACATCGACAACTCCCGTTTCAGTTAATCCGCGCGTCACCCAATCCGTCGCCATTCCGCCAACCGCATCAAAGCGCGCATCGCCAGTCTTATTCTGGAAGGGCGCGACGAGAACTCGTGCGTCGTCGAGCGGGGTGGCACTCTCTCGACGGTTTCGAATGAAGAAGAATGCTCCGAGCGCAAGCGCGGCGACGGCCGCCCCCCCGACGAGTACGGGAATGCGCGATTTCTTCGCGCGCTGGGCTTGCACGGGCAATGACATCGTCGGGGTCAACCCGCCGCTCGGCGTCGCGAGTCCCTGCACAACGTTGAGCATTTCGTCTGCTGACTGCGGGCGATCCGCGGCGTGCTTCTCGAGGGAGCGCATCACCAGCGCTGCCAGAATCGGCGGAACGGTCGGTCTCAGTTTTTCGACCGGTTCCGGCGTCTCGATCGCCTGCGCGGCGAGCATCGCCTGCGGAGATCTTCCCGAAAAGAGCTGGCGGCCGGTGAGCATCTCGTACGCGGTCGCGCCGACGGCATAGAGATCGGCGCGGTGATCCGCATTCGGATCCGCCGCAGCCTGCTCGGGCGCCATGTACGCGGGGGTGCCGAGCGCGACTCCAAGAGAAGTGAGCGAGCTGCCGGGATTGGTCGCCGCGCTCAGCGCCTTCGCCACTCCGAAGTCGGTGACCATCGCGTGATGTTTCGTGAGAAGAACGTTGTCCGGCTTCATGTCGCGGTGGACAACGCCTTCTTCGTGAGCGTAGGAAAGGGCGCTTAAAATGTCGCGAAGGATTCGCACCACCTCCGGGATCGGCAGCTCCCCGCTCTTGCTCAGCCGGGCGCGGAGCGACTCTCCCTGCACGAGCGGCATCGTGTAGTAGGGGAGCCCGTCGCTCACTCCCGCGCTGAGCACCGGAACGATCAGCGGATGCTGGAGCTTCGCGGCAAGCTGAATCTCGCGGCGGAACCGCTCTATGTTGACGCTGGCGGCGAGCTCGTGCGGCAGCACTTTTACCACGACCTTTCTGCCGAGCGACATTTCCTCGGCGACGAAGACGCGCGACATGCCACCGCCACCGAGCTCGCGCTCGATGGTGTACGACCCACTAAGCGTTTTCTGGAGCTGCTCTAGGAGAGGCGCGTTGTCGCTCAGAGGATATCCGGGAAGAGGCAGCGCCTAATATACAATTGGAGCGGCATCTTCTCGAAGAACAGCCTTTCGCCGCTGCCCCGACCCGGTCCGAGCCACCGCCCACTACCATAGTGTCGTATTTCCGGTGTGGCGCATTTCCCAGAGGTTCCTATTTTTTGGAGCCGATGAATACCCTCGAAACGCTCCAGGCCGCACTTTCCGACCGGTACCGCTTCGAGCGCGAGATAGGCGCCGGCGGAATGGCGACTGTGTACCTCGCCCGCGATCTCCGCCACGATCGCGAAGTCGCCGTCAAAGTTCTGAAGCCGGAGCTCGGCGCGGTGCTCGGCGCCGATCGCTTTCTCTCCGAAATCAAGGTCACCGCGAACCTCCACCATCCAAATCTCCTTCCGCTCTTCGACAGCGGCGAGGCGAATGGACTGCTGTACTACGTAATGCCTTTCGTGAAGGGAGAAACTCTCCGCGCGCGCCTCGACCGCGAGCTCCAGCTGCCAGTCGAAGAAGCGGTGAGGATCGCCGTCGCTGTCGCCAGCGCGCTCGGTTACGCTCACGAGCACGGCATCATTCACCGCGATTTGAAGCCCGAAAATATTTTGATTCAGGCGGGCCAGCCGATCATCGCCGATTTCGGAATCGCGCTCGCCGTGGCGAACGCCGGCGGAGCGCGCGTCACGCAGACTGGTCTCTCGCTCGGCACTCCGCAGTATATGAGCCCCGAGCAGGCTTCGGGCGATCGCGTCATCGACGCGCGAAGCGACATCTATTCGCTCGGCGCGGTGGTGTACGAGATGCTGGCCGGCGAGGCGCCCCACTCCGGCACCAATGCGCAGGCGATCATCGCCAAGCTCATGACGAGCGAGCCGAGGCCGCTGCTCGAGCTCAGGGCCACAGTGCCGCTGCACGTGGCGGCGGTGGTCGAGAAATCACTGGCAAAGCTCCCCGCCGATCGATTCGTCTCGGCACATGACTTCGCGGCCGCGCTGCAGAATCCGTCGTTCACGATTCCGACGATGTCACGCGTGGGCCCCCGCCGCACAAGAGCTGACACGCTCCGGGATCGGGCGATGATCCCACTCGCAGCAGCCGCCGCGCTACTCCTCGCTGCGGCGCTTTGGGGCTGGCTCAGACCGACGCCGCCAAGCCAAGTCACACGGTATATGCTCACGTTCGATTCGACGGACGCGCCGACTGGCCTGTTTTCCCGAATCACAATGTCTCCTGACGGGTCAACGTTCGTTCACGCCGGCGGACCGAGACAGCTGCTTTATGTCAGACGGCGCAATGAACTTCAGGCTTCTCCGCTGCCCGGCACTGAGGGAGCTGTCGCGCCCTTCTTTTCGCCTAGCGGAGAGCAGGTCGGATTTTCCACTCTGAACAACATGTTGAAGGTCGTTTCTCTCAAGGGCGGCCCGCCGATAACGATTAACGACTCCGTTGTCGGCCGCACCGGCGGTGCCTGGGGGGCTGATGGCTACATCTATATTCCAAGCCGCGCCGGAAGGCAGCTCGTAAGGATTCTGCCGAGCCCAAAATCGAAGGAAGACGACGTAACCGTGCTCGACACTGCCGCCGGCGAAGTTGCGCATCGCTTTCCCGATCTGCTACCGAACGGCAAGGGTTTGATTTTCACGGTGTTCTACGGAGCCAAGGGACGCACCGGAACCGCCATTGCGGTTGGTGACTTGGCCAGTCGCAAGCACACCATTCTCGTTCCCGGCATACACGCGCGGTACTCGGTATCAGGTCATCTGGTTTACGTCACGGAGAACGCGACACTGATGGCCGTGCCCTTCGATGGGGCGTCGACGAAAGTCATCGGTGAGCCTTTCGCCATCGCCGAAGGACTTCGCAGAGCCGGCCTCGGCACCGGCGATGTTGAAGTCTCGCGCGCGGGCACGCTGATGTACTCCGTCGGCGGGTCTGCAGAAGTCAGCGAGCTGGTCTGGGTGGCACGTGACGGAAAAGCGACGCCGGTCGATTCTAGCTGGAGGATCTCTTTCGCCTTCCCCACACTTTCTCCCGACGGGAGAAGATTAGCCATCACAGTTTTCGCTGGCCTCGAATCCGACATCTGGGTAAAGCAGCTCGACAAGGGGCCCAGTCAAAAGCTCACTTTTGAAGGAATGAACAGTCAGTATCCGACTTGGACGCCTGATGGAAAGAGCGTTACATATTTCTCGAATGTCAGGAATGGAGGCATCGAATACGATCTGTGGACCAAGAGAGCCGACGGCAGCGGTCAGGCCGCCTTGCAGCTCACCTTCACCAAATCCCTGGCGGAAGCACTCTGGTCCAGGGACGGAAAATGGCTGATCTTCCGAACAAATGGCGGAACGGCTGGACTCGGTGATATCTATGCAATTCGGCCGGGCATCGATTCCAACCCGGTTCCGATTGCCGTCACCAGGTTCCAGGAGCTATCGCCAACTCTCTCGCCCGATGGCCGGTGGCTCGCCTATTCGTCCAACGAGACCGGACAGCACGAGATCTTTGTCGTGCCATTCCCCAACGCGGGGAGCGCCAAGTCGCCCGTCTCGACTCACGGTGGAAGTGAGCCACGATGGTCCAACGGCGGCGGAGAGTTGTTCTTTCGCGACGGCGCCGGAAACATGGTGACGGTAGACGTCAAGACTTCGCCGACATTTTCCTTCGGGCCGGTGCGAACCTTGTTTCCAGCGTCGGTCTATGCCGCAACTCTTGGGCGCCGCCAGTATGACGTTTCGCCTGACGATCGGAGATTCGTGATGGTACGCCAGCTCGATTCCCGTGCCGCAAGCAAAGTCGTCGTGGTGGACAACTGGTTCGAAGAGCTGAAGCAGAAGTCGAAGAAATGACGACGACCCTCGAGCGTCTCCAGGCAGCACTCGCCGGAAGGTACGACATCAGCCGTGAGATCGGCGCCGGCGGAATGGCGACGGTGTTCCTCGCGCACGACGTCAAGCACGACCGCGACGTCGCCATCAAGGTGCTTCACCCCGACCTCGGTGCTGCGCTGGGCAGCGAGCGGTTCCTCTCTGAGATCAAGACCACCGCAAAGCTCCAGCACCCGCACATCCTCCCGCTGCTCGACTCGGGCGAAGCCGACGGACTTCTCTACTATGTGATGCCCGTCGTCACCGGCGAGTCGTTGCGAGTCCGCATCGAGCGCGAAGGGCAGCTCTCGATCAATGAGTCTGTGCGTATTGCGAAGGAGACCGCGAGCGCACTCGACTACGCGCACCGTCACGGTGTTGTTCATCGCGACATCAAGCCGGAGAACATTCTCCTCCACGACGGACAGGCGATCGTCGGCGACTTTGGGATCGCTCTCGCCGTGAGCGCGGCCGGCGGCGCTCGGATGACGCAGACCGGGCTCTCACTGGGCACTCCGCAGTACATGAGCCCCGAGCAGGCGATGGGCGAGCGCACGGTGGACGCGAGATCCGACGTTTACTCGCTCGGAGCCGTGACTTACGAAATGCTCACCGGCGATGCGCCCTTCACTGGCAACAGCGTCCAAGCGATCGTCTCCAAAATAATGACGCAGCGGCCGACGCCGATCTCGGCGACGCGCGACACTGTTCCGGAAACGGTCGAGAACGCGGTGATGATCGCGCTGTCCAAGCTGCCGGCAGATCGTTTTGCGACCGCCGCGGAATTCGCCAACGCACTCACGTCATCGACTACTTCGTTCGCGCGGCCAACAGCTGCAACCGGATCAGTCGCACGCACGGGCCCGGGAGGGCGTCGTCTCGACTCGATTGGCCAACACTTCGGAATCCCGGCGATCGCAGTGGCGCTCATCGCTAGCGGACTCGCCCTCTGGGGATGGATGCGTCCCCAGCACCCGCGGCAGGTCGTTCGCTACGCGCTCACCTTTGACTCCACGGATGCTCTCGTAGGATCGCATGGACGCTTCCGCTTTCCCCCAACGGCGAGACTCTCGCGTTTACCGGTGGCCCCAGTCAAAGAATTTTCGTCAGATCCCGTAACTCGCTGGACGCGACTCCACTTCCGGGAACCGAGGGCGCACTCGCGCCATTCTTCTCTCCCGACGGAAAGCACATCGCCTACACCACCCAGATCTACGAGCTCAAGATGCTTCCAACCTCCGGCGGAGCTCCGATCACCATATCGGATTCGATGGTGGCGCGCGGCCAGGGAACCTGGTCGAGCGACGGATTCATCTACATGTCGGGTCGAATTGGCGGACCCCTATATCGCGTGCGCCCCGTCTCGGGCAGTTCGCCAGAGGTTGCTAGCACACTCGATACCATCACCCACGAAACCACGCATGGCTCCCCTTATGCCATGCCCGACGGAAAGCACATTCTCTTCCACGTGCTGTACGCGGGAGCGGAAAAAGCCAACGCGATCGCTATCGGCGATCTGAAAACAGGCGAGCACCGCATCCTCTTCGACGGAACGATCCCGAGATACTCGGCGTCCGGGCATATCCTCTATCTCGCCGCGAACGGTGCCTTGATGGCGATGCCATTCGACGGCAAAGGTAAAGTTACCGGTGGCGCGTTTCCGGTGATTCCGTCTCCCGGAACCGGGCCGGAGGTGAACTGGATTGGAACATTCGGCGGAATCGAAACAGCGGTGTCTCAGATCGGAACGCTGATGTACGCGCCGAGGTCTTTTCAGACTTCCGAGCTGACATGGGTGACACGCGACGGACGGGCGCAAGCAGTGGATTCCACGTGGCATGGCGCGTTCTCCTTTTTCTCACTTTCGCCCGACGGCAAGCGACTCGCAGTCGCTATCGCCGATCGCAGCGGTACGAATGTCTGGGTCAAGGAGCTCGATCACGGGCCCGCGCACAAGCTGACGTTCGAGGGCAGAGTGAGCAACTATGCAGCGTGGACCCCCGACGGTCAGTCTGTTTCCTACTACACCGACGCTCACGATCCCCACCTTCATCTCTGGATGAAGCGAGCCGACGCCAGCGCGCAGGCGGTCTCCATTCCCACTAAGGGAAACCCCGTCGAATCCGAATGGTCTCACGACGGCAAGTGGCTGATCTTCAGAACGTCGGTACAGATCTCCGGGAAGGGGGACATTTTTGCGATCCGCCTCGGCTCGGATACCGTAGCTATCCCGCTCGCGGTAACGAAATACGGAGAGCAGGACCCTGTAATTTCTCCGAACGACAGATGGCTGGCTTACTCGTCGAATGAGACCGGCCGCTACGAGATCTATGTCGTTCCCTTCCCCAATGCGTCGTCCGCGAAATGGCCGATTTCGAACGAAGGTGGAAGCGAGCCCGTCTGGTCGCGGAATGGGCGGGAGCTATTCTATCGCGACGGCCAGGGCAGAATGGTTGCCGTTGAAGTAACCGCAAACGCACCTACTTTCTCCGCGGGCGGGTCGAAGGTGCTCTTTTCCGCGCGCGACTACGTCAGTGGCGCCTCTCACCGTCAGTACGACGTGGCCGCCGATGGCCGTTTCATGATGCTCAGGCAGAATTATCGCGGCGTGCAGGACAGCATCATCGTTGTAGAGAATTGGTTCGACGAATTGAAATCCAAATCCAACAAATGACGACGACTCTCGAACGCCTCAACGCAGCCCTTGCCGATCGTTATTTGCTTCAACGAGAAGTCGGCGCCGGCGGAATGGCCACCGTCTTCCTCGCGCACGACGTCAAGCACGACCGCGACGTCGCGATAAAAGTTTTGCATCCAGATCTTGGCGCCGCTCTCGGGAGCGAGCGATTCCTCTCCGAGATCAAGACGACGGCGAAGCTCCAGCACTCGCACATCCTGCCCCTGCTCGATTCGGGCGAAGCCGACTCCCTACTCTTCTACGTGATGCCCTACGTTACCGGTGAATCGCTCCGCGCGCGCATCGACCGCGAGCGTCAGCTCTCGATTCCGGAATCGATTCGCATCACCAAGGAAGTAGCCAGCGCGCTCGACTACGCGCATCGTCACGGCGTCATCCACCGCGACATCAAGCCGGAGAACATTCTCCTCCACGAC
>JACDDT010000015.1:0-42586 GCA_013816855.1 Gemmatimonadaceae bacterium
AAGTGCACAACGAACCGAATCAGACATCGAACGCGGCGCTTCCGGCGCCGCGATTTGCTTTCGCGTGGGCGTCGGCGGTTTATGCGCTCTGCACACTTTCGCTCGCGTATCCCGCGCTCAGCGGCAAGTTTTTAGTCAGCACTCACAGCGATCAGTACATAGCCGGCTATGCGTTCCGCGACTTTGCGGCACGCACGCTCCGTGACACCGGGCATTTCCCGCTATGGAACCCGTATCTCTTTGGCGGACTTCCGTATGTAGCAGCCATGCACGGCGACATTTTTTACCCGACGTTCCTGCTGCGGATGATCATGCCGACCGACGCCGCCATGACGTGGGGCTTCGCCATCCACCTCTTCCTCGCTGGAATCTTTGCATTCGGGTTCTTCCGCATCATCGGCTACGGCTTCTACGCGAGCCTCATAGGCGGGATCGCCTATATGATGGGTGGTCAGCTGGCTTCTCTGGTCTCGCCGGGCCACGACGGTAAGCTGTTCGTAAGCGCGCTGTTTCCGCTCGCGCTGTGGATGCTTTACGCAGGGTTCCGGCAGGGGAAGAAGTGGGCGTGGGGAGTGTTCGCTCTCACCATTGGCCTGGCCGTGCTCAGTCCGCATCCGCAGCTGCTGCAATACATGCTGCTCACCTGCGGAGCTTATTCATTGTACCTCGCTTTTTCGCAGGTCGATGGCAACAAGCTCGCACGGGACACCTCGCTGCGCAGACTTGGCGCTGCATTCGCAACGGTACTCATCGGCGCGGCGATCGGCGCGATTCAATATCTGCCGGTTCGCGCGTACGTGCCTTGGTCGCCGAGGGCAGGGGGCCTCCCGAGCTATGACGTCGCGACATCCTATGCCTGGCCGGTGGAAGAGCTCCTCAATACGTATCTGCCGCAGTTTTCGGGTATGCTCGACGCATACTGGGGACAGAACCGCATACACCTGCACAGCGAATACATCGGCGCAGTCGTGCTCATGCTGATGGGCGCCGCATTCATCAAGCTTCGTCGCGACAGGTCGAAGGGGCATCTGTATTTCTGGATCTGCGCGCTGGTTATCGCGCTGCTATGGGCGCTTGGCGGACACACGCCGTTCTATCACATCCCCTACGCCCTCGTCCCCGGTACGAAGTTCTTTCGTGCGCCTGCGACAATATTTTTTGTCGGAGCATTCGCGATATCACTTCTTGCCTGCGCGGGAGTGGAGAAGATTCTCGCGCGCCAAGTGGCTCAGAAGTATTTCGTCGGGTGGGCCGCGGTCGCAGCGGCGATTGCGCTCCTCGCTTCAGTGGGAGGATTGACCGGCATTGCCCAGTCGATCGGCAACGACGCGCAATACGACCGCATTCTTGCGAACTCCAGCCACGTCATCGCCGGGGCATGGCGCTCTTTCGTATTTGTCGCACTTACTTCAGCGCTTGCGATCGTTTTTCTGCGGGGCCGCATCGACGCGAAGAAATTCGCTGTCGGTCTCGCTGCCATCGCCGCTATCGATTTGTGGACGATCATGCGGCTCTACTGGATCTTCTCCGCGCCCGCGTCGCAGTTATTCGCCACCGACATGCTGATCAACGCAATCAAGAAACAGCCGCAGCCCACGCGCGTCCTTTCACTCGCGCTTGCGAAGCCGCGCGACCCGTTCCTCGGCGGTGATGCGCTGATGGTACACGATGTACGGCAGGTGCTTGGCTATCACGGCAACCAGCTCGGCCGCTACAACACGTTCCTCGGCGCCGACGAAGAATACAAGCAGCTCGTGAATCCGAACGCGTGGAAACTCCTCAACATTCAGTATGTGCTCGCCGATGTTCCCGACCTTGGCTTCATCGCGAACATCGAGCGCATTGCAGGACCGGAGCGGAATGCGGCGGGGACAGACGAATATCTCTTCCGCCTTCCCGGCGAAAGCCCGTACGCGTGGGTCGCGCCCGTAATGATGAAGGCCCCTGATGCACTGACGCTTCCAACGGTGCTGGACTCACGCTTTGACGTTACGCGGGTCGCACTTTTCGACACCTCCTCGAAAGTGCAGGCCGTCTCCGATGTGAAAGAGCTTCCGCCGGCGCTGCCAATCCGTGCAACCGTGACGCACTACGAGGCGGGACGTGCCGACCTCGAGCTGAGTGCTCCCGCACCCCAAGGCTCGGCGCTTCTGGTGTCGGAGAACTATTACCCGGGGTGGAAAGCGACGGTGGATGGTAAACCGGCCAAGACCGATCGTGCGGATTACACACTCGTTGGAGTCGAGCTGCCTGCGGGTGCGAAGAAGATCTCGCTCACATTTGATAGCCCGGAATACCACACGGGAAAAGCCATTACACTTGCCGCTATCGTTGCCGCGCTGGTGATATTGACCGTCGGCGCGCTCGCAGAGAGACGCACGGTTGCCTAAGCGCGCCCTCGTAATCATTCCTACGTTCAACGAGCAGGGGAATGTCGCGCGGATCATCGATGCTGTCCTGTCTCAGGATGCATCGCTGGACGTTCTCATCGTGGATGACGCGTCTCCGGACGGCACGGGAGAGATCGCTGACTCAGTCGCCGCTTCGAATCCGCGCGTTAACGCGCTTCACCGGAGTGGGAAGCTCGGCCTCGGCACGGCCTACATCGCGGGTTTCCGTTGGGCGCTCGAGCGCGACTACGCCTTCGTCTTCGAGATGGATGCGGATTTCTCGCACAACCCCGACCGCCTGCAGAAGTTTCTCGAAACGATTCAGACAGCCGATCTGGTTCTCGGGTCGCGATACCAGAACGGCCACGTCAACGTCGTGAACTGGCCTATGAGCCGGCTTTTCCTGAGCTACGCCGCGAATATCTACGCGCGAGGAGTAACCGGTTTGCCCGTGTTCGACGCGACCGGAGGCTTCAAATGCTTCCGTCGGAAAGTACTTGAGACGATCGATCTTAACGCCGTGCACTCCAACGGCTACGCCTTCCAGATCGAGATGACATTCCGCGCCTGGAAAGCTGGTTTCCGCATCGTCGAGATCCCGATCGTTTTCGTGGACCGGACCTCGGGCGAGAGCAAGATGTCGAAGCGCATCGTACGGGAGGCTATTTGGATGGTTTGGCGTCTTCGTTGGGCGGCGTTTACCCGAAAAGTTTGATGGGCCGCCGATTTTATAAGATGAGCGGCTCCGGAAACGATTTCATCGTCTTCGTTTCCAGCGACGGTCCGTTCGGCGAGTTGGAGACGGTGTCACAGATTTCGGCAATGTGTGCTCGGGGTACCGGCATCGGCGCGGACGGCGCGGTTTTCATCGAGCCGGCCGGCAAGAACGTAGTGGCCATGCGGTACTACAACGCAGATGGATCGCGAGCGACCCTCTGCGGAAACGCGAGCCTTTGCAGCACTCGGCTTTCCCTGGAGCTCGGGCTCGCGTCGGAGGATTTCACCCTCCGCACCGATGCCGGTGATCTTCCGGCGCGGATAAGAGAGGGCCTTCCAGAGATAGATCTCGAGCCCATCCAGGAGATTGATTCTGACGCCCCCAAGCTCACGAAGCAGGCGGGCGAGGATCGGATTGGCTTCGCACTGGTTGGCGTTCCTCACGTGGTCATTCTGGTGCCAGACCTGGAGACGATCGCGCTCCAGCAGCGCGGGTCAGAGCTGCGCCGGGACCCGAGCCTCCGCGACGGAGCCAATGTGAACTTTGTGACGAAGACCCCGTCCGGTTGGGCCTACCGCACCTACGAGCGCGGGGTGGAAGGGGAGACCCTGGCCTGCGGATCCGGGGCCGTCGCAACGGCGGTGCTGCTAGGACGGTGGGGCCAGTCGGGGGAAACCACGGTTCTTCAGACGAGATCAGGGCGGTCTCTGACGGTGCGTCTCACCAAGTACCAGGACCGAGTCATTCCCACGCTTCGCGGCGAGGGCCGACTCGTATTCGAAGGTGAAATCGGCGAGTTGGCCTGACAGTCTGTCGCCACAAAGGGCTCTAACTGGCTCCTAGCGGTGATCTGGTGGAAAGCGCCTGCTCGGGTAGAACATACGGCACCATAAGAGCTTAGGTCATGGATGAGGAAGCCTAGTTCGTTATCCACAGTTATCCCCAGAGTGTAGTTTACATAACATATCTTATACGCATATATGGTCGGGCTGTGGAGATGCCTCACGTATCCCCATCCCTAGGTTTACATAAGGCAGGCTGACACGCAGATCTTTTGGCTAGCTCGAGCGCTCGATCTCTAGGCTACCGGGAGACTTCGGCTCCCCGGGTGTTGTCACCCATCCGCCAACCAAAGCGGCTTCCGTCTCTCATCCTCCCGCAGGCTTGGGGGCGTGAAAAAGCCCGCTCGAAGCGGGCTTTGACAATCTTCCATCCTGGGTTAGCCAGGCTTATCTATGCTTTGCCGACCTTAAACCTTTGCGGGACTCGCCTCGAGCTCACCTATCCGCAGCTTAGCCTCGAGCGCGAACGGGCTCGCCGGGTCCTTAGCTAGGTCCTGCCAGATGGCCAACGCTTCAGCCCGCTTTCCTGCCCCCACGAGGGCCCGGGCCTGGTACGCTCGGTACCTGTTCTTGTCATTCGGGAACTTGGAAGTCTCTGCCGCTAAACGATATTGGTCAGCAGCGTTGACAAAGTCCTTCAGCTCTTCGTAGGCGTTCGCCTCGAGCATGTGGATTGAGGCCGAGAAGTCGTCATCCGACCCGACGGCATTATCTGCGGATTTGAGCTCCGCGATGCCTTCCTTGAATTTCTTCTGATCCAGATGCATCTGGGCCATGTAGATCCTGCCCTGAACCCCGGCCCGCGTCTTCGGATAGCGCTCAGTGAGCTTCTTGAAATCCGACATCGCGAGCTTGGCGTTCCCTACGGCAGCCTCCTGGCGGGCCTGGTAGTACGCCTTTTCAGCGCGCTCTGCCTTGAGTGACTCGGAGCGCTCGTAGAACCATCCTCCACCAATGGCGATAACCACGGCTAGAGCTGCCCAGCCGAGTGCGGTCTTATGGAGTGCCACCCATTCGGCGAAGGACTCTTCGTCCGCCAGGCGCGGGGTTGGGGGTACGATCTGATTGTAGGGAGCCATCGTTTTTGAAGTATCGATTGTTATTGACGCGTAAGAACCATCGTTTCGTTGTTAAACCCGGAACCGTTCAGCTGCGCATTAAAAGTATCGCCCTTGACCGCCCCTGTGAGATTCATCGTGTTGAACCCCGGTGCTGCCAGGTTCGCAGAAAGATTCGGAGCCACGAACGTACCCGTCACGGTTAGCGCGGTGGAGTTGGAAACCCCCGACAGGGCGCTCGAGATAAAGCCATTTCCCGTAACTTTGCCGCCTGTGTCCTCGACCATCACCAAATTCAGCGACACTGTGAACGTTCCGCTCACGAGCGAGCCCGTCCATTTTCCCGACGGCCTCCCGTTCGGGCCGCTCGTTTCCGACGAGCTGCACGCAGTCGCGACAAAAATCAATGCGAGGGCGACGAGGCACGATCGTAGCGCCGGTATTCTCGACCCCATTATCTCACGAACAGTTTTCATTCAGCTATCGGTAAAAAGTGGCGAACGCCCGGACCAGGAGTGCCCCCGGGGTGACTCGAACACCCGGCCAACAGTTTAGGAAACTGCTGCTCTATCCACCTGAGCTACGGGGGCTGGGGAACCAAATCAAGTTAACGGGCCCGGGTGGGGTTACTCAAGCGAATAGTCAGTCGCGCGCTATTGAGAACGGTGACTCGAGTTTCCCCGCTGCCTTCCCTTCCACGCGCTCGACATTCGAGACGTGCGCGCCGCTCGGGCCTTTCGTCACGAGTGCTTCCAGCGCGCGAAGTCTGTCCGGTGATCCGAGCGCGCAGAGCTCGACGGTCCCGTCGCGGTTGTTTCGCACCCATCCGCTCAGTCCAAGCCGCCGCGCCTCGTCTGCAACGAACCAGCGAAAACCTACGCCCTGAACTTTTCCCCGCACGATCAGCCGACGGACTTCTTCAGTCACTACCGTCTAATGCCGAGCAGCGCGGCTAGAGTTGCAGCAATCGCCGCATCGTCCTGAACGGTTCCCGGTCCGGGCACGCTCAACTCACCGGCGCGAATGCGGCGGGAGATCTGATCGAGTGCGCGCGCGAGCGCCTCGGCCGCCGACTGCCGGCTTTCCTGGCTTTCGGCAGGCTCGCTCCAATCAGTGGACGCCCAAGCTTCGGCTGCGGCATCGGGTGGCGCGTTTCCAAGACGTGCCGCTGATCCCCAATCAAAAGACTGCCAATCAGCAACGGGTTGTTCACGTGGAGGAGGCGCCGCCGCAACGGGGGCTTTCCCGCCCCAGGACCATTCCGTTGCCGCTGTCGCTGCATGCTCTACCGGAGCGAACTGCTCGATTGGCGGTGCATCGTCGAGAAATTCATCGATCGATGGCAGCGCTTCCACCGGTTGAGAAACGGATCTCCCGTGCAAGTACGGCGGCAAAATGGCGAACCGCGCGCGAGACTCCGGCGCGGCCGACGCATGCTGCGGCGCGAGATATGGCTTACGCGGAAAGTCGCTCACGAGCTCCAGCTGTATTTCCCGAGGAGAGGCACGAAGCGCACGGGCGCAATCTCTTCATGCTCGAGCTCGTCGCCGCGGCGGGTGCACATGAATAGCGTCTGCTCTTCCTTGTCGCCGATTGGAATGAGAAGCCGTCCGCCTTCCGCGAGCTGCTCTTTATAAGTAAGCGGAACTTCGGGCGCTCCCGCACCAACGAGGATCGCGTCGTAAGGCGCGTACTGACGCCAACCGAGAGTGCCATCGCCCATCAGGAAGGAAATGTTGCGAAGTCCGATCTGCGCGATAATCTCGCGCGCCTTGTCGAGGAGCGCAGGAATTCTCTCGATCGAAAAAACCTGCGCTGCAAGCTTGGCGAGAAGAGCCGTTTGATAACCGGAGCCGGTTCCTATCTCGAGAACCTTCTCGTTCCCCGTGAGCTTGAGCAACTCGAGATAGCGCGCGTGAATGGAGGGCTGTGAGATCGTCTGGCTGTTGCCTATAGGAAGCGCCGAATCTTCATAGGCGCGGTGTCGAACACCCGTCGGCACGAAGAGATGGCGCGGCGTCTCGTCGATGGCGTGAAGCACCGCGAGGTCGCGAATCCCGTTCTGCTGGAGAGTCTCGACCAGCCGTCTTCGAACTCCCTTGAAGTCCTGCTCTACAGCTGGGGCCACCAGCTCTCCGAGGATTCGAGCATCGCGTGATGCGTGAGATCGAGATGGAGCGGAGTGATCGAAATGTATCCCTCCTGCACTGCGCGGAAATCGGAATTCTCTTCACCCGTCCACGCAATCGAGCCGCCGCCGATCCAATAAATCTGGCGTCCCCAGGGATCCTGCATCGGGGTCAGTGAATCGGAATAGACTCGCCGGCCCAGGCGTGTGAGCCGGACGCCCTTGATATCCGCGCCCCGCAAAGGCGGAATGTTGATGTTGAGAAGAGTGTCAACGGGAAAGGGCGCCAGTGCGAGCACGCGCTTGAGAAGATCTCGCAACACGTCGATCTGGTCCCCTAGCATACTCACGTCCGCTCGCAAATCACCACCCGCAAACGAAAATGCGAGTGAGGGGATTCCCAGCGACAAGCCTTCCATCGCCGCAGCCACGGTTCCCGAGTACAGCACATCTTCGCCCATATTCTGGCCGTGGTTGATTCCGCTCAAGACGAAATCAGGCCGCTCCGGCATCAACGCTTCAACGGCGAGCATCACGCAGTCGGTTGGGGTGCCGTCAACCTGGAAGCGTCGCTCCCCTCTCGAAATCGGACGAATCGGATGATGCAGCGTGAGCGAGTGGCTCGTCGCGCTTTGCTCGCGGTCGGGAGCGACCACGGTGATCTCGCCGAGCGGCGTGGCTGCTTCCACGAGCCGCGACAGACCGATCGCATCGATGCCGTCGTCGTTGGTGCAAAGAAGCCTCAACGCTTGAGTACCCCTGCCTTGTGGCGCCAGAGAACTTTGATGACGAGCCACGCGTCGCGGAACTCGCGGAAATAACTCGGCGAGCCATAGATGGTGGAGATCGGAACGTTCTTCGTCGTGAATCCCGCGCGCGCAGCACGGATGATGAAATCGGTCTCGAACTCGTACCTGTCCCCGACCGCGTCCACTTTCTTTAGCACCTCGATCTTCATTGCGCGGTATCCCGACTGACTGTCCCGCACCTTCCCGCCCGAAACCGCACGGGTTGCGGCTGACGAGATCGCGTTCGCGATGCGGCGGTGTTTCGGAACAGATTTACCGGAGAGATCGCGCGTGCCAATGACGATGTCGGCGTCGTTGAGCGCGTTCACGATCGCCGGCGCGAATGCGGCATCGTGCTGGCCATCCGAGTCAATGGTAAGGACGGCGGCCGCCCCTTTGTCGACTGCGGATTTGAACGCCGCGCGCAGCGCCGCACCTTTGCCTTGATTCTTGTCGAATTCGATGACTTCATCGCACGTCGACCTTAGCACCGACCGCGTGTCGTCGGTCGACCCGTCGTCGACTCCAATGACGAATGTCTTCGGGAGATGTCGCTTCACGTCTTTCACGATTCGTCCCGCTGTCTTCTCCGCATTGTATGCGGGGACGATTGTAACCAGTGGCTCGATCATTCACCCTCTTCCTTGTTGTCGTCTTTGCCATCGAGGATGGCGAGAATTCCCTTTAGGTCCGATTCGAGAGCGACCACCGCCTGTGCGTCCAGCGCAGCGCGTGCGACGTTGCGAAGCTCCCCGTCCTTCCGGTAGTCGTCGATTTTTTGACGGGCGCCGTCGATGGTGAACTTCTCTTCGTACAGGAGCTGCTTCACCAGCATGATCAGCTCGATCTCCTTACGCTGGTAAACGCGATTTCCGGACCGATTTTTTGCCGGGTGGAGAAACTTGAACTGGCTCTCCCAGTAGCGAAGCACATGTGGCTTCAGATCGGTAAGGTTGCACACATCTCCGATTGAGAAGAATTCCTGCACCGGATCGTTCGTTTTCATCGGTCGGCCTCCGCTCGCAGCTCTCTCGTCATTAGCTCTCCCATCGCCTCACGGGGATGCTGTCCGTCGAACAACACCCGGTTAACGGCTTCCACGATTGGCATAGTGATTCCCTGTTTTGTCGCAAGCTCAAGCGCGCTCTTTGCCGCTACCACACCCTCGGCGACTGTCTCCTTTCCGCGAAGCACGTCGGCAAGCGCTTTCCCCTTCCCGACCTCGACACCTACTTCGCGGTTGCGACTCAAAGAACCCGTGCATGTGAGAACCAGGTCTCCGAGGCCGGCAAGACCAGCAAATGTAGACGCCTCTGCCCCGAGCGAAGTTCCGAGTCGAATCATCTCCGCGAGACCGCGGGTGATGAGCGCTGCACGCGCGTTGAAGCCCAGACCCAATCCATCAGCGACACCCGTTGCAACGGCCATCACGTTCTTGAGGGCGCCGCCGAGCTCGACACCGGTTACGTCGCTGTGCGAGTAGGTGCGGAAATAAGGCGAGTTGAAAATCTGCTGCGTTGACTTGACCACACTCTCGTCAACAGAAGCGAGCACGACCGCGGTCGGCTGACAACGCACGACTTCCACGGCGAAGCTCGGACCCGAAAGCGCGACGACTGGAGCTTGTGGGATCTCGCTGGCGACGACGTCGGTCATCAATGCGTGCGTTCCCTGCTCGATCCCTTTCGTCGCGACGACGACGGGCACGCCGGCGCCCACAGAAGGAGCAGCGGCCCGGGACATTTGGCGCAATACGATCGAAGGAGTCGCGAACACGACGATCTGCGCACCTTGCACGACCGACGCGATATCAGACGACCCACGAATGCCCGGTGCGAGTTTATGTCCCTTCAGGAAACGAAGATTCTCGTTGTGCTTGGAAATCGATTTCGCGACATCCTGCTCGAACGCCCAAAGGGAAACGTCATGCCCGTTCCGCCGCAGCAGATCCGCGATGGCCGTTCCCCACGCTCCCCCGCCGACTACCGCGCACTTGATCACGCTGCGGCCTTTTTAACGAAGCGATGCTCCTCGCCTCGGCGAAGTCTGCCGATGTTGGCGCGGTGAGTCCAAATCACGAATGCAGCGATGAATACGCTGGAAATGAATACTGGCGATTCAGGGTCGCGTGATAAAATGAGAATCGCGGTCGGAAGCGTAACCGCTCCGATCAGCGACGCGAGGCTCACGTATTTGGTAAAAAGGAAAACAAGCATCCAAACGCCGAAGGTTACCAGCGAGGCGAGAGGCGCGAGCGCCGCGAAGACACCGGCGGCTGTCGCCACTCCCTTGCCGCCTCCCCTCCAGAGAAGGAATACCGGCTTTACATGTCCCACTATTGCCGCCACTCCGAACGCCAGTGCCCACATCGCTGGCATGAGCGTATCGGCGTAGCGAGGAAGGAAATACACAGGGAGAAAGCCCTTCAGGACGTCGACGGCGAAAACGAGCGCGCCTGTCTTCGTACCGAGAACGCGCACAACGTTCGTCGCGCCGAGATTGCCGGAGCCGTGTTCCCGGAGATCGACCCCATTGAGCTTGCCCGCGATGTACGCCGACGGAATCGAGCCGGCGAGATACGCTATTGCGAGGCAAAGCCAAGGAGACATCAGCCGCGCTTGCTCCGCATGACGACCTTGAGCGGATTTCCGGTAAAGCCCCACGCCTCTCGAAATCCGTTCTGCAGATAGCGGATGTAGTGCTCCTGAACCAAGTCGGGGTTGTTACCGAACACCGCGATCGTCGGCGGTGAGGCCTCGACCTGCGTCGCGTAGTTGAGCTTCACTTCGCGGCCGGCTGCTTGCGGCGGCTGTCTTCGAGCTACCAGCTGCTCGAGCGTCGAGTTCACCTGTGAGGTGGTGATTCGCTTTCCACGCTCTTTCTCCACCTCGACGATTGCATCGAGAATCTTGGTGATCCGCTGACCGCTGAGCGCGGAGGTGAAGATGAACGGGACGAATTTGAAGAACGGCGCTTTCTCCTCGCATTCCGTCTGAAACGTCTTCGCCGTCTGTGTCTCCTTTTCCTTCAGGTCCCACTTGTTCACGACGACTATGAGTCCGCGGCCCTGCTCCCAGGCGAGAGCTGAAATCTTGAGATCCTGATTGTGCAGCCCCTCGACGGCGTCGAGAACTAGAACGCAGATGTCGGCGCGCTCGATTGCCCTTCGCGTGCGCAGAGACGAATAGAACTCGATGCCGTCGTCGACCTTCGATTGGCGCCGAAGGCCTGCTGTGTCGACGAAGATGAGCTTCTTGCCATGAAAGTTCATCGGGGTGTCGATCGAGTCGCGCGTCGTGCCGGCGGAATCCGCGACGACGAGGCGATCCTCGCCCAGCAGACGGTTGATGATGGACGACTTCCCGACATTCGGTCGCCCAATGACTGCCACGCGAAGCGCTTCGGGCTCCTCTTCCTCGCTCGGCGGAATTCTTTCCACCACCGCATCGAGAAGATCGCCGGAATTCTTGCCGTTCACCGCCGACACCGGCACCGGATCCCCGGCGCCGAGCTCATAGAACTCGTAGAAGTCCGTGGTGCGCGGATCGTCGACTTTGTTTGCGACGAGCACCCACGGCTTCTGCGCTTCCCGCAAAAGGTCGACGACCCGGGTGTCACTCGGGTGAAGGCCGGCCTTCGCGTCGACAACGAGCATCAGCAGATCCGCCTCGGCGATCGCCTGAAGAACCTGCCGCTTTATCTCGACATCCATCGGGATGCGCGGATCGTCGGTGAGGCCGCCGGTATCGACGAGCCAGAACTGCCGCCCGTTCCAATCGGCGCGCGCGAAATGGCGGTCACGGGTGGTTCCCGCTTCCTCACTCACGATGGCGCTGTTCTCTCCAATTATCCGGTTGAAGAGCGCCGACTTGCCGACGTTCGGACGACCTACGAGCGCGATTACAGGAACGCTCACGCTGCCACCGCCGTCTGTCCGGATTCGAGAACGTCTATGAAATCGTAGGACGGGTAAATCGGATACGGGATCCTCGAGCGTACCTGCTCGAGTGTACGGTCGTCGAGGAAAATGCTGTCGTCGTTGATGGTTTCTGCCGGGATGAGTGCGAAGTCGAGATCGGAGCGGGATTCAAGCACGCGCAAAATGTCGGCGCCGACGAGCAGCCCCGCGGTTGTAATGGTTGGGCCGAAAAGAGAATTCTCCGCGACTATCAGCTCGAATGACGCGCCGGTAACCGACGTAAGCTTCTCGAGAAGAGGCGGCATCATCTCCGCCATTGCAGTGCCGGTCACCACGCCAATGCGCTCACCGTCGAAGCGCTTTGCCTTTTTCAAGCCGCGCTGCAGACGCGTGCGTAACGCGGTAATCGAGCCGACGCCGTTTTCGATTTGAGCGAAATCGCCGTAGTGCTCCTCGGGCGGCAGCGGAGTTTCCGCGAGCAGGTACAGCTCATCGGAGCCGAAGACCCAAGCTTCCCCTCTCTCCGTCTTCGCACGGTCGCTCCACCGGGTGATGTGCTCGAGAAGTTTCCGCGCGGCGCTTACACTCAATTTCTCGCCATTGTAGAGATGCGAGAACTGCGTGATGCCAACGGGAACAACGGCACAGGAGATTACGCCCTCGCCGAGGTTCCATAGGTCGGTGAGAGACTGTTCGAGCACCTCTGCGTCGTTTAGGCCCGGGACGATCACCATCTGGCAGTGAAAGCGGATTCCGCCTGCGGCGAGGCGCGTGAGCTGGGCCATCACGTCGGGAACGCGCGGATTGTTCAGAAGAACCTTTCGTGCCTCAAGGTTCGTGGCGTGCACCGACACATAGAGTGGCGAGAGCCGGTACTCGAGGATGCGTGCGATGTCCTTCTCTTTGACGTTAGAGAGCGTCGCAAAATTTCCGTACGCGAAGGAAAGCCGGTAGTCGTCGTCGCGGATGTAGAGATTCTTGCGCAGCCCCTGCGGCAGACCTTCGATGAAGCAGAACTCACAGCGGTTCGCGCACCGGCGAACGGAAGGCGGCTCCAGGGCCAGACCGAGCGGCTCGCCATCCAATCTCTCGATCTCGTAAACGACTTCCTCGCCGTCAGGCTGTTTCGCCTCGATCACAAGCTCTTCTTCGGCGGTGAGAAACTCCCAATCGAGGAAATCGGCGACCGGCCGGTCATTAACCGAGAGAAGCTGCGTCCCGGGAACGATTCCGACCGCCTCTGCGATCCCGCCCTGCTCGACTCTCGATACTCTCACCATGGCTCAAGTAAGTTAAGAGCCTACGAGAGCGAAAACAAGGAATTGATTGGAGTTAGCGCGACGGCACACCTCCTCCCGCAGTCGGCGCAAAGCGTTGCAGCAGCGCGTCTTCTATTGAATCGGAGAGTTCTCTGCGAGCGTCGCTAAAAGCTTTCTGGCGCGGTCAGAATTGAAACCTGGAAGCTTCGCGATCGCTTCCTCCCCAGCATCCCGCACACCCTGGACGCTGCCGAATTCGCGGAGAAGCATCCGCCGCTTCACGGGGCCGATGCCAGGCACCTTTAGCAGCTCCGAGGTAACAGTCCGCATCGTCCGCCGCTTTCGGTTGTAGGTCACGGCAAAACGATGCGCCTCATCGCGCGCCTGCTGCAGCATCTTCAGCGCAGGAGAACGTCGTGAAAGGGTGACGGGCTCAGCTCTACCCCAGATGAAGAGCTCTTCTTCACGCTTGGAGATGCTAATGAGCGGCCGGTCGCCAAGCCCCACGGCGTCGAGTGACGTGTGTGCGGATGAGAGCTGCCCTTTTCCGCCGTCTACGACGATCAGATCGGGAAGCGGCTTCTCGTCCGCGATGCGCCTCTCGAAATAGCGCCGCACCACTTCCTCCATCGCCGCGAAATCATCGGTGCCCTCTACAGTCTTCACCTTGAACTTCCGGTATTCTCCTCTGCGCGGTCGGCCATTTTCAAACCACACGCAGGAGCCGACAGTGTCTGTCCCTTGGGTAGTCGAGATATCGAAGCACACCAGCGTGCGCGGAAGACGCTGTAGGCCGAGCTCTCGTCCCAGCTCATACACAGGATCACCGGCGCGCTCGTCCGCTTCCATGCTCGCCAGCTTCAGCTCCTCGAGGAGGTGACGGGCATTCTGCTCCGCGAGCGTTATGAGCTGGCGCCGAGAGCCGCGCTGCGGAATGTGGATCCTGGTTGTGCCGAGTGCTTCTTCGACGAGCTCTCTGTCCGGGAAATCGAACGGAAGGAGCACTTCCCTTGCCCGCTCTTTCAGGCCCACATATGCGCCCGCGAGATAGGCGGAGAGAGCCGCTGTGTCTTCCTCTGCGTCGAGGTTTTCGAGGAAGCGCTGCTCTCGTGAGAGCAGCTTGCCTCCGCGAACGCGAAGAACGATCACGCAGGCGTCGTCACCGTCCCGCGCGTAGCCAATGACATCCCGATCGCCGCCTTCAACTTCAAGAACTACAGTTGGCTCCTCCATCTTCTCCAAGTGATTAACTACGTCGCGGAATTCTGCTGCCCGCTCGAAGTCCAGCGCTTCGGAGGCGAGATCCATTCTCTCCCTGACGCGACTAACTACTTCGTCGGTGCGCCCGGAGAGAAATAGAACGACCTCGTCGATCATCGACCGGTAGTCAGCCATCGACTGCGCGAGAATGCACGGTGCCTTGCAGCGATGAATGTAGTAATCCAGGCACGCGCGCTCCGGCATCTCGTCCGGCATGTTGTAGTTGCACGAGCGTACGGTGAAGATTCGTTTGACGACGTTAAGCGATCGGCGCATCGAGCCAACGTCCGTGTAGGGACCAAAATATTTCGCGCCGTCGTCCTGCAGTCTTCGTGTGACGTAGATCCGCGGAAAGCCCTCTTGCAGCGTGACCTTGATGTATGGGTACGACTTATCGTCGCGGAGCGCGATGTTGAAGCGCGGCTTGTACTCCTTGATGAGATTGGCTTCGAGGATGAGGGCGTGCGCTTCGCTCGGCACGACAATGGTGTCGACGTCGGCGATGAGATTGACCATGTGCCGCGTCTTCACGCTCGCCATGTCGTCGTTGGCGAAATAGCTGCGCACGCGCGAACGAAGACGCTTTGCCTTGCCGACGTAGAGCGTCTTGCCTTCCCTGTCCTGCCAGAGATAAACGCCGGGCGCTTCAGGGAGATGCGGAAGCTTTGCTGCTACTGCGTCGGGAACGGGGAGCATGTTCGTATTATACCCCGCCTGGGAAGCGCCGCTGCTACGCGCGCCGTCTCAACAACCGGCGCGTGAATGCCCGCGCCTCGGGGATGCCAATGAGATCGGTGACTACGAGATACAGCATGCCGTATGTGCCCAGCACGGCGATGGCGACCACAATCGACCGTGCCGATCCGAGCAGCAGTTGTACACCGTAGCCCAAAGCGCCGGCTACGGCCGCAACGCCCCAGAGGCGGATAACCAGATCGCGCGAGACCGTCGCCGGTCCAATGCGTTTTTGAAGCTCGCGCCGTAAGAGCGCAAACTCGACCCAGCCGGCGATTCCGGCGGTGAGAGTGAGGCCCGCAGTACCCCAGTGCCCGTCGATGCCGAGATATCGTGGCAGCGGCACGGCGGCAATCCATCCGAGCGCCATCGTGAGGGCTACACGGATTATGGCATAGCGCAGCGGCTGCTTCGTGTCCTTCATCGAGTAATACGCAGCGGAGTACAACCGCCCGAGTGTACCGGCAAGCAGACCGACCGCCGAGCCGGCGAGAACCCCCCAAGCGAACAGCGTATCGAGCTCCGTGAATCTCCCGCGCTGGTACAGCACGCGGATGATGACATCTCCAAAGAGGAGAAAGGCGACAGCAGAAGGGATAACGAGGAACGTGACCTGGCGCAGGCTCTTCTGCAGCCGTTCACGCAGCAGCGCCGCACGCTCTTCCACCGTTCCGGTGATGCTCGACATCGCGGGTAGCTCTGCCGCGGAGACAGCCATCCCGAAGAGGCTCACGGGGAGCATGTTGACCGCCTGAGCGGTGGCGAGGAGAGCGGCCGACCCCTGCGGGAGAAACACTGCGATCCAGAGATCGACGGACGCGCTTATCTGCACCACTCCCCTGCTCATCATTACCGGAAGGATATTGATGAGCACGGTGCGGACAGACTGGTGACGATGGCTGAACCGGACTTTGAGCTTCGGCACCAACCGGAGGACAGCCGGCAGCTGCACGAGAAATTGAATTCCGGCTCCCACCACGGACGCCCACGCCACCGCCCGCGCCAGCGAAGGAAGATTCACCCGCGGTCCGTACCACACGAAGGCCGCGATCATCGTCAGATTCCAGAACACCGGGGCGATGTACGCAAGGAAAAATCGATGATGGCTGTTTAGAATTCCAATGCACCACGCCGCCAACACAAAGAGCGCTGCGCCGGGGAAAAGAATCCGCGTTAGCTGAACGGCGAGCTCGTAGGCGGGTCCCTTCAGTCCGGTCGCGAGAACACGCACGATCCAAGGGGCGAAAATGACCCCGGCGGCCACAATAACGGCTACCGCTAGCGATAGCGTCGCGAGGACAGCTCCCGCGACGATACCGGCGTCCTCCTCATCTTTCTGCGCGAGAAGTCCGGTGTAAACAGGAATGAACGATGCCGACAGGACGCCTTCGCCAAGCAGATTCTGCAGCATGTTCGGAATCCGGATCGCCACGACCCATGCGTCGGCGACGTAGCTCACCGTCGCGCCAAGGTATTTCCCGCGAAGCATCTCGCGCACGATCCCGAAGATCCGCGATGCGAGAATGCCGATGGCGACAAGCGCGGCTCCGCCGAGCCTTCTCTTTGGTGACTTCGGCGGTGCTCCTACCGTTTGTGAATTCGTAGCCGTCACAACAGTTGCTCTGCGTGCTCTGATGCTTGCTCGAGCATCGCTTCCTGGAGCTTCCTCCCGTAACGGGCGAGGAAAGGCACAAAGCTGAGCGTGCGCTCTTGCGGGCGGCCCAGGGGAAATAGCGATCCGCGTGCCGTTGCCACGTCGTGCATCAGCTCCGCGTTTCTGCGCTTCCACGCGGCCACCACTCGCCTCTCGAAACGATCGACCCGATGAGCAAGGTTGCGGCGAAGTCCCTCAACCACTGCCTTGGTTGCGAGCGAATCCCCTTCCGAAGACGCTGCTGACAACGCGGCCGCGCGTTCCTGAATCGAATCCCTCATCGCAGAGATCTCGCGGCTCAGCGGCTCGGGAAGCTGCTCACGTGCCAATCTTGCCTCGGCGGCGTGCGGATCCTGAAGCTCCGCCGCAGTCATTCCCGTCTTGTCGAGAATCCTTCGCACGTGCGGCTCGACAATCGTGCACGACCATCGCGGCACGATGAGCGGACGCGGAACACCGAGTGCATCGGCTATCGGAGCCAGCTGCGCAAAGTACGCGATCTCGGCAGGGCCACCGACGTACGCGACGGTCGGAAGAATCTGCCTCTCGACAATCGGGCGGAGGAGAACATTCGGCCCGAGGTCGGATCCAGGTGGGATGTCTCGCGCTCCGCGCTTGCGTGGAATGCGCTTTCGACCAGTTGGCGTTTTCTCGAACACCAGCGAAAGCCCGGCCACATCCTGCACCTGAAGCTCGAAACCATCCTTCTCGATTGAAGCGTTGTTCGCAGCGATGGCCTGCGCGATGTCCTCGCCTTTGCCGAGTGCGGTCTTGAGTAGTGGAAGTGATGTCTCGCGCACGGCTTCGTGCGACGCATCGAGCACAGAAATGCCGAGCGGCGCAAACAACTCCCGGAGAAGTCCAACGTACGCCCCGCCGACAGTCGCTGATGAGCCGTACATGCGCGCGACGAGCGCGGTGATCGGGTCTGCCGCGGAGCCGGACGCCGCATTCACCTCGGCGAGAAGCGCGGCGACATCTCCAAGCTTCATTTCGGACATCGACGGCCCGGCTGGCTCAGCGGCTTCCAAAACGAGCTCGCGTGCCCCTCCCGGAAACGAAACGGCAACTTTGCTTGCTTCCCGGAAATCGGTGTCATCAGTCGCAGCCCAGAACACTGGAGCTGTTGGCACACCGGTCAGTTTCTCGATCGCATTCGCAAGCGCGAGTGCGCTGAGCGCTTTCGAAAGAGTGTAGATGGGCCCGCCGAAGAGGCCGGGCTGCTGCCCCGTCGTCACAACGACACCCTTCCCGCCCGCTACCCGCGAAAGCCTGGACTCGGCTTCGCCACCGGTCTGAATCGCGGGACGAAGACGCTCGAGCCAGTCGCTTCCCACGGAAGCGTTGACGGCATTCGCCCGTTCGACCCAACCAGCTTTGCCGCTCGGGCGCTGCAGATAACGAGGGTCGGCTTGGCCCGACATCGCCGCGTGAGCCACTCCGGGGAGCGCGAGCGGCTGGGAAATAATTTCCGGCGTCATCGCTTCACGCTCAACACCATTGTGCGTGGGGACGCGCCCGTCCACGCCGACCCGCGATAATCTCCAAAGACGTTTTGAACGGCAAATCCTGCATCCTCAAGAAGTCCCTCCAGCTGCGCTTTCGAGAACAATCGGACACGCTCGACGAACGATTTATTCTTCCCCCGAATCGTGATTGTCTTTTCCACGAATCTTCCGTCAGCGGTTATGGCGCGCTTCTGCTCGATCACGAGATCATTCACCCTGCGCTCGTCGCACGGCTTGAGGGTCGCGACTACCTGCTCGGCGTTGAGATAGTCCAGCACGAAGATACCGCCTGGAGGGAGCATTGCTGCAACTTCCGCCAACACGCTGAGATGGTCGTCGTCGCTGCTGAAGTACCCGAAGCTGGTGAACAGGTTCACTACGAGGGAGAAGCTGCCGGCGCGAAAAGGGAGCACGCGCATGTCCCCGCGAACATAACTGCCTTCCGCAACCTCCCGCCGCGCTACCCGGAGCAGCGTTTCCGAAAGATCAAATCCCGTCGTCCACCAATGGCGGCTGAGCACGCGGGAGTGTCTCCCTGCGCCGCAAGCCAAGTCGAGAACCCTCTCGATCTTTTTATCGCCAAGCGCCGATTGAAGGAAGGAAACAACTTCTTCCGCCTCACGTGCGTCGCGATGGGGATAAACCGCGAGATAATCTTCGCCGAACCATTTCTCGAACCAGGCCGGCTCGTCGGGTGCGTCAGTGCTTTTCTTCGCAGGCGCGTCGGCGCTCATTTGTGGTACGGCTCGCCGCGAACGATCGTGCCGGCGCGGTAGATCTGTTCGGTGAGCACAAGCCGCGCGAGCTCGTGCGGCATCGTAAAGGGCGAAAGTGAGAGTCTACTGTGCGCGGCGCCCAGGATATCGTCACTGAGACCGAACGCGCCACCGACAAGGAAAGCGAGATCCCGTGCGGATTCTCTCGCAGCTTGGATCAGCGCAGCGAACTTTTCGGAATCGAGGGCATCACCGCGAACGTCGCAGGCGATGACACGCGCGCCCGAAGGTAGCTTCTCGGCGAGTCGCTTCCCCTCACGCGCTTTCACCTCCGCTGCAGTGAGCGACGAAGCACCCTCCTCCTTGACTTCATACACTTCGAGCGGCCAGTACCGCGCCGCCCGGGTTTGATAGTCGGTGATAGCCTGTTTCACTTCGGCATTGCGCGGCTTGCCGACGACGGCCACCACGAGGCGCATTTACGCGTAAACGCCGCGGAGCCTGTGGACGTTCGCCACTCTGCTGATGGAAAGCATATATGCGGCTGTGCGCATGTTGACGCTGTGACGTTTGGAGAGGGCGAGCACCTCCGAGAAGCTGGAGCACATGATCTTCTCGAGCCGCTCGTTGACCACATCCTCGGTCCAGAAGTAACCGCCGCGGTCCTGCACCCACTCGAAGTAAGAGACAGTGACGCCCCCGGCGTTGGCGAGAATGTCGGGGATGACGAAGATTCCCTTCTCGTCGAGAATGGAATCGGCGGCCGCGGTCGTCGGACCGTTCGCGCCTTCGCAGATCATCTTTGCGCGAATGTCGTGCGCGTTCTTCGTGGTGATGACATTCTCCAGCGCAGCCGGCACGAGGACGTCAACGTCCAGCGTCAGGAGATCAGCGCTGCTGATTTGATCGCCCTTCTTGTGGCCCTCGAGTCCCTTGTTCTTCGCGGCGTATGCAATTGCGTCCGGGATGTCGATTCCCTTTTCGTTGTACAGAGCGACGTTGCGGTCTCCGATGGCGACGACGCGGCAGCCTTCCTTCGCAAGCAGATCGGCGGCGACGGACCCGACGTTTCCGAATCCCTGCACCGCCACGCGCGTGCCTTTGATCGGCAACCCGAGATGCTTGAGCGCTTCCCTCGTTACGATCATGCAGCCGCGGCCGGTTGCCTCCTTGCGGCCGAGAGATCCACCCATTTCGACCGGCTTCCCGGTGACAACGGCGGTATCGGTGTATCCGACATGCATGGAGTACGTGTCCATAACCCACGCCATGACACGCTCGTTCGTATTGACGTCGGGCGCCGGCACATCGGAGTTAGGGCCGAGAAAGCGAATGATGCCTGAGGTGTAGCGGCGGGTGAGACGCTCGAGCTCGCTGATGCTCATCGAGTGGGGATCGCATTTGACGCCGCCTTTCGCGCCGCCGAAAGGGATGTTCACAACGGCGCACTTCCAAGTCATCCACGCGGCGAGTGCTTTCACTTCTTCGAGAGTCACCTGCATGTCGAAGCGGATGCCGCCCTTGGCAGGACCGCGAGAAGTGTTGTAGAGAACGCGGTAGCCCTCGTACACCTCGACTTCGCCGTTGTCGCGAGTGATCGGAATGGAGACGATGATCTGCTTCTCCGCCTGCCGCAAAACTTTGTATAGCCCCTGCTCCAGATCGAGAAGCTCGGCGGCCTTATCGAAGCGGGACATCATCGCCTCGAATGGATTCTCTTCGTTTAGGAAATGGTCCTTGTCCGGCTGAACGACTCCTGTCGCGGGAAGACGACGATCGATTGGCATTTTTATATGCGTTCGGTGGAAGCCCGGGTTGGTTATCTCAGATCACAAATTCGGTCGAGCATCTGGTCGAGCCGTGCAGCGCCTTCCTCGATGGTCGCGCGCTGTGAAACATACCATAACGAGGCGTGCTCCGGAGGCCACAACGGTCCCAGCTTGACTGCATCCTTGAGAGTGCAGACGACGAAATCTGCGCTCTCCGCGGCCGCCGCGATCGAGGCCGCTTCACGCGCACTAAAGGCGTGGTGGTCGGGAAACGGAGCGCCGACAACACTCGCGCCGGTCGCAGTCAATTGCTCGAAAAAGCTCTTAGGATTCGCGATAGCTGCAATCGCGTACACCTTTGCATCTGAGAGTGCAGCAAGCGGCATTGTTTGTCCCGTCGCAGTGCTTCTCAGCTCGCCGAGGCGAAAGCGCATCACTGCCTGCGGCACTGAAGGGGCCGCTACGCTCAACGCGCGCTGAACGTTTTCAATTTTCCCCCGCCCCGCCGTCTTCGCGGTAATCATGACGAGCGATGCCCGGCGTGCGGCGTGAAGCGGCTCGCGCCAAGGTCCGGCGGGCAGCAGGTTCGCCTCGCCGCGCCAGCCGTCGGCGCTAATGAGGAGAAGGTCGAGATCGCGCGCCGCACGGCGGTGCTGAAACCCGTCGTCGAGCACGGCGATGTCTGCGCCGCGAGCGACCGCTTCACGGATTCCGCGCACCCTGTCTTTGCAGACGACAACATCTACTTCGGGATTGAGCGCCTTGTGCACGAGCGGCTCGTCCTCACCGTACCCGCGCAGAACGACAGCGGGATTTTTCCCGCGCTCGACGATAGCTCCGGCGATCCACGCCGCTACCGGCGTCTTGCCGGTGCCCCCTACTGTAAGGTTGCCCACACCGATTACGGGAATGGTGCTTTGATAAACCCGTAGAATGCGGCGGTCGTAGAGAAGTCCGCGCAGCGCTGAGGCTCCAGCATAGAGCGCGCTGAAAGGGCTGAGCAGCGCGCGCGCCGCCTTCGCGCGGGCGCTGTCGCTCGTCCACACCGAGACAAGCTGCCGTCTCATGTGACCCCGCCTGCCTCGCGTGTCGTCGCCATCATCAGTCGCTCGAATCTCTCCGCGTCTTCCGCAGCGGCGCGTGGCGAATCCGCGACGACCTCAGTAGGCGCGCCATAAACGACCGTCACTTTTGCGAAAGGTTTTGGGATAAGAAACCCGTCCCAGCTTCCCAGACGCCACGCGCTGGATGCGTGCGCTGCGATTGGCAGGATAGGCGCATTCGATCGTTGCGCAGCGACCAGCGCGCCGGGCGCGTACTTGAAGGCGGGCCCCTTCGGACCATCAGGCGTTACCGCTACCTCGTTGCCGTCCTGAAGCTCTCTTACCAGGGAAAGGAGTGCGCGCCCAGCCCCTCTAGTCGAAGACCCGCGTATCAACCGGTAACCAAGGGACTGCGCGAGTCTCGCCACGAGCTCGCCGTCACGGTGCTCACTGATCAGAACGGCGATACGCTGGTCGCGGTGGTGCCACAACAATGGAAGAAGCTGCCCGTGCCACAGCGAAAAGATGAATGGCCGCCGCTGATCGCGAAGCGATTCCAGCGCGGCAGCGTTTTTTACTTCGTATCGCCATGTATGCGCGATGGACCGAAGAACGGCACCGCCCGCCGTGAGTGCCGCGCGATCTTTCCGCGTGAGAACGGACGAGCTGCCTCCTCTGCTCACGGAAGCATCGCCGATGCCATTGCCGAGACGCGGTCCGCAGCGCCAGCTGAGCCAAGCTTTTCCTTTACTTCCGCCAAGCCGGCGAGTGCTTTCTCTCGCGCGGGACCGGCATCGAGGAGCTTCGTTAGAGCCGCGGTGATCGACTTGGCTTTGATATCATCCTGAATGAACTCGGGTGCTACTTCCCTCCCGGCGACGACGTTCACGAGGCCGATGTGAGGCACCGTTACTACCATCCGCGCCAGAGCATAAGAAATTCGTCCGGTTCGGTAAGCGACGACGAGAGGACATCCAGCGATGGCGGCCTCCAATGTCGTTGTGCCGCTCTTGCACAGCCCCGCGTCCGCGGCGCGAAGAACGTTCAGTGATTGTGAATGCACAAGCGGGAAAGGGCAGCGCGACGGGTCGAGCTTCACCGTCTCCGCTACACTGACCAGTACCCGGAGTCCGGGGCGCTTCGCGCAAAGCATGTTAGCCGCGGCGACGAAATCATCCAGATGCCTTTCGATCTCCTGCTGCCTGCTCCCCGGAAAGAGCGCCAGCACTTCCGCGTCATCTGGAATTCCCAATTCCGCGCGCGCTTGGGCCTTTGACGGCATGTCGACAGCCCGGTCGAGCATTGGGTGTCCGACGAACGTCGCGTCCACTCCATACCCGCGCAGCAATTTCTCCTCGAAGGGAAGGATCACCGCGGCTTTCGTCACCAGCCGCGCGAGTTTCGGAAGCCTGCCCGATCCCCACGCCCATACTTGTGGTGTGACGTAGTACAAAACGGGGACCCCAAACTCCTTCGCCCGCTCCGCGACTTTCATGTTGAAGCCCGGATAATCGATGAGGACGATCAGTGCGAGTTCGCCGCGCCGCATCATGTCAGTGATTCTTCCAAGCAAACGGAAATGGGCGGGTATGTGCTCGAGAATCTCGAAGAAACCCATTACTCCGAGATGCGCGTCGAGATGAATCATCTCCACGCCCTGCTCCGCGAGCTTCGCGCCGCCTATCGCAGCCAGCTCCAACTCCGGCCTGATACGCCTCAGCGACGCGGCGACGCCGGCCGCATGAAGATCGCCGGAAGCTTCTCCGGCGACGAAAAGAACCTTACGCATATGCGTGCCGCTTGCCCGCGAGCGCGGGAAGCGTTCGCTCGATCTCACCTACGATCTTCAGTGCCACCGCCAGCGCCGTCCGGCCGTCTTCGCCGGAAACAACCACGGGACTCGCTCCGTTCAGCGCGGCGACAAAGCTTTCTAGCTCGAGCTTCAGCGGCTCGCCTTCCGGTGCGTCGAGCGTCACGCGGTCCACGACTTCGGCCATGTCGAGTGGCTTGCCGGACGCAATTAACTCGGGGAGATTGTTTTTCAGCTTGTAGTACTCGCCGGTGCCCGTGGCGAGGTCGAGCGACATGTATCCGCTGTGCTGAAAGATGCGAATCTTCCTTTTGCGATCGCGCGAGATGCGGCTCGCGGTGATGTTCGCAACCGCCCCCGATGTAAACGTCACGCGCGCGTTCGCGATGTCGAGCATTGGAGTGAGAACGGGCACGCCTACGGCGCTGATCTCGCTGGCGTCGGCGCCCACCAGTGTAAGAAGCAGATCGATGTCGTGGATCATGAGATCCAGCACGACAGCTACATCAGAGCCTCGCGGGCTGAATGGCGCCAGCCGCTCGCTGTCAACGAACCTCGGCTCGTGCACATACGGAAGCGCTGCACGCACCGCGCGGTTAAACCGCTCGATGTGGCCGATTTGGATCATCACCCCGCGCGTCTTCGCCAAAGCGATGAGCTCGTCGGCTTGCTCGAGCGTGACGGTGATGGGTTTTTCGATGAAGACGTGCTTCCCCGCTTCGATTGCGACCTTGGCAACGGCGTGATGAGCGGGAGTGGGAACGACGATGCTTACCGCATCGCATGCGCCGAGAAGCTCTTCGAAGCCGGTTGCCGCGTCCACGCCAAGCTCTTTCGTGACGTGCTGTGCGCGCTCGGGGCTCGCGTCGAAAAATCCTGCGAACGTCGCACCCGGCAAATCACGGAGCAAACGGACATGGTGAAAGCCGAGACTGCCAGCGCCGACGACGCCGACGCGTGGCGTTGCGCTCAAACGACGACTCCGCGCTCGCTCGCCTCTACGAACTTCACCAGCTCCTGCACTTCGGGGAATGGCTCCAGCTCTTCTGTAGCTCGCTGCATCGCCTGGCTCACATTAAGGTCCGATCGAAAGAAAAGGCGATACGCGCGCTTGAGCTCGCGAAGCACTTCCTCCGAGAACCCGCCACGCTGGAGTCCGATGGTGTTGAGACCATAGAGCTTCACCGGATTCCCAACCGCTTTGAGAAACGGCGGAATGTCCTTGGACACGCGCGAACAGCCTCCTATGAAGCTGTGCCGTCCGATGCGCACGAATTGGTGCACGGCGGTGAGTCCGGAGATGATCGCCCGGTCGTCGACGATGACGTGTCCGGCGAGCTGCACGACATTCGAAAGAATTACCCCGTCGCCAATCTGACAATCGTGCGCGAGATGCACATACGACATAAGCAGACAGTTCTTGCCAACGCTCGTCTTGAACGAGTGGGTCGTCCCGCGATTGATCGTGGTGTATTCGCGGATGGTGGTTCCCTCTCCGATCTCGACCGTTGTCTCCTCGCCGCCGAATTTGAGATCCTGCGGCTCTCCGCCGAGTACCGTGCCAACTCCGACTTTCACATTCGCAGCGAGCTTGACATTTCGCTCGAGCATGGCGTGTGGAGCAATGACGCATCCATCGCCCACCTCGCACCCGTCGCCGATTATCGCGAAGGGACCGACTGAGACATTCTTTCCGAGCCTCGCGCCGGGCGAGATGACCGCGGAAGGATGAACCGCGCTGGACGTCATCTGTCGCGGATCGCCGCCGCCATATCCGCCTCGACCACAACCTCGCCATCCACTTTTCCAATTCCGCGCATTTTGCACACGGTGCCTCGAAGCTGGACTACGTCGAGCTCGAAACGCAGCTGGTCGCCGGGCTTCACCGGGCGGCGAAATTTCACATTATCGAGCGACATGAAGTAAACCACCTTCGTGTCGGGCTCGGAAACGGTTCCAAGCAGGAGCATTCCGCCCACCTGCGCCATCGCTTCGATGATGAGCACGCCTGGCATAATGGGATGCCCGGGAAAGTGTCCCTGAAAGAACGGCTCATTAATGGTGACGTTCTTGATCCCGACGATCCGTTTCATCTCCTCGATCTCGATGATCCTATCGACGAGCAGGAACGGATAACGGTGCGGAAGCACCTTCATGATGTCTTCAATCGCGAACGTCGTCTTCTTCTCGGCCATCCTCTTCTCCTTTCTTGCGGCTCTTACGATTTCTCTCACCAACGTTACCGTGCCGCGATGGCTCGGCTTTAGCGCCACAATCCTCGCCTGCACTCGCGCCCCGGCCAGGGCGAGGTCTCCGACGCAATCGAGCGCTTTGTGCCGCACGAACTCATCCGCCCACCGAAGCGCCCCGCTCAACACCTCCCGCTCGTCGAGGACTACCGTGTTCTCGAGCGACGCCCCCTTAATCAAGCCGGCTTTGCGCAGCGCATCTACTTCTCCGACGAATCCAAACGTTCTCGCTTCCGACAGCTCCGACTCGAATGACCCGGGCGTGACGGTGAAACTGCGTGACTGGCGGCCGATCAGTGGATGCGGAAAATCGATGGTTACGTCGATCTCAAGCTTGTCCGACGGGTACGCTTCGTAGACTGACGCGCCATCGATAATTCGGAGAGGCTCGTCGAGATGCAAAAACTCCGGTTCACTCTTCCCTTGCGCAAGCCCGGCACCGCGGAGCGCGCGGAAAAAGGGACCCGAGCTTCCGTCGAGGATCGGCGGCTCCGGACCATCCATCTCTATGACGAGATCATCGATTCCAAGACCCGACACCGCCGCTAGCACATGCTCGACGGTGTGCACCGCTTCCTCTCCGGTTCCGAGTTGGGTCCTCCGCTCGCTCGCGCCGACCTGACTTACGTGCGCGAAGATCTCTGGACTCCCGGCAATGTCAATCCGCCGAAACAGTATTCCCGAGCGATCTCCAGCCGGCTTGAAACTGATGCGGCACGGCACCCCGAGGTGAAGTCCGATTCCCTCGAGGCTTGTTTCGCGCGCGATCGTGGCGCGCTTCATTTCTCGGGATGTTCTTCGAGAAGCTTTTCGATCCGGCGCATCATCCCCGCCAGCTTGAAGAGAGCGCCCGACGCGCGAAGTGATTCACGGTGCGGCCGCGCGGGGTAGCCCGACCACGTTTCCCCCGGCGGCACATCGCCAAAGACTCCGGACTGTCCCGCGATCTTCGCACCTGCGCCGATTGTGATGTGACCGGCGAACCCCGCTTGTCCGCCGATGACGCATCCGTCTTCGATAACGACTGAGCCGGCGACCCCAACTTGCGCGACAAGGAGGCACAGTCTCCCCACGCGAACGTTGTGCGCGATCTGCACGAGATTGTCGATTTTGGTGCCCGCGCCAATGACTGTGTCGTCGATGCTTCCACGATCGATCGTCGTATTCGCTCCGATCTCGACGTCGTCCCCGATGATACATCGCCCCACATGCGGAATCTTGGCGTGCGCTCCGCCGCTGAAGACGTATCCGAATCCATCCGACCCGAGCCGCGTTCCGGAGTGGATAGTGACGCGCTCACCAAGCGTTACGCCCGGGTACAAGGTGGCGTGCGGATAGAGATTGGAGCGCGCCCCGATCACTGCCCCCGCTCCGACAACGCAGTGTGATCCAATGACGCAGTCATCGCCGACGGCAGCGCCATCCCCGATGACAGCATAATCGCCGATCGAGACCCGCGCCCCGAATGACGCCCCCTTCCCGATGCGCGCGGTAGGCGCAATACCCGGCTCCGCCCGAGGCTGCGCGTACAGCTTTGGCAGCACAGCGAGCATCTTCTCCATGGGCTTCTCGACGATTATTCGAGCGCGCGCTTTACTCAGTGCGCTTCTAAACTCGGGGTCGACAAGGACGACTCCCGCCGCTGACGACGCGAATGACTCGGAATACTTCGCGTTACCGATGAAACTGAGATCATTCGCTTCGGCGCGGTCCAGCGGTGCAACCGCCGTTACGGTCGCGCTGCCGTCTCCGATCAGCTCTCCGCCCACTAGGGCGGCAATAGCCTCAGCGGTGATAGTGCAAGCACCATCACCGCTGAGATCATTCGAGCCGGACGAAGTGGATGTCCTCACTTCTTAGGTCGCGTCACTCCCGCAGGCGCCCTGACTGGTCCGCCGGTTACGTTCGGAGCGGGCATCGCCTTGAGACGCGCGAGTACCTTATCCGTGAGATCGAGCTTCTTATCCGCGGCCACGACAACGCTTGTCTGCGAGCCGACGTCGAGGATCATCGAGTAGCCATCCTCGCCGCGGATCGTCTCGATCACTTTCTGCACCTGATCCATGATCGGACGCACTAGCTCTGCCTGGCGCGTCTGCATCGTGGAGTCGAGGGCGCGGGCGCGGGACTGGTACTCAGCCTCTCTCGTGCGCACCACCGTTCCGCGGCGATTCCGCGTAGCGCTGTCGAGCGACGGAGCGTCCTTGTCGAACGCAGCCGCCAGGGCGTTCAGCGAATCGTTCATGCGCTGAAGCTGGGCGCGGTACGCAACCACTTCCTTGTCGAACTGCGCTTCTGCTTCAGCGCGTCCAGGCGCCTGCGCCAGAAGCTGCGCAGAGTTGATGTAACCAAGCTTGACGACCTGCGCGTGCGCCGGTGCGGCGGCGAAGGCCAGTGATGTCACGGCTACGATCGCCGCGCGAAGTATGCTACGCATTCTTGCTCCAGTCATTTAAAAGAATTGTCCGAGTTTAAAGTGAACCTTCCAGCCCGGCTTCGGATTTCCCGCGAGATCAACCTTGTCCAACCCATACCCTAAGTCCACTCCCAACGGTCCAAGCGGACTCAACGTGCTCACTCCGAAACCAAGACTGCGGAACAGCCTGGTCGGATCGAACTCGCGGGGACGGTTCCAAACATTGCCGCCTTCGAAGAAGGTGTTCAAGTAGATCGATTGGTTAAGACGCAATCCGAGCTCTGCCGTACCGACGAAAAATGCGTTTCCGAACGAGCTGCGCTTCGCCTGCGCTTCTTCAGCGGATGGATCGAATCCATTTGGACCGATCGCGAATTCACTGTATCCCCGCAGTGGCTCGCCATACTGCGTTCCGCCCAGCGTAAACTCCTGGGAGTAGAAGAACGGCCCCGTGCTGCCGAAGATCGCGCCCGCTCGGGCCGAAAGCCCGACCGTGAAGACCATCGGCTGGCCGCCGAGGACACTGCCGCCCAGGTGACCGATCGGGGCGTATGAGCGAAATTCGGTGGTGTATCTCTGATATGCAGCGGTTCCGCCCAGCGGCCCACCGTTGAACTGTGCGGCGAATGATTGGATTCCGCCTTCGGTTGCGAACGGGAGGCCGACTCGCGTGTCGTGCGTTCCGGTAAGCCCCAGCGTGGAACGAAAGCAGTTAGAGCAGCCATTCGTCGTGGACTGCCCGAGCAATCCACCGCCCGAGTACTTCACTGCTTCACCGCCATACGAGAGATACACTCTCGTATAAAGCGAATTCGGAACGGGGAAACCGAGCTGCACCTGGCCGCCGACCCTGCGGGCCTCGCCAAGGTCCGCGATGGTATAGCGCGACTTCGTGTGATAACCGGTTAGCGAGCCCGAGATTCTCGACTGTCTGATGTTCGGGTCGCTGTACGTTCCGTTGAAGTCGTTGATATACCGCCCGAACTGCCATTGCAGCTGCGCGCGCTTGCAGCGTCCGAACATGTTCGGCTGGTCGAGACCGATGAATCCGCCGAGTCCGGTTCCCTGTCCCATCGAAGCGCCGAAGTTCACGTTACCGGTGCGCTTTTCCTTGACGTTGAAGACGACGTCGACGTCTCCTGCATCTCCGCTCGGCCTGGTCTCGGGGGCCGAGATCGGCTGCTCGAAGAAATTCAGGTTGCCGATGTTCTGATAGCTGCGAATGAGGAAGTTGCGATTGAACACCTGGCCGGGAGCGAGCACGACCTGCTCGCGAATGCACGCCTCGGAGGTATAGTCGTTGCCGGCGATCTCGATGCGATTCACAATCGCGGGCGTGCGCTCGTCGATTTCCCAGCGGAGATTTACCTTGCGCACGGAATCCGTTCCGGGCTGGCGCTCCATCACCGGCCGGATCTGGGCGTAGATGTAACCTTCGTCGTTGTACGCTTCTGCGAGCTTCTGCTCGGACTCGTCCCACCGGGCCTGGTCGAAAGAGTTGGGCGGATTCACGTGCTTACGGCGAATCATGCCGAGCGCCTTCGAGGTGACCGGAGCAGAGGCCTTGGCGAAAGGATAGAACAGGGTCACCTCCGCCGTGGAAAAGCGCCTGTTGCCGATCACTTCAAAAGATCCGACGGTATAGCGCGGACCTTCATCCACGGTGATGTCGATGAGCGCTTTGCCCTTCGTGCGATCGACGATCAGGGAATCGTGAAGGACCCGGAAATCGATATAGCCGCGCGAGCTGTAGAGCTGCGGAATGTTCTGCGAGAGGTCCGTCGCGTACTTCGCATCGTCGAACTCGCCCGGCCGGGAGAAAAGAAGCCCCTCCGGCTTGATCGACATCGCCGAGACTATCTCGCGATCGGAGATGCTGCGGTTACCGTTGATGCGGATTCCTGAAATGGCGAGGCGACGGCCTTCGTCGATTTTGAAGGCAAGCAGCATCTTCCCGTTCGCGATCGTGGAATCGACGGTGATCCTGGCGAGGTAATATCCCTTGCTCTCGTAGAGGGAGTCGGTGCGCTCGATCGCCTTGGCGATCTGCCCCGGATCGATGGCGGAGCCGGTGGCAAATGTGATTCGCTCCCTCACATCCTTGCCGGAGACGCGGTTCATTCCGCTCACCGTAAAGCCGGCGAGCACCGGGCGCTCCTTCAACGCGATGACGAGAACCCCCTTTCCTGCCGGGCTCACGTGACAGACGATCTGCACGTCGTCGAAATTCTGCGTCGCGTAAAGCGCTTTGATGGCGCGCGAAATGTCGCGCGCGCTAAGGGGGGAACCCGCGGTCAGTCCTGACGTCGTTTGAATGACGGCCGGATCTGCCCTCGTGTTCCCGGTGATATCTATGGTTTCGGGCGTCGCGCACGGACCGGTAGTCGCATCCTGCGCGGCCAGGGGGCCGCTGGCGCAAACGAGCGCCATAACGGCCAAAATCACCTTCCGCATTACTGAAATATACACATTACCGTAGAGTAGAGGTCCCGACGCAGGGGCTATTCCTGTTAGACAACAAAACCGCCGGTGAGCGTTGCTTTGCTCCCGGCGGCTTTTTTTGAAAAACGCGGGGATCAGACGCGAGGAGTCGCGCTCAAAACCCGGAACTCGAGGCGTTCCCCCTCTGGCGCAAGATCGACTTCGATCTCGTCGCCGGCGGAGAATTCCGCGAGAAGAATCTTCTCAGAGAGCGGATCCTCGATGTATCGCTGGATCGCGCGCTTCAAAGGTCTGGCACCGAACTTCTCGTCGTAGCCGTGCTTCACGAGGAACGTCGACGCGGCGTCGGTCAGCTTGATGGAGAGATCCTCCTCCCCGAGTCGCTTCTGCACCGCCTTCATAAGAATCCCCACGATCTGGGCGATATTCGCTTCCGAGAGCGGATGGAACACGATGACGTCGTCGAGGCGATTCAGGAATTCCGGATTGAAGACGTGGTTCATCTCTTCCTTTACCTTCTCCGACATTCTCTCGAAGCTGCTCCGCTCGTCCGGAGCGTGGAACCCGAGCTGCTTTCCCTTCGTGATCTCGCGCGCGCCGACGTTCGACGTCATGATGACGACGGTGTTCTTGAAGTCGATCACCCGGCCGTAGTTGTCAGTGAGGTGACCTTCGTCGAGAACCTGAAGCAGAATGTTGAACACATCGGGGTGCGCCTTCTCGATCTCATCGAGCAGCACAACGCTGTACGGCTTACGGCGTACGGCCTTGGTGAGCGTTCCAGAATCCTCGTAGCCGACATATCCAGGCGGCGCGCCGATGAGTCGCGACACGGAGAACTTCTCCATGTACTCGCTCATGTCCACGCGGATGAGTGCCGTTGGATCGGCAAAAAGGAACTTCGCTAGCGAGCGCGCGAGCTCCGTCTTGCCCACACCGGTCGGCCCCGAGAAGATGAACGAGCCGATCGGCCGGTTCGGATCTTTCAGCCCCGCGCGACTGCGGCGGATGGACCGCGACAACGCCTTGATCGCTTCTTCCTGGGCGACGACGGATGCGTGAAGCTCGTCTTCCATTCTGAGAAGGCGTGCGGTCTCCGCTTCCTGAAGCCGCATCACGGGAATGCCGGTCCAACGGGAGACGATGAAAGAGACTTCCTCTTCGCCAAGAACCGGACGATGCGACTGCCGGTGCTGCTCCCACTCTTCCTGTCTGCGGCGAATGTCGCCCTGAAGCTCGCGCTCACGATCGCGCAGTGACGCCGCGCGCTCGAAGTTCTGATCGCGCACCGCCGCTTCCTTCTCGATGTTCACACCATCGAGCTGCGCTTTCAGCTCCGTCACCTGCGGCGGCGGAGCCTGAGTGGCTAGACGGGCGCGCGCTCCCGCTTCGTCAATGACATCGATCGCCTTGTCTGGCAGGAAGCGGTCGGTGATGTAGCGCTCCGACATCTTCGCCGCCGACACGAGCGTCGCATCGGGAATGGTGACGCGATGGTGATCCTCGTACTTCGAGCGAAGACCCTTGAGGATCTCCACGGTCTCTTCGACCGAAGGCGGCTCAACGATTACCGTCTGGAAGCGGCGCTCGAGAGCCCCGTCCTTCTCGATGTACTTGCGGTACTCGTTCAGCGTCGAAGCACCGACGCACTGAAGCTCACCGCGAGCGAGCGCCGGCTTGAGCATGTTGCTCGCGTCGATGGCGCCTTCGGCAGCCCCCGCTCCGACGAGCGTGTGCAGCTCGTCGATGAAGAGGATGATGTTCTTGTTTTGAGCGATCTCGTTCATAACCGCTTTGAGGCGCTCCTCGAACTGCCCGCGGTACTTCGTGCCGGCAATGACGGCCGCCATGTCGAGCGAGAGAACGCGATTGTCGCGAAGTGAATCCGGGCACTCACCATTGGCGATGAGCTGCGCCAGACCTTCCACGATCGCGGTCTTGCCAACTCCCGGCTCGCCGATGAGAACGGGATTGTTCTTCTTGCGCCGGGTGAGGATCTCCATCACGCGCTCGATCTCCTTCGCTCTGCCGATGGTCGGATCGAGCTGGTTCTCGGCGGCGAGCTGCGTGAGGTCGCGGCAGAAATGATCGAGAGCGGGAGTCTTTGATTTTTTCTCGCCCTTCCCCGGAATCGTCTGCGAAGTTCCGGGTGCGCCGGCCGTTGCGGCAGCTCCGGCCTGCGGCATCTCCGTGCCGAGCAGCCGGAGCGTCTCTACCCTGGCCGCGTCGAGGTTGACGCCCGCGTCGGAGAGGACCTGCGCGGCGATTCCCTTCTCTTCGCGCAGCAACCCGAGCAGCAAGTGCTCGGTGCCGACGTAGCCGTGGCTCAGATCGCGGGCTTCGCCCATGGCAAGCTCGAGCACTTTTTTGGCGCGCGAGGTGTAGGGCAAATCCGGTCCGGTCGCGGCAGCGGCTTTTCCTTTTTTCACCGTCTCTTCGATCTTCTGTTGAATCTCGTCGAGATCCACGCTCAGATTCTGAAGCACCGCGGCGGCCACACCCTCGCCCTCGCGGATGAGCCCAAGCAGGATGTGCTCGGTGCCAACGTACTCATGCTTGAGCCGTTGAGCTTCCTCTCGCGCCATCGCGAGAACCTTTCGGACCCGCTCAGTGAAGTTATACCCGTTCATCTCGCCTTCTCCGCAGTGGGAGCGTGAGCCTGCAGTCAGACCCGACTAGCTCTTCAGACTGTCTCCGCAGCGAGTGTCTCCCGCACGTACCGGGCTCTTGCGACATTCGCCTCGATCTCGGTCAGCGCTCGTCCTTCCGAGCGTCCGAGATGCGCCGACTGACTGAAGATGAGGAGCTTGTTGAGGGTATATACACTGAGACCGCCGATCAGTTTCAAACCAACCGCGAGCCGCACGCCGCTCAGATAGTTCATCGCTTCGTCGAAGCTGAGACTGCGGGCGTAGCGCAGAGTGCCGAACGCGCGCCATAGCTTGTCTTCAATAATATAACCGGCGTCCCGCAATAACACTCGCCTGGATTCTTCCTCACGCTCGATGATGTGATGGACTACTCGCACCAGATAATCGAGAAGCTCGCCCTCGGAGCGGCCGAGTGTCGTTTGATTGGAGATCTGAAAGAAGTTTCCGACGACTTCGCTTCCCTCCCCATAGAGTCCGCGATACGTGAGGCCGACGGACTGTAGTCCGGCGAGAACCTTCCCGATCTCCTTCGTGAGTACGAGTCCGGGGAGATGAATTAGCACCGACGCCCTGAGGCCGGTTCCTGCATTCGTCGGGCACGCGGTCAGATACCCGAACTCCTGGTGGAAGGCGTACGGCAGGCGAGCTCCGAGCGCGTTGTCGAGCTCCTCCACTCGGGCAAATGCATCGGCGACGGCGAACCCCGAGTGGAGTGCCTGCAGCCGCAGATGGTCCTCTTCGTTGATCATGACGCCGAATCGTCCGGAGAGATAAAGCGCCGCCCCGCTCCTCACAGGCACGTCGTTGAGCCCCGCGAGCTCCTTGCTGGCGAGGTGCCGCTCGTGCAGCAGAAGTCGGTCTTCCGCCGGCAGCTCATCGACGCGAAGGATTACGCCGTCGCTCAGCATCGGCATGTCCGCGAGCGCCTCCCTCGCCTGCGTGAGGATCCGCAGCCGCTCACCGTCACGTGCTCTGCCCGAGAACGCATAACCTTCGAGATTCCTCGCGAGGCGAACCCTCGTCGAGATGACGATGTCGGAATGTTCGCCCGACGCGTCGAGCCACCCAGTGCCGCCATCGGGAAGGAGGGATAGGTCGAGCGTCATTCGATCCCTCGCAGCTTGTCGCGGATGTCCGCCGCTACTTCAAACTGCTCGGTTTCGATCGCCCGCTGCAGACGATCGCGGAGCTCCGCGGCAATCGAGACGTGCGGCTGGTCTGATGCCGACGGCGCCTTGTATCTCCGGCCGACGTGACGTGAATTTCCGTGCACGCGGCGCAGCAGGTCGCGCAAACTTGTCTCGAAGGAGTCGTAGCAGTTCGGGCAGCCGAGTCTGCCGGTCGCCCGAAAATCCTTCATCGTGGAAGAGCAGAACGTGCACCGCGCCGCATCCCCCTGAGCCGCAGGAAGCTGCTGGTGCAGAGTGTGGAGAAACTCGTTGATCTGCGGCTTCGCCGCGGAGACGGTGGTCTCGACGCCACGCTCCGCCGCGCATTTCTCGCAGAGATGCAGCTGTCGCACCCCAGTGCCTTCCACCTCGGTGAGCTGGATGACCGCCTTGCCCTCTTTACAATTATCGCAGACCACTAAGCCCCTACCTCACTCGCCTGCGCCTCGCGCAGCCGCCCTCCTTCGAGAAGAAGAATCCGGTTCGCGCGCGAGGCGAGCGCCCTGTTATGCGTGACGACGACCATTCCGACTTCGAAATCGTGAACCATTCCGCTGAGCAGCTCGTGCAGCATCTCACCGTTGCGAGCGTCCAGATTTCCGGATGGCTCGTCGGCGAGGATCACTTGAGGGTCCATCGCCAACGCGCGCGCCACCGCGGTCCTTTGCTGCTCGCCACCCGATAACTGTCCGGGGCGGTGGGTCATTCTTCCGCTGAGGCCGACCCGCGCGAGAAGCTCCTCCGCGCGCGCTCGCGATTTCTTCTCGTCCGCTCCCGATATCCGCAGTGGCATCATCACGTTTTCAAGCGCCGAAAACTCGCGCAGCAGGTGGTGAAATTGAAACACGAAACCGACAGTTCGGTTCCGAAGCGTGGCCAAATCTTCCTCGCTTCTTCCCTGCACTGGCTGTCCGCCGATCACCACGTAGCCGCGCGTCGGTGCGTCGAGCGCGCCGAGCATGTGCATGAGCGTGCTCTTTCCCGCGCCGCTCTCACCAACGATCGAAACCATCTCTCCGCGGCGCACGCTGAGATTGACTCCGCTGAGGACGTCGATCTGGCCGCCGTCGCCGCCGGTGTAGGTCTTATGGAGGTCGTGTGCCTCGAGGACTGCCAGGCTCATTCGTGTCTGATCGCCTCGATGGGATACAGCCGTGACGCCTGAACCGAGGGGTAGACGGTCGCTATGGCGGCGATGGCTACGCTGGCGCCGACTATCCACAGCACGTCCGGCGCCTGCATAGAGATCGGTAGATGATCGATGAAATACACCTGTGGGTCGAGCGCGATGAACTTGTACTTTTCGAGGGCGAGCGCGGCGGCGAGCCCGGTAACCAGCCCTAGCAGCGTGCCCACGACACCGATCACGAATCCTTGGGCGAGGAAAATCCTTCTGATCGATTTTGCCGGCATCCCCATCGCTTTGAGAATCCCTATTTCGCGCGTTTTGTCCGCGACGACCATCGTGAGAGTGCTCACGATATTAAACGCCGCGACGAGAACGATGAGAAGGAGGATGACACCCATCCCGAGCTTCTCGAGCTTGAGCGCCTGAAAGAGCGAATGGTTTTGCTCCTGCCAATCCACCGTTCGGAACGGCCAGCCTAGCGCAGCGGTGAGATTCGTAGCGACTGACGTCGCCTGCCAGCGATCGGTCGTTTTCACCTCGATGCCGGTAACGCCGCTGCCGAGCCCCGCGAGCTCCTGCGCTTTGTCGAGTGCAATGAAAGCGTACGCGTTGTCGTACTCATACATCCCCGTAGAGACGATTCCGGTGACCTCGAACCTCACCACCTTCGGAATGAACCCTCCGGTGGACGCATTCATCTTTCCGCCGCCGGCAGAGAGAAGGTTCACCGTGTCGCCCGGCCATTTGTTGAAGCGCGCCGCGAGAAGCTTTCCCAGAACGATTCCACGATGCTCGCCGTCGGAGCTCGCGAAGCGGAAGTCGCCAGAGACCGCGTGCTGACGGATGGTGGTCACGTCAGGAACATCCCGCGCCTGCGGTAGAATGCCGGCCACGTATACGCCGCCCGCGTAGTCGTGACCCGCTGTCATGAGCGCTTCCGTGAGCACGAACGGAGCGGCTTTTACGACTCCGCGCTGCGCGCGCACTTTCTTCAGCGTCTCCGGCCAGTCGCTGATCTTTAGATCTTCGCCGTAGCTAAGGACACGGATGTCCGGGCTACCGACGAGAATCTTTTCACGCAGATCGTGCTGCAGTCCGTTCATGACGCCGATGATCACGATCAGTGCGCTCACGCCCACAAGCACTCCCCCGATGGCGATGAGACTGATCAGCGAGAGCAGCTTCGACCCGCGCCTGCTCCGCAAATAGCGCCAGGCGATTCCCAGCTCGAGACGGCTCATTCGGGGCGCATCGTCGGAAACAAGATGACGTCGCGAATGTTCTGCGATCCCGTGAGATACATGAAAAGGCGGTCGATGCCGATGCCGACACCGCCCATGGGAGGCATCCCGTACTCCATCGCGCGCAGATAGTCCTCGTCAACTCCGCTCGCCTCCTGGTCTCCGGCGGCCTTGAGCTTTGCCTGCGCTTCGAACCGTCTGCGCTGGTCGAGCGGATCGTTGAGCTCGCTGAACGCGTTCGCCATTTCTTTTCCGTTTGCGAAGAGCTCGAATCGCTCGGTGAGCTCCGGGTTGCCGCGCTTTGGTTTCGCCAATGGAGAAAGCTCCAGCGGATAATCCTTCACGAATGTCGGCTCGATCAGCTTCGACTCAACCAGCGCTTGAAAGATTTCGTCGAGCAGCTTGGGCCGGCTGAGCTCAGATGTCTTTTCTACTCCGACTTTATTGGCGAGCGCGACGAGATCCTTATGCGGGAGTGACATCACATCGGCGCCGGCGGCTGAGTTGAGCGCCGGAACCCACTCGACTCGCTTGAAAGGCGGCGTGAGCTCGGGAACTTGTGCCTCGAGACCGGTTGTGTTGCGCACCGCCGTCGCCGCGGCAGTGAGAAGCGCCTCCACCGTGTTCATCATCTCTTCGTAATCGGCGTACGCCTGATAGAACTCCAGCATCGTGAACTCGGGATTGTGCGTGCGATCGATTCCCTCATTCCGAAAGTCGTGTCCAATCTCATAGACCCGGTCGAATCCGCCGACAACGAGGCGCTTGAGATACAGCTCGTCCGCGATTCGCAGGAAGAGCGGCATATCGAGCGCATTATGCACGGTCGTGAATGGCTTTGCCGCTGCGCCGCCGTAAAGCGGCTGAAGCACCGGAGTTTCGACCTCCAGGAACTCCCGCGCGTCTAGAAAAGCGCGCATCGCCGTGATCATTCGCGAGCGCGCGAAGAACAACGCCCGCACCTCAGAATGCACGGCGAGGTCGGCGTATCGCTGCCGGTACCGCTGCTCCGGATCACTGAACCCGGAGTGCCGTACGATCTCGCCGTCGATCTCCTCCTCTTTCCCGAACGGTAACGGCCTAAGCGATTTTGCCAGGAGCTGGACTTTCTCCGCTCGCACGGTGACTTCACCCGTGCGCGTACGGAAAAGAACTCCGTTCACGCCGATGATGTCACCCATGTCGAGATGCGAAAGCAGAGCGTACAGGTTCTCGCCGATCTCATCCTTCTTGAAGTAAAGCTGCATGCGTCCGGTAGAGTCGCCGAGATGGGCGAACGTCGTCTTTCCGTGCGACCGCCACGCAACGATGCGTCCTGCCATCGCGACCGCTTCCCCTTCCGCTGCTTCACCGATGGATGCCAGCGCTGCGGCGGCAGTGTGGGTGCGCGCGAAAGAGTACGCGAATGGCTCATGCCCGTCCGCAATGAGCTGGGCGAGCTTGTCCCGGCGCGCCTGCAAAACAAAGTTCAGTTCTTCGGTCACGCCGCCGCCGTGGTTGACGAAGCTTCCTGTTTCAGATATGCCTCGATGAACGGATCGATCCCGCCGTCCATCACTTTCTGAACGTCCGGAATCTTGAGCTCCGTCCTATGGTCGTTCACCATTGTATACGGCTGAAAGACGTAGCTTCGCGCCTGGCTTCCGAAGGTGACCGGCGCCTTCGTCGCGTCGAGCGCGGCCTTTTCAGCATTGCGGCGCTCGATCTCCGCCTGATAAAGCTTGTTCTTCAGCATCTTCATCGCCGTCGCCTTGTTCTTGAACTGAGAGCGCTCCGCCTGCGACGCGACGACTGTGTTAGTGGGAATATGCGTGATGCGCACGGCTGAGCTCGTCTTGTTGACGTGCTGGCCGCCTGCGCCGGACGCGCGATACACATCGATGCGAAGGTCTTCTTCGTCAATTTCGATGTTGATCTCTTCGTTCACTACCGGATACACGAACACCGAGGCAAAGCTGGTGTGACGCCGGGCGTTCGAGTCGAACGGAGAGATTCGCACAAGACGGTGCACCCCCGTCTCGGCTCTCAAGAATCCGTAAGCGTATTGACCGCGGATCTCGAGCACTGCGCCCTTGATCCCCGCCTCTTCCCCTTCGCTCTCATCGAGCATCACCAATGTGAATCCTTTGCGCTCTGCCCAGCGGATGTACATGCGCATCAGCATCTGCGCCCAGTCCTGCGCCTCGGTGCCGCCCGCTCCCGCCGAAATTTCCAGCTGCGCGTCACGGAAATCGTCGCTGCCACGCATCAGCGATTTCAGCTCGAACGAGTCGAGCGCGGAGCCGAGCGACTCGATCTCGGTCTCCAGCTCCTTCGCCATCTCTGGCTCGGAGTCGTCGGCGAGGAGCACATCTAGCTCGGTCGCGCTCTTCAATCTCTCTGAGATTTCTTCGTGCGGCTCGATCCAGGTCTTGAGGGACTTCACATCCTGGAGCACCGACTGTGCTTTCTCCTGATCGTTCCAGAAGCTGCCGTCGGCCATACGAGCTTCGAGCGCGGTCAGCCTCTCGCGCTTGGCCTCGATGTCAAAGATACCTCCGCAACTCGGTCAGTCGCGTTTCGAGCTGCCTGAGACTTCGACCGCGTTCGCTGTCAGCCATTTCTTATTGTATTGATCAAAAGATTTTCTTGCCGCCGCCGAGGACTTCGTTGAGCGCTTCTTGAAAATAAGGGGTGCTCTCGGCCAACTGTTGCCCGACTTGGGCCGTGTACTCCTCGTAGCTCTTCCTGATTTCATCCTTGAACAGATCGCGGATGGTGCCGTCACGAAGGCCTTCGGCGTGTTTAGCCGGCTGATACGTGATGATGTCCGATACCAGCGCGCGTGCCAATCTTTTTGCGCGGAGATTCGGATCCTTATTAAGAAAGGGATTGATCGGTCGCCGCGCTGGGGCTGGTGCACCCGCTGTCACGCCCTGCGGTGCGGGTCCCTTCACTTGCTCGGCGAGGGGCGGGCTGCTCATCGCTGACGGCGTGGCGGAAATCGGCGGCGGCGGAGTCGAGGCCGCCCAAGGTTTTGCGGCCATCGCCGAGAACTCTCCTGTGCGCGCCAGTGTGCGCGCAGAGTCCCCCGCCGGCTGGACAAGCTCGCGCGCAACCGAATTGGAATGCTGAGCCGAGCTCCCTGCACTCCCCGCCGCCGTTCCTGCCGGAACCGGGATGATTCCGCTGCAGACCGAGCAGCGCGCTCTCACTCCAGCGGTGGGAACCTTCGCCGGGTCCACACGAAACACAGACTTGCATTCAGGACACGTGACGTTCACTGGCTCTCCGTAAGAAGCGTCGCGCCAATTACCGGACGCTGTTCCGGCGGCGTAATGCGATCATCGTTCCGTCTATCCACTGTGTAAACCGAGCCGGGAAGGCTCTTCGCATACGTCTTCATTTCGGTTGCCAATTGGCTCACTAGAGCCGCACTGGTCAAGTTGCGTTTGAGGTTCGTAACGACGCCGATCGAGAGCGTCATCAGCGGCACACGGTCGAGGTGGCCGCGGCGGTCTTTTCCGAAAAAGTACCCCGCTTTCCGGTCCTGCTCCGAATACTGGTAGGGAGCGAGAATATCGAACGTGGCGATAATCTCCCCGCATACCTCGGGAATCATGTTGTACGGAATGATAAAAATAAAATCATCGCCCCCGATGTGGCCGATAAACCCGCGCTCACCACAGAGCCCCTTCACCACGTCGTGCAGCAGTTTCGCGAGAATCCGGATGACGCGGTCGCCGTGATTGTAGCTGTAGCGATCGTTGAATTCCTTGAAGTGATCGAGATCGGCATAGCAAACAGCGAAAGCTTCACCCGTACCGAGACGTTTTCCAATCTCCAACTCGATTGCCGCTGCGCCGGCGAGGCGGGTAGATGGATGGACGGAAAGATCGCGCTCCGAGCGACGGATCATCGCATCCAGCCTCGGCACCACGCTCTCGTCCGGCGTCGACTTGGTGATCACCTCATCCGCGCCCGCGTCGAAGCCGGCTGCCATTGCGTCCGCGCCGTCGTCGGACATGAACGCGCATGGTACAACAGCGGTATATGAGTCCGCCTTCAGCCGCTTGAGTGCGGACAGGCTCTCAGGTGCGGCTGTGCGGGCATCGAAGATTACGACACCGGGCCGGGAGCGGAGCGCAAACGACATCAGCTCGCCTTCCGAGTTGATGGTTATCGAATCACCACCAAGGCGATCCAGCCACGCCGCAACCGACGCCGGAGGACGGCAGTCGTCGGGGGCGAAGCAGATCAGCGCAGGGCTGGAGAAAGTGTCAGATCGTTTGGGAAGCGCCAAGCAAACCGTTTCCTAAAAAAAGAAAAACGCCACAGCCAGTACCGAGTAAGCCAACATCAGGAAAATTCCCTCAAGCCAATTCGACTCGCCATCCCTGATGACCGAATTCGCAACCGTCACGGCAAGACCGATGCTTGCCACCTCCATCGTCGAGAACGCGAGATCCATCGGCTGCCCGAATGCACGTCCCATCAGAACCAGTACGGGTGCGATGAGCAATGCGACTTGTATGCTCGACCCCACCGCGATGTTAAGCGACAGATCCATCCTGTTTCGGAGAGCCATCAGGATCGCCGAGCTGTTTTCTGCGGCGTTTCCGATTATCGGAACCAATATTAGCCCTACGAAAAACTCCGTTAACCCCAAGCTCACGACAGCGCGCTCAGTGACCGAGACCAAGACTTCCGCCATCACGGCCGTGCCAGCCGCTGCCATTAATAGTATGACGAGTGCCTTCTTTGACGACCATTTCGGGGTTACAGTCACCCTCGCGGCGTCATCAGGCGTGTCAAAGGCGCTGGAATGCGTCCAGAACGTGTAAAAAAGCGAGGCGAGGTAGCCCGCTATGAGAAGGACCGCCACATAGAGCGACATCTGCACGGTCGCAACGCGCGCCTTGTCCGGGTGCAGACTATGGAAGAGCGTTGGCACAGCGAGGCCGAACACCGCGATGAGCAGCACAGTCGCGCTGAATCCGGCGAGATGCCGGCTAAAATGCTGCGTTTTGAACCGCGTACCTCCCGCGAACATCGCCACCCCGAGCACGAGCAACAGATTGCCGAGTATGGATCCGGTGATCGACGCTTTGACGAGTCCGATCAGTCCCGCGTGCAGCGCGATGCCGGCGATGATGAGCTCTGCCAGATTCCCCATCGACGCACTGAGCAAACCGCCGACTGTCGGCGACGTGTGCTCGGCTACGGCTTCCGTGGCAGCGCCGAGTAGCGCGGACAAAGGGATGATCGCCAGGGCGCTCAAGCCGAAGACTACGATCGGAGAGAGTCCGAGATATCGTCCGGCGATCGCGATAGGCGCCGCGATCAGAAGAAGATAGATGTATTTCAAAAGAGAAAGCGGAGTGAGAGGTATGTCGGTGGTTGGCCCGCGTCAGCCGAGAGTCCGCCGAAGGACCGCGCGATGTCGAACACCAAACGTCCGCTGTGAATTCCGAAGCCGAGCGCGGCGCCGGAGTCGTTGTTCTTGTTGTCGCCTACGTAGCCGGCGCGTAAGTGGATTTCGTCCTGGTAGACGATGTCCGTTCCGACGCGAAAGGCCGCGCCGGCTTCACCGCGGGTCGTGATGACGCTTGCCGCCGCGTTGACCTTCGTGTCTTTGAGAACTTTATCCAGTGCGGCAACGTGATAGAGCAGGCCTGCGTCGGTGCGCGTCGGCAGAGCGTCGCTCGCTCCC
>JACDDT010000015.1:42686-46158 GCA_013816855.1 Gemmatimonadaceae bacterium
TTCACCGCGGGTCGTGATGACGCTTGCCGCCGCGTTGACCTTCGTGTCTTTGAGAACTTTATCCAGTGCGGCAACGTGATAGAGCAGGCCTGCGTCGGTGCGCGTCGGCAGAGCGTCGCTCGCTCCCGATGATCCGCTCTTCACCTTCCCGCCGACATTCCTCACCGCGATTCCCAATGTGACTGGCGACGCCGCACCAAGCTTGTACTGGAGCCCCGCATCGGCCGCGTGGGACGAATTCACGAACGTGCCGACCGTCGCACACTGTCCGGAACAGTCGACGCGGAACTGTATCATTTTGTAGGTGACACCAGCGTTCACGTGCTCGCCGAAGCTCTTCGCGTAAGTAACTGCGAAAACGAGATCGCGCGGCAGGATTACGCCGACCGGTTGTCCCTGGTCGTCGGTCACCTGCTGCTCCCCGGGATTCAAAATGTTGACAGAGAGAGCGAGAGTGCCTCGAATTTTCGACGGGGCCACGAACGCGAGCACGTCACCCGTCGCAGCTATCGTCTGCGAGTGATGAATGGCGAGCTCGCGCTTCGATTGCCGGGCGAGACCGGCGGGATTCCACCAAACACTCTCGCTGCCACCCTCAGCTGCGACCACTGCCTGCCCCATCCCGACCGCCTGCGCGCCCGTAGGGAGAAGGAGGAACACGCCCGCGTCCGTTCCGCTGGTGCTCTGAGCGCGTGCGCCGGCACCGACGAAGATCTGCAGCGCGAGAAGCGCTGCTTTAGAAGGGAGTGGCCTCATCGATGAGCATGATGGGGATGTCTTCGCGAATGGGATATTTGAGGCGGCACTTGTTGCACACGAGGAGCTGTTCGGTCTCCTTGTACTCGAGGTCACCTTTGCATTTTGGACAGACGAGTATCTCGAGCAGGCGCGGACTCAGGCTCATTGCGATTTTCCCTTCAACAGTTGGTATCCGAAGCGAGAAAGCGCCGAGGAATCCCGGCGCCAATTTGGAAGCACTTTGACGTGAAGCTCGAGGTAGACACGGTCGCCGATAAAGAGCTCGATTTTTCGCCGCGAGGCCTCGCCGATTTTTTTGATCGACGCGCCTTTCGCGCCCACGACAATGCCCTTCTGGCTTTCACGCTCCACATAAATTACCGCGCGAATGAATTTCGGGGAGCGCTCTTCGCGGAATTCTTCCACTTCGCAGGCGATGCTGTACGGCACCTCGTCGCGCAGCTGCTCGAGGACTGTTTCTCTCACCAGCTCGGCCGTAAAGAACCGGACGGGGAGAGTGCTAACTTCGTCCGCGGGATAGTAGAAAGGACTCTCGGGCAAAAGCGATTCGATTTTTTCGATGAGCTCCGGCACGCCGTCTCCGCTGAGTGCTGAGACGAGCATCCGGTTAGGGCGCGACGAATCACCGGCATCCGCGGCGGCGCCTTCTCCCCCGACAGCGATGCCTTCAGCGGTTTTGCTTGCGCCTCCGATTTTTTGTCCACTCCGGGCACGCTCGCGGTCGCGCTTCCCCAACTGGTCGCTCTTGTTCAACGCGAGGATGACGGGCGCGTGCGGTTCGGAGCCGAGCTTCGCTGCGTCCTTGAGCGAAGGCGCGTCGCCGTCATTAACGTCGTGGACATGGACGATGACGTCCGCTTCGGTTAGCGCGCGCAGGGCGGTCTGTTTCATCGATTCCTGCAGCGCGTACCCGGGCTCGAGAAGGCCCGGGGTGTCGAGGATGATCATCTGCACGTCGGTGGTGCTGCGGATCCCTACTACGCGGTCGCGTGTGGTCTGCGGCTTGGGGCTGACGATGCTCAGCTTCTCGCCGACGATGCGATTCATGAGCGTCGATTTGCCGGCGTTTGGCTTGCCGACGAAGGTCACCATCCCCGCTTTTGTCATGGTGGAAAGTTAATCGCGAGGGCGCACGCGCCGGCATCGGGACGGGGTCGCGTTGACGCTGGCGCATCCCAACTGCGCAGGGATTTCCGCGTACCAAAGCGGGGAGCTATAAGCTTTGCAGCAGCTTGGCCGTAAGCTATTCATTTGTGCCGAGGGTCTGCTACAGCGTGCGGTTTGATGACGAGTCGAACAGCTTGCAGCTGTAAAGCCTGGCGGCTTACAGCTCCCTGCTTTGGTACGAGAGGGCCCTTCCGCGTGGGGGCGGTCCGGCGCGTCGCATACATGCCAGATGATAGCACAAAAGCCCCTCTCCTTTTTCGAGCATCCCTGCGCGGGTCAGGGGCGTGCCTTCGGTTTCGCGGGGGCCAAAGGCACTACTTGAGCGATCGAGCTGGAGTCACCGACAATGATCGCCGTACTCTCTTCCGGCCGTCCGCTCACTATGATGTAAACGTCGTTGAATACGTATATCCTGAACGGGTTGTTCCGCTGGGGAAACATGTCGAGCAGATCGTCGCACGCTGTGGAATCGGCGCGCGAAGCCCACCGCGCTTCAGATATGCGCGCGTTACGGACGCCGTATTCGTTGAGCAGCGACTTTACCGCTCGATCGGCGATTAGCGAAGCGATTTCCGCTCGCGTGCCGGGTGCGGGGCATGCATTTCGGATTCGCGCGGGGTCATCAGGCATTATTCGCCGATAGCTCAGACGGCGCAGCCGCGCAGCGCCCCAGGAACCGGAGGAGATTCGGCCCCAGCTGTCGAGTGCAAAATCGTAGCGCGTGCGACCCAAACGCAGGAAAGCGGAATCAGCGGACCGAGTGAAGCGCACGCGCGCTGTGTCGATGACGCCCGCAGTCCCGTACAGGTAGACAGGGAAGCCAACGGAGTCGCCTCCGAGGGCCCGCGCCCGCTGTAACAGCTGCTCGAGGAACGCAACGAAATTAAACTGCATGATCACGGGAGTGCCGGCCGCCGGAAAATTCTGATCCTGTGACCGCCCGGAACCCGAAACGCGGCCGAATACGGAATCGCCTTTCAGCACATAGGTGCCGTGTTGTGCATGGACATTTGCCCGCCAAACGTCCGTCTCAAGCCGCTGAATTACGCCCTGCGGTCCGAGCTGTCCGGTGAACTGGAGTGCGACGTCGAGCTTGGGCAAGAGAACGTCGGACGCAAACCCTCCCGGCGTCCGCAGCACGTTCTGAAGGACTGTATCGTGTTCCGGCCGCACGAACTCGTAGGTCGAGCGAAGCAGGATTGGTTGCGGAAGACGGGGGCGCGGCTCCTGCCCGGATGCGCGCAGGGCGGAAAGGTTCAGAGCTACGAACGCCGCGCTGAGGGCGAAGAATCCAGCTTTTGTCATAGGGGAAAGGTAATCGTGATGGAGTTTCGCCATCCCAACAGCGCAGGGATTTCCGCGTACCAAAGCGGGGAGCTTTAAGCTTTGCAGCAGCTTGGCGGTAAGCTTTTCATTTGCGCCGACGGTCTGCTACTGCGTGCGGTTTGATGACGAGTCGAACAGCTTGCAGCTATGAGGCTCCCGCTGCTTACAGCTCCCTGCTTTGGTACGAGAGGGCCCGTCCGCGTGAGGGCGGCACTGCGGT
>JACDDT010000082.1 GCA_013816855.1 Gemmatimonadaceae bacterium
GCGCGTCGCGAGGCGACAATCTGAATTCGATCGAGCCCTATCTACCGCCTGTGCGCACCGCCTCTGAAGTGCAGAGCACGATTCAAGGGCAGTGGATACTCAACGATTTGCCGAAAGCCCAGGCATTGGCAGCGCGATCTGGTAAGCTCGTCTTCATCGATTTCACCGGGTACACCTGCACAAACTGCCGGTGGATGGAGTCCAACATCTTCAATCGCGCCGACGTTGGCGCCGAGCTATCGCGATTCGTGCTCGCAAGGCTCTACACTGACGGAGAAGGAAAGATTTACGAGGACCAGCAGGCGTTTCAGGAAAAGAAATTCGGCACCGTCGCTCTTCCATTATATGCGATCGTGACGGCAGATGGACGTCCGCTGATCACTCAGGGCGGAGTGGTGCGCGACTCTGAAAAGTTCATCGGCTTTCTCCGCGCGGCGTATTCGCCGATCGCGCTCCGCTAGCTCTGGACTCTACGACCTAGAGCTTTTTCTCGCGCTCGATTTTGGCAGCTTCCGCGAGCGGAACTACCGGCGTGGGGCCGGTTTCGATCTTCTCCTCGACCGTCTTCACTTCTTCATCTAGCTGCGGCACAATCCCGGCCTTTGCGGATCTCTTGAAGATGAATTCCGGAGCCAGCGCGATGCCGAGGAGCGTCAGCGGAAGGATCTGAATGGTCTGGATGAGAAGCGAAACGGCAATTGCGTCATTGCGCGATACGCCGAACTGCAGCGCCATCAGCGCGTAGGCGAACTGAAAGAACCCGACATTGCCGGGTGTCGCTCTAAGAATCAGTCCGACGTTGATCGCGAGAACACAGGCGAGACTTCCCGCGATTGGTATCGAGACGTGCGCCGCCGATGCGGCAAACGCGAACGTCGCGAGCTGCGCTGCCCAGGAAAGGAGTGAAAGCGCGATAGCCATTCCGAAGCGCGGTCCACTGGCGAGAACACTCGCCGTGTTTGCGAAGTGCGAGAAGTACGCCTTCATTCTTCCGGTGAAGCTGCGCGCGATGGCGCGCCTCTCCGGCTCGCGCTCGGGCTTCGAGTTCCTCGTCGCGTACACGAAAAACGCGAGCAGCGCGATGATCACCACCAGCACGAACTCCGCTGGAACTTTCCATCTCTCGAACTGGGGCGGGAGATCGAAGAGCAGCACCCCGCCCACGAGCAGCATCACAAAGCCGATCGGGTCGAACAGCTTTTCGAGAGCCATCGAAGCGAGCACCATGGAGCTCGACACCCCGCTCGCTCTCGAAACAAACACCACCCTCGCCGCGTCTCCGCCGCTTGCTACGAGAACATTGTTTAGCCCGGCGCCCGCGATAGTGGCGCGAAGGGAAAGGGAGAGCGATTTAATTCCAGCCGGACGGAGAAACAGCCACCATCTCACGCCCTTTACGACCACCGAAAGGATGTTGACAACGATCGCTGCCGCGAGGAGAGGCAGTGAAGCGTTCCGCATCGAGTGCCATGCCGCGCTCCAGTCGATGGTGCGCGCGAACACAATGAGAAACACGATTATCACGGCGCTGATCACCCAGTGCAGTGATTTCTTGATTGTGCGGTTCATTCGGCAGGGAGTGTCGTAAAGTCGTATCCGCGGCGGCGGAGCTCATCGATGATCTTCGGCAGTGCTTCCGCGGTCTGCGTTCGATCGCCGTCAGGGTTGTACCCGTCGCCGTCGTGCAGCAGGACGATCGAACCCGGGCGAACGCCCTCCACCGTCCGCTTGAAGATTTGCTCGGCGCCCGGTCGATCGCTGTCCCAAACTCCCAATGACCAGCCGACTGTGCGCTCGCCTAACTCGCTGGCGATGTAGCTGGTCCATGGACTCCGGAAGCCGTGCGGTGCGCGGAAAAATCTCGGGGCAGGGGCGCCCGCTCTGCGAATTGCCCGGAGCCCGAGGCGGATGTCGCGCCTCACGTAGAACGGAGTCATGAAATGCTGCTTACGATGAAAATATCCGTGGTTCCCGATCTGATGTCCTTCGTGCGCGATCCGCCGAACCAAATCAGGCCAACGCTCGGCATGGCTTCCAAGAATGAAGAAAGTCGCGCACACGTTCTCGAGCTTTAGCGTGTCGAGAATCTTCGGGGTGGCGTCGGGATTCGGGCCGTCGTCGAAGGTCAGCGAGACGACTTTGTCCTTCGTCTCGAGAGCGCCAAGGGCGTGTCCGAATACCGGGCTGTTTCTGTGAAACGCACCATGCGCGGCAGCGCCGACGGCAAGTGCGCCGAGGACGAGAGGGAGGATCATTCCTGAGCCGTCGTGCGGCCGAGAACCGCGGCGTAAATATCGAGAACCGTCTCTGTCACGCGCTCCCAGGAATACTGCTGCGCCTCGAAGCGTCCGCGCTTGCCGAGGCGCAGGCGCAGCGTCTCGTCATCGAGAAGGCGTACGAGGGAATCGGCGAGCGCCCCCGTATCACCGCAGGGAATCATCAGCGCTTCACGCTCGTGCTTAACGACGTCGCGGAATCCAAGGATGTCGGAGCACACAACCGGAGTTTCGCACGCCATCGACTCGAGGAGAGTTATTCCGAACGATGCTTTCGTCGTCGGGCAGGCGTAAATGGCGCTGTGCGCGTAATAGCCGGGACGCTCTCCGAGTACGGAGCCCACGAACCTGATGTCCGGGTCGCCGCCGGCCGCGCGGTAATAATGTTTGCGGAGCGGGCCGTCACCTACGACCACGAGCTGAGCTTTTCTATTTCTCCCGCGCACCTTCTGAAAGGACTCGATCAGTGTGGTCAGTCCATTGCGAGGGTCGAAGCGCCCGAGGAAGAGAATGGTGGGAACGTCGTCCCTGATGGTGTCGGGCTTGGGGACGTCGGGATGAAAGACACTGGTGTCGATGCCGTTTGGTACGATCGTCCAATTCGCCTCGAAATAGCGGTTGAGCGCGATGGTGGTCGAGTGCGAAACGGCGATTGCTGCCTTGAGGAGATCGAGCCTGTGCTGAAAATATCTCCGTCCTACCGTGTAGCCGACCGAGCGGTCGAAGTACGTGTGAAACGTTCCCACGACGGGGCACTCGGCTTCCTCGATGGCGAGCATCGGGAGAACGGGGCTCAGCGGAGAGTGTACGTGAACTATGTCGTACCGCCCCTGCTTGAGCACCCGCCTGAGCTGGCGGCGAAGACCAACGCCGATGGTGACGCGCGCCTGCGAGCCATTCGCGTACACGGACTGGCTCGTTCCGATGCGAATGACGTGCGGTTCCGGGCGCGCACCAGGCATATGCGATGTGATGATATCCACCTGATGCCCGTACCTGCGCGCTTCGCGTGCGAAGAAATGAACATGCTCGCAAACGCCGCCGAGGTGCGGATAGTAGTACTCCGTCACGAGCGCGATTCGGAGCGGACGCTCGTGCTGCACGTGAGCCATCGGGAGCGATGGCTCAGGGGTTAGATGAAGATTCCTGGCGAGTCCGGTCTTACGCGTTAAGCGCGGCATGTGCGGCGGCTAGACGTGCGATCGGAACTCTGAATGGCGAACAGGACACATAGTCGAGCCCCAGCGAGTGACAGAACGCGACGGAGCGCGGCTCGCCGCCGTGCTCACCGCAGATTCCAAGTTTGAGGGCGGCCCTCGCCTTTCGTCCATCCTCTACTGCGATGGCGATAAGCCGCCCCACGCCTTCGATATCGAGCACCTGAAACGGATCGTCGGCAAAGATACCCTTGTCTATATACGACGGCAGAAACCGTCCGGAGTCATCCCTGCTCAAACCCAGCGTCGTTTGGGTAAGGTCATTCGTTCCAAAAGAGAAGAATTCGGCGCTTTCGGCGATTTTGCCTGCTGTAAGCGCTGCGCGGGGAAGCTCGATCATGGTACCGATGAGGTACTGGACCGTCTCTCCCATAGCCCCCAGAACTTTTTCCGCGACGTCCTTGAGAATGGCTTTCTGGTTGTTGAATTCCTCAACCGTGGAAACGAGCGGGATCATTATCTCGGGTTTGACGATGATCCCCCGCCGTTGGGCACGGAGAGCCGCCTCGAAGATCGCCCGGCCCTGCATTTCGGTGATCTCCGGATACGTGATGCCCAGGCGGCAACCGCGATGACCCAGCATCGGGTTCGTCTCTCGAAGTGCCTCGATGATGCGATTGAGGTCGGCGCGTGGAAGGTCGAGGGTGCGCGCGAGGAGCTTGCTCTCCTCGCCGCCGTGTGGAAGGAATTCGTGGAGCGGCGGATCGAGAAGCCGGATCGTAACGGGGAAGCCGTCCATCTCCTTAAAGATTCCTTCGAAGTCGGCGCGCTGCATCGGCAATAGCTTCGAGAGAGCGCGCCGGCGGCCGCCTTCTTCACGCGCAACGATCATCTCACGCATGGCAGTGATACGGTCGCCCTCGAAGAACATGTGCTCGGTCCGGCACAGACCAATGCCTTCCGCGCCGAAGCTTCTCGCGATGCGTGCGTCACGTGGAGTATCAGCGTTCGCCCTTACTTTCAAAGTGCGTGCTTCATCGGCCCACGACATCAGCTCCGCGTACGACTGGTAGATGGGCGCCTCAGTCGAGCGCACATCCCCCGTCGTAACGGAGACTACTTCGCTGGGTACGGTGCCGAGGTCTCCGAGGAACACTCGGCCTGTGGCGCCGTCGAGTGTCAGCCAATCGCCTTCGTTGATCGTCGTCCCGTCCACCGAGAAGCAGCGGCGGGTGTTGTCAATCTCGATCTCCTTGCACCCGACGATCGCGCACTTCCCCATTCCGCGCGCGACGACAGCGGCGTGACTGGTCATTCCTCCGCGCGCTGTGAGTACCGCGCGCGCCGCGACGATGCCGTGAAAGTCTTCAGGCGTGGTTTCATCACGGACGAGAATGACGTTCTCCCCGGCCTGGGACCGTTCTTCCGCCGTTTCGGGATCGAAGACAGCGACGCCACTCGCCGCACCCGGGCTGGCGGGGAGGCCAGTGCAAATCGGCGTCGCGCGTACCGACGGATCGATGATAGGGTGGAGCAGCTGGTCGAGATCTCCGGCGGGCACGCGACGCACCGCCTGCTTTTTATCGATGAGCCGTTCGTTCACCATGTCGCGAGCGATTCTCACCGCCGCTGCGGCGGTTCTCTTGCCGGTCCTTGTCTGGAGGAGATATAGCTTCCCGCACTCGACCGTGAACTCGAGGTCCTGCATGTCCGCGTAGTGGCGCTCGAGACGGTCTTGTGTTTCGAGCAGCTCCTTGTACGCGCCTGGAAGTTTCGACGCCATCTGCTCGATGTCGAGCGGGGTACGAATGCCCGCGACGACGTCTTCGCCCTGCGCGTTGATGAGAAACTCTCCATAAAACTTCTTCTCGCCCGTGGAAGGATTGCGCGTGAACGCGACTCCCGTTCCGGAATCGTCCCCGAGATTCCCGAATACCATCGAGACGATGTTGACGCCGGTGCCGAGCTCTTCCGGGATGGAGTTCACCCTTCGATAATCACGCGCCTTCTTCAGCGTCCATGATTTCCATACCGCTTCGATCGCTCCCCACAGCTGCACGACCGGGTCGCGGGGGAACTCATTGCCTGTATGCGAGCGAACGAGCTTTTTGTATTCCTCTACGAGATTGCGTAGATCGTCCTCGCCGAGATCCGCATCGCTTTCCGCGCCAGAGGTGATGCGCTTCGCTTTCAACAAATGCTCGAAATCGTGGATCGACACGCCTAACACGACGTCGGCGTACATCTGAATGAAGCGGCGATAGGAGTCGTACGCGAAGCGTGCATTCTTGCTTTGCTTCGCCAGCGCAACCACGGAACGATCGTTCAATCCGAGATTGAGAATCGTTTCCATCATTCCGGGCATCGATACCGCTGCGCCGGAGCGCACCGAGACGAGAAGCGGATTCTTGGGATCGCCGAGCTTTTTCCCCGTTGCCTCCTCGAGCCGCGCGACGTTGCCTTCGACTTCAGCGCGGAGCTTGTCGGAGTACTTTCCGCTCTTCAGGTACTCAACGCATTCACTTGCAGCGATGGTGAATCCAGCGGGAACGGGGACGCCGAGGTTCGTCATCTCGGCGAGGTTCGCACCCTTTCCGCCGAGAAGACTTTTCATGTCGCGCGTGCCCTCGGCTTTTCCGTTGCCGAAGAAAAAGACTGATTGTGTCATCGTCAGCCGGCGTACCCGAAGCGAAGCTTGTCGGGATCTGTCGGCGGGGTGGTTGGATAGTCGCCGGAGAAACAGGCGTGGCAGAAGCCGTCCGGCCCGCCGGGCATCGACTCGAGCATCGCGTCCACCGGGAGATATCCCAGTGTGTCGGCGCCGACGCTTGCCGTGATCTGGTCGAGGGTAAGGTTGGCGGCGATCAGCTCCTCGCGATTCGGCGTGTCGATGCCGTAATAGCAGGGACCTGTGATCGGCGCCGAGCTAACGCGTAGATGAACCTCCTTCGCGCCGGCATTTCGAATCATGGTGACGAGGCCACGCGTGGTCGTGCCACGGACGATCGAGTCATCCACCATTACTACTTTCTTTCCGTCGAGAAGCTCGCGGACCGCGTTGTATTTGACCTTCACCTTTGCGTCCCGCCCCGCCTGTGTCGGTTGTATGAAAGTGCGGCCGATGTAGTGGTTCCTTATCAGTGCGTGCTCGAGTGGAAGCTTTGCCTCCTCCGCAAATCCAAGCGCTGCCGCGTTGGATGAGTCGGGCACAGAGAACACGAAATCAGCCCCCGGTGCGGGACACTCACGAGCAAGTCGCTTGCCTAAGTCCCGGCGTGCGCGGTCAACCGACCCACCGAATACCCGGCTGTCAGGGCGCGAGAAGTAAACGAGCTCGAAAACGCACTTCTTTGAGTCCTTCGGCGGGAAAGGCCTTGTGGAGCGGATACCTTCGCTGTCCACGGCAACTATCTCTCCGCGATCGATCTCGCGGATGACTGTAGCACCGAGGAGATCGAGAGCGCAGCTCTCCGAGGCGAAGATGATGGAATCGCCAAGCTTTCCCATCACTAGCGGCCGCCAGCCGTGCGGGTCGCGCGCAGCGAGCAGTGTTTCTCCGATGACGACGACGAGGGAATAGGCGCCTTCGACCCCGTCGAGAGCGTCGGCCAGCATCTCCTCGGGCTTGGTGGCACGGGAGCGCGAGAGCCGGTGCACGAGAACTTCGGTGTCCATCGTCGCGAAGAACACCGCGCCCGTTGACTCGAGGTCGTGCCTGATCTCGGTCGCGTTGGTGATGTTGCCGTTGTGCGCGAGCCCAACGTATAAATTGCGGAATCGCGCCAGCATCGGTTGTGCATTCTCGATCGTCGAGGAGCCGGCAGTGCTGTATCGGGTATGGCCGATGGCGATGCTTCCGATCATTGGCTCCATTTCCTCGGGAGGGAATCCCTCCGAGACGAGCCCCATACGCTTCACGGATCGCGCCATCGCGCCGTCAACGGCGACAATGCCAGCCGATTCCTG
>JACDDT010000083.1 GCA_013816855.1 Gemmatimonadaceae bacterium
CTCGCAGACGGAACGCAACTTGTAGATCATCAAACGCGCATCGAGCACGTTCAGCCGAATTGCCCGAGCCGCGAAGTTTACAAGGGTATTCTCGACGGCCGGTCGCATGGGGTGTTCAACGGCAAGGTGTATGTGCACCCTGAAGCGCAGAAAACCGACGGCAAGCAGAGCAACAACAATCTCCTGCTCTCACCGAGCGCGCGGATCGATACGAAGCCGCAGCTGGAAATCTTCGCCGACGATGTGAAGTGCACCCACGGCGCAACCGTCGGCCGTCTTGACGACAACGCGATGTTCTACCTGAACAGCAGGGGAATCGGGCCTGAAGCCGCGCGCACGCTTCTCACCTATGCGTTTGCCGCCGACGTGCTGGAGATGATCGAGCTCGAGCCGCTAAAGAAAGCGCTCGAGGAACTCGTACTCGCGCGCTTTATCGAGCCGCTGACGGACTAGCGGCCGAAGAAGTACAGCAGCGCGACAATGATAAGAACGCCTGTCATTACTTTGGCGCGAAGGAGCGGGTCAGGGGGTTGCTCCGCGGTCGTACCCTTGATGAGCGGATGCTTGATCGTGTCGCGCCGGTTCGTAACGTCGTCCCGAGAGCCGTCGCGTTTCTTGGCGCGCTCGACTACGGACACTCCGATGGGGAGTCTTTTTTCCGTGTAGGTAAGAACGGCGGAGCCGATCTCCATTCGCGATCCTTCAGAGAGACCCGCCTTTTCCACCACAGGCTCACCGTCGAGAAGCGTCGGGGTGGACCCGGGCGAGTAAACCATCGCCCGGTCGTCCTCGTGGCGCACTTCAGTGTTGAAGCGGGACACTGCCGACTCGCGCAGCACGATGTCGTTCGCGCCATCCCGTCCAATTCGAACGGGAATCTCCGAAACGCGATATGCCCTGCGCTCGAATTCATAGATGACGTACGCGTCCGAATGACTTCCCGATTCCGTCGCTTCCATGGCAGTCTCCCGTCCCCCGTTCCCAGCCCGCACCTATTGACGACTGATGATTCCGGAGGGTACATACGTTGGGACAGAAAGCCTGCTATTCCTCAATTAGGGGCTCGGCTGTAATATCGGCGCAAGCGAATCCATCAAATCAGGGAGAATTACATGGCGACCAAGCTCGACAAAACGCTCAAAAGAGAGATCGAGATCGAAGGCAAGGCGTATATGGTGGCGATCTCGCCGGAAGGTGTGAAGCTGACGCAGAAGGGATTTCGGAAGGGGCAGGAGCTTACGTGGCAGTCCATCGTCAGCGGCGAGTCTGAAATGCGCCAGCAGCTCGGCGCCTCGGTTGACTCGACGGGCGAGTAATCGTTCGCGGAGAATCGGGACCGCACCCATTGTAGCGACGTCGTAACTCTGAGAGGCCACCTCGAAAAGGTGGCCTCTTTATTTACATAGCCATGCTAGGCGGCGCGTCGGATAGATGCTCCTGAACGATGACCCACCGCCCTCCGCGCCGGGCGAAAACCGCCGTCCACGCTCCGCCGATGATGTGCCGCATTCCCTTGGGCGTGGTGTGCGGAACCCGATAGGTGCTCGTCATCACCGCTGCATCCCGCGAGATAACGTCCACTTCCATTGAAGTCCATTCCCACTTCGGCTGTTTCATGTTGCTGCCGACGTATTTCCAAAACGTTTTGATCTGGTCCTCGAGCTGCGGGCGCGTTTTGGTCATCGCTCCGCCGCTCGCCGAGATCACTCTGCCGCTGTCGGGATAGAGGCTCATCAGCTTCGCCACCACGTCCGGCTTGGACAGGTCGTAAGCTGAAACCACCATCGCTTTCAACGAATCCGCGATGGCCGTTCGATCGGTGCTGGAGAGCGGCGCCGATTCGGATTTTGCGCACGCGAAAGAAAGAGAGACAACGCATGCTGCCGCGATCGGTGAGATAAACCGAAAATCTCGTGTCATGATGCGAAGCTAAGACCCCGACCGGGCGCGTGGTAGCGGGGACAATTGCTTGAAAAAAAGGTGTCCAACTCTAGGGTCAGGCTCGTCATCTGGCGGTGACAATAATTCGAGTTAGGTGCGCGTTTGGGCGCCTAATCGCCGGATTTCCTTTTGCATTCCACGGGCACGCTCCTTTAGGAGCGACCGGCCGACTCGAGAGAATTCCCGACGCTGCCGGACATTTTCCCCAACGGGGATGAGGAGGAGCAGTGCGGAAAATTTCTTTGTTGATCGGTGGTGCGGTCTTCGCGCTTGCCGCGTGTAGCGCTGGCGACAGGACGACAGCAGCAAACGATGCTCTGAAAAAGGATCTCGAGCTCGCGTCCACATCCGATGGTCTTGGTGTCGGGACCGGTGCCGCGAACCCCTCGACGCAGATCGTTTCAACAATCGAACGGACCGCGCCTGCGCCGAGAACGATCGCGGCCTCAGCCCGTGCGCCGCGTCATCATAGAGCGCCAACTCACACAGTCGCGCCTGTAGAAACCGAAGCGCCCGCGACTGTGACCACGCCGGAGCCGATGCCTGTCGCGACGGAAGCGATTGCTACAGATCCGACGCCCATCTCACCGAGGCCGACGCCGCAGACAGCATCGTATCCTGGCGGAAATACGGGTACGATCGGCAGAGGGCCCGACAGGGGGCCGAGCACAGGCGAGGTTCTGGGAACGATTCTCGGAGCAGTAATTCGCGGAGCGGTCGTTGGCGGAATGGGCGGTGACACCTGCGATCCGCGCACCGACGGTAGAAATCGCGGTGGCCGACGCATGCCGATCGGCGGGACATTCCCCGGCGGAATCGTGATTTCGCGGCTAGGCAGCGTAAGACCGTAATTATCCGGGAGCGCGGCAGTCGTCGCGCTCCACTTTCAATAGCTCAAAAAATGCCAAGAAAACTTTTCGCCATCGCGATGACGTCCGCGACTGCGCTCGTGCTTTCGATCGCGGCGTGCAGTGAGAAAAAGAGCGATGACGTTCTCGCCCAGGACAGCTCGCTGAATAAGGATCTCGCGCTCGCGAACAGCGACACGCTCGCACAGCCGCAGCTGAAGGACGTATCGGTTCAACCGGATACCGTGGCACCCGCGCCTAGTCGCGTGGCAAAGACGCCGTCGCAGATTCTCACGCCGCGCGGACCGGCGCGTCGTGTTCCCGCGCGCGCTGCCCCTCAGCCAACTGCAGTGACTCCCGCTCCTTCGAACGTCACTGCCAATGGAAATACGGTGAGCGTCAATGAAGGCGCGACGGGTGCGACGATGGGCACTATCTCCAGCGGCTCGACGATCAACCTTTACGCGGGTCAGCGAATCTGCACGAACACGAACGCAGTCGGTGACAGATTCACGGCAAGTGTGGCGGAAGCGATTCAAGGATCGAATGGCGTCACGATTCCCGCCGGCGCGACGGTGGTACTGGAGATTACCGCGGTGAAACGCAGCACGGGTCCGAACGATAACATTGAAATCGAGATGGTCCCGCGCTCGATCGGAATCAACGGAAAGTCGTATCCGATGAATTCAACGGTGACATACGCACAGGTGGACAAAGTGCGTGATGCGAGACGCGGCGACGATGCGCGCAAAGTCGCGACTGGCGCTGCCATCGGGGCAATTGCCGGACAGATTTTCGGCCATCATACGAAGTCAACGGTGATAGGAGCCGCCGCCGGAGCCGCGGCAGGCGCAATCGCGGCGTCGGTGACCACGCCGGTTGATGGATGCCTTCCGAGCGGCGGACGCATCACGCTCCGCCTGAATCAGGCAGTAACGGTTTCCGCGGGTAGCTGATCGCACCTTCGCATCAACAAAAAAGCCCGCTGCGAAAGCAGCGGGCTTTTCCGATACCGGTAAATCAAATGTCGTAGTTGTTCGCGATGCGAACTGCGACGTATGCTCCGATTCCGGTTCCGATCATGCTCACGATGAAGGCGGTCATCATGCCGAAAGTGGCGCCGAGCGCCCATCCCGCCCATCCGCCGATCGTCATTCCGATGAAGCCGAGAAGCTTTTTCACATCGCTTCGTAGGCGAAGCCGTGCTCCTGCGCGAGCCCGACGAGCATTGTATGCGCTGGCACGAGATGAACACCGGGCATCATTCCGGCGAGAAGATCAGCGCGAACAACATCGGCCGGCTTTCCAACAGCTTTCGCGAGCTGGCTCACGACTCCGCCGAAAGCGTTGTTGCACTGCCAGAAAACAGTGCCGCGCGCGACGAGCGCGGAGATGTGGCTTGGGCCTCGCGGACCGATATCTCCCGGAACGTCGTAGACATTTCTCTTCGCCCACGTATTGGTCTTGGGGTCCTTGATCTTCCACTGCTCACCGATCGGGTATGCCTGCCACAGCCGGTCGGATGCATTGAGCGGGTATGCGCTGCCGGCAATCCCGACGATGGTATTTACTTCCGGCGATTCAAGTCCGAAGACTTCTTTGTGCGCATTGAGCCAATTGCGTACTACGCGGAGGTGACTCTCTTCGCTGATGTCGGCGTCGCCGAAGTCAAACAGCTGCCTGTGTTTCCCCTTGAACGCGTCGAGCCAGGAGAGATCCCAAGAAGATGAAGCCGAAGCAACGCGCGAGGGCATCGCCTCGAGCTTGTCGGTTTTGGAGAGAAATGCGAGCCCGGAGATGGCACCCAGCGAGCTCAGGAAAGAGCGGCGATTTGTCACGTTGCTATATCCTCGGAGTAGAATTTTGCGCCGGCCATGGCGGCGAGTGAGAGTGAGATGAGGCCAACGAGTGCGAACTCGGACCACAGTGCCGTCGACATCATTCCCATCTGGAGATAGCCGTAGTAGGAGACGCACGACACCAGCCAAAGCATGACGGCGGCTATGAAAGCTGTTTTCGGCCCGGGGCCGAACCGTGGGCGAATTGCTGCATAAACCCAAATTAGGACGATGCCAAGGATTACATCGACAAAGATGTATCCGATCATTCCGCTTCCTTGCTGCATCGTCGCCGAGAGGCCGGGCTTGAACGCCTCCATCTCCGCGTTCGCTTTCGGGCCGAGGATATACATGTTGCTGATGAAATCCACCACGAGCATCACAATTCCGGCGATCACGCCGCCGACCAACACCTTGCTCATGTTCATCCTCATTCTGCGCGCTCCGTTTGGAAGGTTTTTCGCGGCACCTTATTGCGAAATGCAGTGCCGGCGATCTGGCACCGTTTCAAACCTAAAACTCTGCTGTGCAGCGGGACAGTAAAAAAGTCTTTCCAAGCCCCTCAGGCGAGCAACAATCCCAGTTGTGACCCTTTCGGCCTTCGGTTTCTCGTCGGTGATGAATTGGGGACCCGTTTTTGACCTGTACAGGGCTAGCGGCAATCCACTCCGCGCGCCAATCTGAAGCACGGAAAAGGCGAAGTACTGGGACCGGGTAAGTGGCGAGGCATCGGGCGATGGGACTGCTGGGAAACAAGTCCACAAAAAATGGAAGCACCGGCTATTCCGTCATCGACGACCGCCTGACCATCAGAGGTGAGCTCGACACGGATGGGACCATCCGTGTGGACGGTCATGTCGAGGGCGCCCTCCACCGTGCCGGCACACTCATCGTAGGCGCTCAAGGCGAAGTAGTCGGCGACGTGGAAGCGTCTGAGGTCGTCGTCGCGGGAACGATCCGTGGAAATGTCCACGCGACAGTTCGTCTGGAGATCGAACCCGGCGCGTCAGTGCACGGCGAGATTCGCGCGAATGCAATGGTTCTCCGCGAAGGGGCCGTCATCCACGGTAAGGTGTCGATCGGGGCCGCGCCGTCGGCCGGAGAGAATACGGGCCGCCGCCTCGAGCTTGCACCAGCGCCTGCGGGAAGAGCGCGCGTATGAACAACCGCCGGGCGAGCGACCGCGAGCGCGCCAAAAAGCGCAGAGCCTGGACGGTAATCCTGGTACCACCCCGTCCGGAAGCGAGGACGCGACAACTCAGCGTCAGCACGCGAACTGTTACCGGCATCGGCTCGCTCGTAATCACGCTCGTTGCAGTCGCGGCGACGTGGACGGGTGAGACAACGAACATTGCAGAGGCCGCGGCCGCCCGGCTCGCGGAATCCCAACGCACTGTCGTCTCGCTTCTCGACAGCGTTCAAGTACTCGGCGCACTCGCCGCCGACGCGAAGGCGGCGAAACTGCCCCCTCGCGATATGATCATGCCGGTCGCGGGCATCATCTCCAGCGGATTTTCCGCGTCGCGGTTTCATCCAATTCTTGAAATTTTTCGCGCCCACAAGGGCGTCGATGTTTCCGCGCCCGCAGGCACGCGCATCAACGCGCCGGCAGCGGGACGCGTGACATACGTGGGATGGAGATTCGGCTACGGACTCACTGTAGAAATCCAGCATTCCGGCGACGTACTCACCCGATACGGGCACTGCCGAACGTCACGTGTGCACGTCGGAGATCGCGTCGCCGCCGGGCAGGAAGTCGCGACAGTCGGGTCGAGCGGACTCGCAACGGGCCCCCATGTTCACTTCGAAGTAATTGCGCGGGGCAATTCCGTTGACCCCATAAAATTTCTGGCCCTCAGTCGCGATCCGGTGGCGGCTGAAAGGGTGTACGGCCAGGGTGGGGGCAACTAACCGGGCGTTGCAAGCAAGCAGGGTTGACATCAAAAAGCTGGCGCGCTACTTCTGGCTCCCCGCGTGAATCGGGGATTACGCTCATTCGAGCAGGAGGATGTTTAGATGTTCAATGATAGAAAGACTCCCGTGAAGGCAATGCCGGCGATGTCGACGGAGGGTGCCAGCGCTAAGCCCATGTCGATCACTCTGCTCACCGTTGTCGGCGAGCACGCACGGATGGAAGGCAAGTTCGACATCACGGACTCTATTCAGGTCGAGTGCGAGGTCGGCGGCGAGCTCAACGTCGGCGGCAAGCTCGTGATCGGAGAGAAGGGTGTCGTTAACGCGAACGTGCAGACCGTGGACGCGATCATCATGGGCCACTACGAGGGCAACATGGTGGCGACTGGCAACGTCGAGATCGCCGAGACGGGACGGGTGAGCGGAAATATCCAGACGGATTCGCTCGTCATCTCGAAGGGCGGATTCTTCAACGGCAACATCACGAAAATGAACGAGACGCCTTCGCTCCAAGTCGTGGCCAACGATGAGAAGCGCGCCAACCCACAATTCGCAGCGCGTTAAACAGCATCCGGGAGCAGTAACATGCAGTTGAGAAAGCCCGGCGAGCTTTCCGTGAAGACGAACCTCCAGGGGACGGTCATCGCGGAAGGCTCCGAAGTTGAAGGGAAGTTCACATTCACCGGAACGGCAACGGTGAACGGGAGGCTTCGCGGCGAGATCATCTCCAACGACAGTCTCATCGTGGGCGAGAAGGGAGT
>JACDDT010000084.1 GCA_013816855.1 Gemmatimonadaceae bacterium
AAAGTGGAGAATACGCTCTGTAAAGCTGTAATCCATTTCCCGCGGCCTTAATCACGTCATACCCGAATCGAGGGGCATGCCCGCCGCGGGTTACCGCTTCTCGTAGACCGTGTGCATCTCGTTGCGCTGACGGATCGCCGCCATCTCTGAGGGCGTCAGCATAATCACCGGCTGGCCTTCGAGAACCGACGACTCGCGCAAGTAGGTCTCGAATCCGGGGCGCGCGAAAATCGCCGCCACAGAAAGCGCGTCCTTCCCCGTGTTGCGAACCGTGATGCGCGTGTTCTTGGGAATGTAGATCGTCGCGCCCGCGCCGAAATTGGCGTGGAGCGATCCCACCTCTACTGATCCGGTGCCAGACTTCACGAACAGTATCTCGTCGGAGAGCAGGTGCCGGTGCGGGGGGATCGATGCGCCCGGCGGCATGTTTTCGTAAAGCATCACAAAATCGGGTGACCCGCCGTTCTTCCCGTCCACTTTGATTGTGAACTCGGAAGACGCGCCGCCGAATCTCCGAATGCGCCGCTCGCCATCGTTCTCGCTGAGCACGAGCGGAGTGCCTGCCTGGTCGTTTGGCGCAACCTGATCCGCGCTCGGCCACATCGTCGAACCGACGCGTTTCAAATTCATCTCGAAGAATCTTACCGGGGGACGACCTGCCATCACGCGGTCGCCAACCTCCAGCCAGGTGCTATCGGTGATGGTGACGGTATAGAGGATCGTTGCCGGACCTGCGGGAATGCTCCAGGTGTACCCGGTTTCCGTGAGGTTGAGGGGGAAGTCGCCGGAAAACCCCTGCGCGTACGAGTGTAGGTTGTACGCTTTTTTGAACGTGTCATAAGAGATTATTCCGAGCGCATTGAACACGACGCGCCCATCCGCCTTATAGCCGCGTCCTTCGATCACCTTTACCGAGCCGTCGAGAAATGGACCGATCCGCTCCGTCTGCGTGATGTTGTGCTTGGTGCCATTCGCGAGAATGGTCCACCCCGGGCCGCGCCAAATTCCGTCGAAGCGGGCGATCTTCGCCATCGCCGCTTTCTGCGCGACAATGAGGGTTGCGGCATCGGAACCAAGCTGCGCGTACGCAGGCGCGGCGACCATAACTAATGCACAAAGAAGAAGGAACGGGCGGAACAGGCGCATTCTCAATATCCGGTTGTGGGTGGCACTGCTAACTTCCGGAATGTATGCGCGTGGCGCCAGCCCAAACGAGAGGCCTCAATGATTCCGAGATCGCTGCTCCTCCTTTTCGCGTTCTTCGCTCCCGCATCTGCTTCCGTGCCGCCGAGCCCTTCGCCGAAGCTGCCCGGACAAATTCTTGACGTCACGATGGACAATTATTTTTTCCGCGCGCCTGCCACCGCGAGACCGGGCCTCACTACGATCCGCGTGCACTCGCCACACGACGGACATCAGCTCGACGTGTACCGGCTGGATGATGGCCACAGCGTCAGTGATCTCGTGAACGCGCTCGCTTCCAACGCGCCGACCCCCTGGGCGAAGGAAATGGGAGGAGTGGGGTTTCCACTCAAAGGTGGAACGGTGAACGCGACGTACATTTTCGAGGCGGGCCAATACGCATTCATCTGCGCCGTTCACGTGCCGATGACTAACAAGCGTCACTACCAGCTGGGGATGTACACGGAGGTCAAGGTGTCTGGCCTGCGTGTTCCTGGATCGCTTCCCACTCCGGACATTTCTGTCAGCGAAACGGAGTACAGGTGGAGTTTCTCGAAGCCGATCACCGCGGGAGTGCACGTTCTGCGTGTGACCAATGACGGCAAGGCATTCCACGAGATGAAGATCCTGCAAATGCTTCCCGGACACACGGTCGCTGAGGCCAGGGCGTGGAAGCGGGGGCAGCCGAGGGTGGACGTGCCGTACGCAACGGTGACGGTGATGGCGCCGGGCACCTCGGTGCTAACGACGACTGATTTCCCTCCCGGCGAGTATCTCCTCTTCTGCGTGCCGCAGGTGAAGCACGGAATGTCGCAGCCGTTGATCGTGGCGAAACGTTGACGCTCTGGGTAGACGCCGATTCGGTTCCGGGTCCGGTGCGGGAAATCGTGCTGCGGGCCGCGCACCGGTTGTCGCTCACGACAATCTTCGTCGCCAATCAGCGCGTGAACATTCCTCCGGGTCACGCGACAGTCTCGACGGTGCGTGTTGAAGGCGGCCCGGACGTCGCCGACAAATACATCGCTGACAACTCGGTTGCCAACGACATTTGCATCACGCACGACATCCCGCTGGCGGCGATTCTCGTCGAAAAAAAAGTGATCGTGATAGATCCGCGCGGAGTCGAGCATACCGCAGACACTATCGGCGAGCGGCTGAGCGTGCGCGACTTCATGGAGAATCTGCGATCGACCGGTGTCGAGACGGGCGGGCCGGCTGCATTCACGGCAAAGGACAAACAATCGTTCGCGAGCGCGCTCGACCGCGCGCTGACGCGACTTCTGCGAAAATTCGTTTGACTGCGAAGGTCTAGGTTGTGCTGACCCGTAACTGAGACGGAACACGTATCAGTTTTTAGTGGCGCAGAGGCTCAGTTTGCCAGTTCACTACTAATTTGACTCTCACGGCGACATGAGAGTCAGTTGCCAGGGGGCCGACGGGTCACCCAGTCGTTAACTGAAAAGCTGGCCACTGTGCTACCGGCAACTGGGTACGTGTTCAGTCTCAGTTCGCCTTCGCGCCCTACCCCCGTTACTTCCACACGCCATCGATTGCGTTCATTCCTGCCGGCGCGAGCGAAGGCGACAAGCCAAAATTCTCTTCGACGAGACGCAGCAAGCTGAAATGCGTGAACGGCTCGTTGGACGCGGTCGCGCTCTTCACCATTCCACCGAGGAGCGCGGTGTAAATGAGGTTGGCTCGCTTCGCTCCGAACACCTTTTCCCGTCCGCTCGTCGCCGACTCGTCGAACGTCACCACCACGAGTGTCTTCTGCATCAGCTCGGCATTCGTGACGACGGGCTTGAGGAACCCGCGAAGCCAGGCCACCGCCGTGGTGAGCGGAGCGTCGTGGCCGTCGTGAACCATGTTTGGAACGATCATGGTGTACGCGGCGAGCGAGTCGGGACGAAACCATTTCAGGTTCCTGATGTGCGCGCACAGCGCGGGATTGTCGTGAAATTCCTTGAAGCTCAGGAAGGGCATGTGCTTTCGCGCGTACAACCCGGACTTCCGCCGGAAGTCGCAACGGCTCGGAATGCTGTCGACAATTGGATAATCCTCAGCGAACGCGTTCCAGGTTACGCCGCCCTTATCGAACCGGCTCGCAAGTGATGGCGCGTCGATGAGCAGCTGAGCATCGCCGAACTCGCGCGCCTCGTGTGCGACGGGATCCTTCACCGCCTTGGCGGAGTTTATGAAGGTTTCGCCGGCAACGAGAGCGAGATAGTTCGGATACGACGGGTGGGCGACCCCATAATAGCTCGCGAGATAAACTCCGCTCTTGGCGAGAGAGTCCATGTATGGAACGTCGGTTACCGTCTTCGCGTCTTCGTTCTCCAGAATGACAATGAGAACGCGATCGAAGTGATGATTGCCTTGAAGCGCCGCAACGACCGCGCCGGCCTTGGGCAGCGGTGTATTTTGACCGCACGCCGGAAGGCCCAAGATGAGACATGCGCAAAGACAGATTGAGACGCGCGTGGGCATTACCGAGTGTATCCTCATATAGCTGTCGAGAGCATTACGCGTGCCTTCGCACGGGGCGCCCGTACGAGCGTAGATTTTTGCATGGCATGCTCCGCCGATACCTGCCTCAACGTCGAAACCGCCTCCCGCTTCGCCCGCGCCGCGCTCGGCCACGTGACGCGCGAGTACCCGAACATGCTTCACCACATGTTCGAGGGCGCCGACGACGCGAAGACGCCGAGGCTGCACCACCCGATCTTTTTCGGCAGTCTCGACTGGCATTCGTGCGTGCACGGCTATTGGCTGCTCGCCACACTGCTGCGCGAATTCCCTTCTCTCCCCGAGGCGGCGGAGATTCGTAGGCTGTTCAACGCGCAGATCACCCGCGAAAACGTTGCCGGAGAACTGAAGTACCTCGAGCATCCGTTGCGCGGCGGATTCGAACGGCCATACGGCTGGGCGTGGCTGCTCCTGCTCAGCGCGGAGCTCGAGCGCCACCGGAAACGCGAGCCTGCCGCCATCGCTCTCGAGGAAGCGACTTGGCCTGCAACGGAGCGAAGATCCTTCGCGGAAACCCTCGCTCCTCTCACCGCTGCGTTCGTGAAGCGCTTCTTTGATTTTCTTCCGAAGGCGACTTACCCGGTGCGAACGGGCACACACTTCAACACTGCTTTTGCGCTCGCGCTTGCCTCGGAATACGCTGATGCCGTCTCGAACGCCTCGCTGAGGGAGCTTCTCCGCCAGAAGGCGCTTTCCTGGTACTCAAACGACGCCGACTGTCAGGCGTGGGAGCCAAGCGGCGATGATTTTTTATCGTCAGCGTTGATCGAGGCGGAGTGCATGCGCCGGCTGATGGACCCGCATGAATTCCCCGGATGGTTCTCGCGCTTTCTTCCAAGCATCGCAGAGCGCGAGCCGGCGACTCTATTTCGTCCAGCGACAGTTTCCGATCGCAGTGACGGGAAAATCGCGCACCTCGACGGTCTCAATCTGAGTAGAGCGTGGTGCTGGCGGTCTCTTGCGAAATCTTTTGGGGAAGATGATCAGCGCACGCCGATTGCTCTTGAAGCAGCGGACAGACATCTCGGAGCAAGTCTTCCGCACGTCACGGGTGATTACATGGGCGAGCATTGGCTCGCAACGTTCGCACTCCTGGCGCTGCGCGCTTAGAGTCTAAGCGGTCTCGAGTTTGAGCTTCGGACGGCCACTGCGCTTCTGCGTGTAAAGTTTTTCATCCGCCTCGCCCAGCAACTCCTGAACGGTTGACGGGCGTGCCGGCGAGGAGCAGGCGACGCCAGCGCTGAGCGCGATTTTGTATTGTTTTCCGGCGGCGGCATTGAATCTCTCGATCTGCGACTGCAACCGGCCCAGCACGGCGCTCGATTTCGATTCGTCGTTATCGGGGGCCAGTATGGCGAATTCGTCTCCGCCGATGCGCGCGATTACATCGGAATCGCGGAATACCTTACGGAGAATATCCGCCATGTCTACGAGCAGCTCCGATCCGACTGGATGCCCGAGTGAATCGTTCACCGACTTGAGTCCGTCGATGTCGGCACAGATCAGCAGGCAGCTCTTGCCCTCGCGTTTGGCACGCTTTAGCGAGTGCTCGGCGAGGGTGAAGAATCCGCGCCGGTTGCGCAGCTGCGTCAGCTCGTCTGTCAGGACCTGCTTCTCCAATTCCTTACGCGCCAGCAACATCTCAGTGACGTCCTGCGCATAGCCGATCACGTACGGCTCGCCGCCGTCCTCATACACGACACCGTTGCACTGCCACACCCGGCCTTCGCCGCTCTTCGCCATCACAGGTATGAATGATTCGTCCCGGCCGTTCGTGGAGATCCGGCGTAAGTAACCACTCATCTGGAGACGGGTTGGCTCGTCCACGAATTCCGCGAGCGAGTGACCCACCATCTCGCTTGGCGAGTAGCCGAGGCTCCGCGCAGCGGCAGGATTTACAGACAGCAGAATCCCCTCGAGCGTGTGCGTGCAGATGAGTCCAGGACTGTACTCGAAGAGGTGCCGATAGCTCCGTAACGTTTGCTCGGTTTGCTGATCTCCGGCCTTCCTGTCAGCTGCACCGCGCACCAAAAGCTTCGATACTCGCGTGCTACCGATTCCCAATATGAAAATCGACGCGAGAAAGCCGACCGCGGTGAAGCCGAGCGCGATGGCGAGGATGGCAGGCCATTCCGACGCGTTTATAATAGCGGTAGGTCGATTGGGATGATTGTCATCGAATCCGAAGTTTACGGAGCGCCAGGCGTTCTACCATAGGAAATACCGCTGGAATTTAGGTAAGAGCCGCTAGGAGATACTAATCGCAGATTTCCGCCCTATCCCGCGTAGGATATCGTACATTGAAAACGTCCCCAACGGAGATTGCCCGATGTTCCTAAGTGCCGGCGTTGTCCTACTAATTCTGTGGCTGCTTGGCTTTCTCGTCTTCAAAAAAGTCGTGGGCGGATTAATTCACATCGTTCTCATCATCGCCGTCATCGCGTTGGTGCTGCACTTCCTCGGCAGAGGCTGAGCGTCTAACGCTTCCAATCCGTCACGAGCCGGCTCATCATCACCGCCGCGCGCTCGGCTTGCATTTTGAGTGACGGAATATTTACGCTCTCGCGCGGAGAATGCGCGCCTCCGCCGAGAACGCCGAGCCCGTCGAGACCGGGGATGTACGGCGCGACGAATGAGATGTCGCCCGCGCCGCGCGATTCAGCATCCTGCGATGTGACGGCGGGATAACCGAGCGACCTGCTCGCTTCGTCGAACAGGGCAACGAGGCGCAGTCCCTCGGGCGTCACCGGCATCGCTGGATAGGAATCGTCGAATTCAACGCTCGGTGTCGCGCCGTTCAAGGGCGCCGAGAGCACCGCACGCATTCTCGCGCGCGCCGAGTCTTTCTGCTGCTCGGTTAGAAAACGAAGATCGCCCTTCGCGCGGAATATGGGCGGAACAGCGTTCCCCTTTCCGTCAGCAGTGAGTGCCCAGCCGGTCGTATCGAGCGCGACGTGCGCTCCACCAGCGAGCAGTCCGACGTTGAAGGTGAGACCGCGCTCCCCTGCCATCTGTCGGCGCCACTCATCGAGGATGCGGATGCCTTCATATGAAGCGCCAAATCCGGTTGTCTTGCCGAAGATGCCTGCGGAGTGCGCCTGACGAGCGGTGACGGTGAGGCTCCAACCGCTCGAGCCCCGACGACCGGTTGAAATCTGCGTGCGCGAGCCGCCTTCGAATCCAAGAGCGAGATCACTTTGTTTCGCGGCATCGAAAAGCGCCGCACGGGCGACGCTAAGCGGGCGACCGGCTGACTCCTCGTCGCCCGTCATCACAACGATGATGTTCATGTCCTTTAGGCGGCCGGCGTCGGAGAGCGCGCGAAGGGCAAGAATCATTGCGACGTCACCGCCTTTCATATCGCTGGCGCCAGCGCCGTGTCCGATGGTGTCCTCGGTTACCGACCATCCCAACCCTTCGCCTTCGAAGACCGTGTCGAGGTGTCCAATGAGAAGTATGCGCGGACCGGCGGTTC
>JACDDT010000016.1 GCA_013816855.1 Gemmatimonadaceae bacterium
GAAGGATGACGCGCGCGATACGGATTGATCCAGACGTGAAGCTCGAGCCCCCGCTTGTGTGATTCGGCAACAGCGAAGGCGAGGGGGTCCCAGTATGGTGCGGGCGGCTTTCCCTGTTCGCCGGTGAGATACTCGGACCACGGCTCGAGCGATGATGCATACAACGCGTCCCCGGCCGGGCGAACTTGAAGAACGACGGCGTTGAAGTGAAGCGAGGCGGAACGATCGAGGAGCGCGAGCAGCTCGTCCTTCTGGTGCTGGGTGGAGAGGCCGGGCTTCGACGGCCAATCAATATTCGAAACAGTCGCTACCCAGACGCCGCGGAATTCCCTCGGAACTGCTGGGGGAGGAGTGAAGCGATCGGCGGAGGTGAGCGGGGACTGCGGAGCGGCCGACGTCGCGATTGACAGCACGGCGATGGCGACGAGTGATTGCAGGCGAATGAATGGCTTGAGACTGGAGCGCATATTGTTGAACTCCTATGTGGCTGGTAGACGAGCGAGCAACGAGTCACCGGAAACGCGGATTTCCACCATTCGTCTAACGGATGCAAGGCGCCACCCAATGAAACTTGCAAGCATCGCGCGGTACTCTGCATCTCGCGCATTCCGGATAATCGTGCGCGCAGTTACTACTCGTGTCACGGAGTCTTTCCAGCCGTTCATTTCAGGCGAGACCTCACGCTCGCTGTATGCCCGAAAACGGTCCGACACCGGCCGAAAGACTTGCGCGTATCCCTCCATACTCGTGAGCGCGTTGTCAGCAGTTGCGACATAGCTCGCGATGAGGAGGCGAAGCGACGGATCGCGAATCAGTGCGCCCTCACCACTCTGCGCGAGCGCACGGGCGGTCCCCAGCGTTATTGTCGGCCTGGTAGACTGAAACCAGGGCAAGTCAGTCAGCTTATCCAACGTATCGCGGGCGATTGGCTTGCCGCTCCGCATCATTTTGAGGATCTCGGTTGCGGCGGCGGCACCCTTGTTGTTCTCGGCGATGATGGAATCGAGACTGACCTTCGTCGTCGTCAGATCGGCGCGCATCTGGGAGATGTATGCAAGCTCGTGCTTTCGATCGAGTCGCTCACCCCACCAAGCAGTGGCCAGCAGCGCGAGCAGTACACCGACGAAGGTGATCGCAAGCTCACGCAGCAGTGTTCTCCAATCGGTGACGACGGGACGCGACATTCTTATCATCGGCCTACCAGATGGCGAAGAGGTTCCACGTGAGCTCTGTCAGCTCTTCGTCGGCGACATTCTTTCCGGTTGATTCTGGGCTGCTTCAACCGGGTGGAGCGGGCGCTGGCGCGCCTCGAATCGTAACATCAACTGTGTAGCCGTCTTTCGCGAGCAATGTTTTCAGCAGTGTCACCGCGCTCTCATTCGCGTGGCGCAGAAGCGCGAGAGTATTACCGGCCGCAACGAGCTGCGCTTTTGCCTGACGCTGGATTGCGTCGCGGTCCTCGGGCTTGAACGGATTCCATAAGCCGCCGCGCTCGTCGTAGGTGTGCATGTCGAGGATCTCAACGCCGATGAGCTGGGCCGAGGGAATCCGGATTGTGATCTTCTTCGCGCGGTCGTCGATATTCACGTCCGGATTGTTGGCGAGGTCGATTCCTGCGAGCAGCTTTCCCGTAATGACGATGAGCGAGCGCTTCGTCGATCCGTACCACGTGTTCTCGTAAACGACCACATCACGCACCGTCGCTTCGCTCGAAACGAGCTTCGCCACCGCCCGCATCTGCTCGATGACGACGTCGTGTGTGACGCGCGTCTCATTCTTCCCCAAGAAATTGGGGACGATGCGGCTGGTGCAGTACCCGAACGCGATTAGCGCGAGGAGTCCGAGTAATGCAAAGGCCAAAGCGCCGGATAGAATTGGGCGGGTTTTATTCGGGGCGGGCGGAATGTTCGGCGTTTCCTGTGTCGAAGGAGTCGTCATGATCTCGGCTTTAGCGGGGCGAACCGGCCCTTTGCATCGAGCGGGATGTCGTGCGCGCCGACGGGAGTGTTGGCGGTGATCTTTCCAACGATTCGGTAATTCACCTCGCCAGCGGCGAGCGCTCCACCCCCGGCGCGGGTCATCTCGTTCCACGAGACATCGAGGGGAAGGACGATACTCGTGGAATCGCGCGCCCCGACGGTTACCGAATCGTTCGACTGTCCCTCGCCCACCACGATAGTATCGTCAACTATCAGCTTGTACTCGGTGTGAGTCGCAGAGAGTGCGAAGCGATTCGGGTTGCGCACGCCCAGCTGGATGAAGAGAGTGCTTCCCGTCAAACTCAGCGACCCCATTCGCACTCCCTCAAACTTCACAACGGGGGCGGTAAAGACCTCCTTCGCGATCTGCGAGCAGGCGGCGAGCGCCAGCGCCGAGCCAAGAACAACGAAAATGCGACGAAGGAAGCGGGGGTTCATCCCACCGAATATACGGATTCGGAACTGCTCCGTACTTCACGGGCGTGCATATCGCTCATATTTCACTTCGGCGGGCCGCGCCCGGCACAGACCCTTCAAAATGGTATAGGACCACCGTGACCGACGTGCATGACAGCAGCTCCGCTCCACTCGAGCTGCTTCGCAAATACAAGATCAACGCGATCGTCACCATCGACGACGCCAAGGATGCCGTCCCCATCGCGCGGGCGCTCGGCGAAGCTGGGATCCATTCGTTGGAAATCACGATGCGGACGCCGGCCGCGCTCAAGGCGATCGAGCGCGTCGCGGCCGAATGTCCCTGGCTCACCGTCGGCGCTGGAACTGTCCTCACTCCCGAAGCGGCGCGCGGCGTTCGCGACGCCGGCGGAAAGTTCTGCATCGCCCCCGGTCTCAATCCGGCAATGGTGGAGTGGTGCCTCTCCAACTCGATGGCGGTTTTCCCCGGCGTCGCCACCGGAACCGAGATGGAAGCGGCAGTCAGGCTCGGCCTTTCCGTTCTGAAAGTCTGGCCGGTCGAGCCACTCGGGGGCGTTCCCTATCTGAGGATTCTCGGTGGTCCGTTCCGAATGATCGAATGGATTCCGTCAGGTGGGCTTGGCCTCGAGCATCTCCAGAGTTATCTGGAGTACGACAAGGTCGTCGCCTGCGGATGCGTGTGGTTCGCGCCACCAGAAGTCGTCAAAGCGCAGAAGTTCGATCTCGTCCGGGATGCCGCGCATAAAGCGGTGACGATCGCCGACTCTATCGGACGGTAAACTCCTTCCATGTTGGTCGTTTACGGTCTCGCATTTTCAGAACGCGAGATGATTCCAGTTCGCTATCGCATTCAGCGCCAGCGCAAAGCTCCCCTGCGATTCCCACCGCCACAGCGGCCGGATTCCGAACATCACGAGGTGACCGCTTCCGACTGGCGCGTCAACGACCGCAGGTTTTCCGTTGAGCTCGTCACCGCCGGCCAGGAGGCCTGAGACGAGAAGAGAGTCCGCCGTTTTGTGAAATTGCAGAATAACCTTTGCGCGGTTCCGCTCAAATTGAGCGCCGATAGCCGGGTCGCGGCCCTCTACGCCAATCGTGTCGCGCGCTGCAACAGTGAAGATCGGCGCCTGGTTGAAGTACACAGGAAAACTCGAGCTCTCGTATCCATATAGAATCGGGCTGAGCGACGCGCCTGGCGCGGGCTGCGCTCGAACGATGGAGCCGCGCACGTTGAGCTTCGTCGGCGAGAACAAGCCGACAGTGGTGTTGAAGCCAAGCGTAATCGGGAGCACGCTCGAGTTTCCGCTGGTGAGAAGAAGACCGCCGCGCTCGACGAAGCGTCTGAGCGCAGCACCGCCGTCGAGTCCCATTCCGGGGCGGATGTCGTCGGTCTGGTCCCAGAGGTCGAGGTTAGGCGTCAGCGCCGACTTCTTCCACGGGATCGGTGGTCCGATCATCGGCCTGCCGTTGAGGAGTGCGTTCGGCGATCCGCTGACGTGCGGAAAGACAATGACGTCGAATTTGTCGAGCTTGGCCGGCGTGCGCAGCGATTGATCCGAGATGTATGTGTATGGCACCCCCATCTGGTCGAACGCGTAGCGCACCCATCCCTCGTTCTGCGTCTCGAGCCACGAATGCATCAGCGCGATGCGTGGAACGCGAATGGAGTGCTGGCGCGCGGTGACGTTGCCGCCGGCTGCGATGCCGCGCAAGCCGAGCGATTTCACGGCTCCGCGAATGGCATCGTTTGGGGCGGCGATGATGTACGTACCGGCGGAGTACATCGCACCGCCGACGCGGAAGGATTCATCGGCGACACTGACGGCGCCCGGCGCGATCTTCCACGGCAACATCGCCGATCTCCAGTCGCCGAGGTGGCGGATGAGGAGCGAACCGCCCCCGTCGCCGCTGATCTCGCCTTCTATGCGCGCATTGGATGTGAGCAGGCGCATCGGCTTCGCGAGAACCGTCGAATCCGAGATCTTGAGAGTGGTGACGTGGCGGAGCTCGTCGAGCGTCCAGCCGGTGTCGTCGTATGGGGGCGGATCGTCGATCTTGAAACGCTGGATGGCGAGAAGGGTGCGCGGCGTCGCGGCGTATGGCTGGTCGAGGCGGACGATCCAGTCGCCGGCGTGAACGGCGACCGCCGATTCGTTGGAGGTCCTGACGAGCGGTGTCGAGGGAGCGCGGCCCTTCACCGCCGAGTCGGTTGCGACCATCTTCGCGTTGGGATCGCTTGGCTCGCCGCGTCCGACGGTATCGGCGGCGGGGCGCAGCGCGACGGAATCGACGCCACCCTTTCGCGCGGAAACGCCGGGTCCACGGAGAGTGAAATCGCTCGTCGCGACGCTCACTTCGGTACCCTGCGCGCGGAACAGATTCACCAGATCGGCCGCCTCAGCGGCGTGACGCTGGTCGCGAGGAATAACGAACGCGTACGGCGCGCTATTCTTGCCGCGCTGAATCATCCGCTCGCCCTTGGCGACGAAATTGTCGAGGAACGTCTCCCGATGGTCGGCGGTGTACTTGAGAGCGATGAGCGCGCCCGACTGCTGGAAGTTGATGTTGCTGCGGATGCACCATCTGATTCCGTTCACCGGCGGATTGGGCCGGTCCCAACGGCGCGAGGTGTCCGCTGCCTGGAGTCGGACCGTCGTACAGCCGGCGCCGCTCGATGTGTACGTCTCGTAAAAGCGGCCGATCGCATTATGGAGATTGGCGACGGACTGCAGCGTGTAGTTCGGCGCCCATCCATCGTAGAAGCCGTGCGTCCACACACCCGGCAGTCCTCGGCGGGTGAGCTCGGTGATCTCCTGATAGGCGAGGGTGTGCCACTCGTCGACGACGATCGGATCGTACTCGTCGTTGTACGGGCCGGTACCGGTGCTCGCGTAGAGAAAGGGAACCGATTCGTGCAAGTCGTGCACGACGGTGGGGTGCCAATACAGAAATCCGCGCAGGAAGTTCTTGGTCAGATTCTGGGAAATCACCATTCCGTCACGGTTGTTATCGTGCGCGGTGTACTTGCCCCAATAGATGAGCGGGATGGAGTTCGACCCGAGCTTGAGCGCCGCGGATTCCTTAACGATGTCCACCTCGCGGTCGCGGCCGTCCACCTCAGTCACCGGCGTGATCAGCGTGATGACGTTGGCGCGGATGTCTTTCACGAAATCCGATTCATCGACAGTGAGACGATAGGCGAGCTCCATCAGCATCTCGGGGCTGCCTGTTTCGGGAGAGTGAATGGATCCGCTCAGCCAGTAAACCGGTTTGGTGTCTTTTACTAGTCGAGCGCGATCGGTGGCAGAGAGTCCGCGCGGATCGGCGAGCCGCCCGAGTGCCACACGGTTCTGCTCGAGCCGCGCGATGTTGTCTTCGCTGGAAATGGCGACGACGATCTGCTCTCGCCCTTCTTCGCTCTTCCCGAGTGAGAATCTCTTTACACGCGTGGGCGCGCCAGCGGCGAGGGCGTCGAAGTATTTGGTGAGCTCGGCGACATAGGAGAGCTTACCGAGTGTGCCTGGTACGTAGCCAAGGACTTTGAGTGGAGTGGCAACTGTCGCCGAGTAGGGAAGCGTGGAGACGAGCTCGGTGGTGAACTTCCAGTGGCCTGTGGCGTCGACCGGGGTCAGCAATTTGATCTGCGCGGAGTAGGCGGAGTCGATCGGCTGCTGGGCGGAAGCAGTGCGCGCGGATACTCCGCAGAAGAAGATAAAGGCGGCTGAGACGACTCTGAGAATTCTCATCTGTTTTGTCATTAGAAAATGTCGAGATCGTGCGCGGATGCGACTTTGCCTTTGTAAAACTTGTGCATTTCGGAGAGCATGCTCGCTTCGGTGTCGGTTGAATCGCCGAACCACATCTGGTGATACAGTATCAACAAACCGGGGCGGGCCTTCGTCGCAACGTTCGCCAGCTGTTGGGTCGAAGTGTGAAAGCTGCGGAGGTAGCTCCGCCAAGCGGTGTCGCTTTGCGCATATCCCTGCACCGTGTACACCTCGTGGAGGAGCACGTCGCAGCCGTTGCAGGCGGATGAAATCGCGTCCGTCGGACTTGTGTCCCCGCTCACGACGATGGTGCGATCGTGAGTAACGAAACGATACCCGAAGGCGTACTTCCACGAACCGTGCGGAACAGGGAACGCTGTCACCGTAATGTTGGCATCCTTGTAAACAACTCCGGCCTTTATTTCGTGCGCGTTGATCACGCTGCCCGGTTTCGTGTTGCGCTCGAGGCCGTTGATGCGAATATCGTTGTCCTCTGCGTACGCCTCGGCGATGTGATGGACCATCGCTGCTATTCCAGGCGGACCGTACACGTCTAGTGGAACTGTTCTATGAACTACCCACGGTGTGTACATCAGGTCGGGGAGACCTAGCGTGTGATCGCTGTGATGATGCGTTATGAAAACCCGGCGGAGCTTTGGCGCCGCAAGTCCGTTGACGCCGAGACGGCTCGCCTGAATCGCGCGCCGCACCAGGCCCGGTCCGGCGTCTACTATATAGGAGGAGCCGTTCACGACGATCGCGACCGCTGCGCCAGACTTATTCGGGTTTGGGGAGGGGCCCCCGGTTCCGAGGAAAACGATTTGTGTCTTCGTGGAGTCCGCTTTCACTTGCGCTGAGATTGGCTCGGAGAAAACGAGAGTGATGGCGGCCGCTGCGAGGAGAAGTCGTAACGTCATCTGTGTGAGCTCGAGTGGTGAGTAAGGACTGGGGTTTCCCGACCGCTTCGATGATGTTTGCGCCGGCTTTTCATTCGTTAAAAATGCAGCGCATCCGGCAGAGAGGCGAACAAATGTCCGTCTAGGCTATTTTGACGGGCAAAAATGGTCCGGTTCCTGCCTTCAGTTCTCACGTAATCGTCCCCGTTTCTAGAGGCATACGACAATGAAGAAGAATCTTTTACTGCTCTCATCCACAGCGCTGCTTTTTGGCTGCGCGTCCGCCGGATCCGTGTCCACGCAGGATGAAGTGCAGATAGGCGCGCAGGAAGCGCAGCAGGTCAACGCGCAGCTTCCCATGGTCAACGACGCGCAGATCAACAACTACGTGAACACGCTCGGCAACCGCATCGCGAGATTGACCTCGCGCGGAAGCGAGCTGAACTGGCAGTTCCAGGTGGTGAATAGCAGCGACGTCAATGCGTTCGCGATACCGGGCGGATACATCTACGTCAATCGCGGCGTGATCGAGCGCGCGTCAAACATGAGCGAGCTCGCGGGAGTGCTAGGCCACGAGATTCAGCATGTGGTGAAGCGGCATACCGTGAAGCAGATGGCGCAGGCACAAAACGCCAATACCGGCGTCGGGATTCTTTGCGGGATCACGAGCGTTTGCAACAGCGGCGTCGCGCAGGCGGGGATCCAGGTCGCCGGCACTGCGGTGTTCGCCAAGTTCGGCAGAGGAGACGAAATCCAGGCGGACGAAGGCGGCTTTGACAACGTGCTTCGTGCGGGCATCGACCCACGCGGCATGTACACCTTCTTCCAGAAACTTCTCGCTGAACAGCAAAGTTCCGGCGGCGGCGGGACTGCGGGCTGGTTCTCCGATCACCCGGGAACGCAGGACCGGCTCGCCGACATTCAGAAGAAAATCACCCAGGCCGGCAAGCTGACTGGATTGCAGAGGGACGAATCGGCCTTCCAGACGATCAAGGCGAGAGTGAACAGAATGGGTCCGGCGCCCAGGCCACAGAGGTAGTTGACCCCGGTACGCCGAGCAACTAGGATTCTGACAATGACGTTCTACGCGACTTTCCATGCGCATCGGCACCACGGCCTTCACGGGTCGCGGGTCGCTCATGCGCGTAGACGCCATACTAGTTAAGTAGCTCGGCGTAGACTCTCTAAGCACCCGCGGCCCGTCCACTTCAGGACGGGCTTTTTCATTTCCATCCATTAATCACATGCTAAAAATCGCACTGCCCAATAAAGGACGACTGGCCGAAGACGCGCGCGAGCTGTTCGAGGAAGCGGGGCTTCCGGTTCGCACTCGCGGAGATCGCGCCCTCTCGGCTTCGCTCGGGTACGGCGGAGAATTCGAGGCTCTCTTCGTGCGCGCGCAGGACATTCCGGAATTCGTCGCTGACGGAGTGGCCGATGCCGGTGTCACGGGATGGGATCTCGTTTGTGAATCCGCGCGACCGGTCACATCGAGGCTGGACCTGGGGTTCGGCGAGTGCAGGCTCGTCGCGGCGGCGAAAGAGGAGAGCCACATCAGATCGCTCGAAGACATCCCGGCGGCTGCGCGCATCGCAACTTCATTTCAACGAATAACGCGCGAGTTCTTCGCGAAGAGATCGCAGGGAGTGGAAATCATTCCAATCTCCGGCGCAGCCGAGATCGCGCCATTGCTCGGCATCGCAGACATGATCGTCGATATCACTTCTACCGGCTCGACGCTGAAGATGAACGGGTTGCGAGAGATTGGAACTCTTCTCACCTCACGCGCTCAGCTCATAACGCGAGCGGAAACAAAGCCGAGCGATGAAGTAAAAAATGAATCGCTGGATGCGCTCGCCACCGCTCTCGAATCCGTGATCCGCGCCCGGGGAACGCGCTATCTGATGGCGAACGTTCCGAAGTCGAAGCTCGACGAGGTTAAACAGATCCTGCCCGGCATCAACGGGCCGACGGTCATCGACATTTTGAACGGCGGTGACACGGTCGCGGTTCACGCAGTGGTAGACGCGGAAAAGGTTTACCGCGTCATCAAATCGCTGAAGGCGCTCGACGCGACCGGGATTCTCGTGACGCGCGTTGAGCGCCTAATGCCGTGACCGAAGGCGCGCGATTGTTTCGATATTCAGGAACTCTCGGTTCGCTGTCGAAGGAGGATCGCGACTCGCTAGTGATGCGGGTGAAGGAAACGGACGCGCAGGTACGGGAAACGACTGCGGGTATTATCGGCCGCGTTCGCACACGCGGAGACGCTGCTCTTCGGGAGCTGGCGGTCGATTTTGACCGACAGAAACTGGCGAAGATCGAAGTTCCGGCATCCGCGGTGGGCAGTGCACTTCAGTGTCTCGATCCTGCACTCCGCTCTGCGCTCGAGCGCGCGGCGCGGAATATCGAAGCAGTGCACTCTGCGTCGCCTCCTATGAGTGTGGAGGTCGAGCCTGAGGCGGGTATCGTCGTCGGTCGGAGGCCCGATGCCCTCACCCGCGTCGGGGCTTATGCGCCCGGTGGTCGCGCGGCTTACGCGAGCAGTGTACTTATGTGCGCGATTCCCGCACGTGTGGCCGGTGTCGAAGAGATCGTTGTCTGCTCTCCGCCCGCGAAAAACGGAGTTCCCTCCGCAATCGTTCTCGCTGCCTGTGCGATCGCGAAAGTCGACCGCGTGTTCTCTGTTGGTGGAGCGGGTGCGATCGCGGCGATGGCTTTCGGAACGGAAACCATTCCCGCGGTGAACAAGATCGTCGGGCCGGGCAACGCTTACGTCGCCGAAGCGAAGGCGCAGGTGAGCCGATTCGTCGGCATCGATTCACCAGCGGGCCCGAGCGAGCTGCTGGTTATCTGCGATGAAAGCAGCGATCCCGACACTGTCGCGGCCGAAGTGCTCGCGCAGGCTGAGCACGACCCCGACGCGTGCGTCGTCATCGTCGCGCTCTCGGAGTCATATGCGGACCGTGTAGCTTCTGCCGTTGCTGCAGCCATCGCGACAATCGAGCGCGCGTCCATTGCGCGCGATGCGTTGAAGGCGAACGGCGCTTTGCTCGTCGCGCGTGACGCGGCTGAAGCGCTCGAGTTCTCATCTGATTATGCGCCAGAGCATCTTTTGCTCGCGGCAGTGGACGCGCCGCGTCTGGCAGCCGTGGCCCGGAACTCCGGATGCGTCTTCATCGGCGAGAGCTCCTCGGTTGTATTCGGCGATTATATCAGCGGAGGGAATCACGTCCTCCCTACTGCGGGCGCGGCGCGCAGTTACTCCGGGCTCGGGCCCCTCGACTTCGTGCGGTGGACTTCTTATCAGAGAATTTCCCGCGACGCAGCTGAAAGCCTCGCTCTCGATACCGCCCGCCTCGCCGAGGCAGAGGGTCTCGGCGCACACTCAGCCGCGGCCCGTCGTTGGTCGGAGGCACGATGATGATTCCAAAGGCGCGCAGCGGATACGACGGAATCACGATTTACTCTCCGAAGGTCGAGTCGTGGCGCATCGACTTGAGCGACAATACGAATCAGTGGGGCCCACCGCCTGCCGCGCGGCGCGCGCTAGACGCGTTGAGCGCGAACGAGTATGCGCGGTATCCACAGCCGTACTCGACCGACTTGAGAGCGCTGCTCGCCGAGTATGCCGGAGTGAAGCCGGAGATGATCGTCGTCGGATGCGGCTCGGACGACATCATCGACTGCACGATGAGAGCGTTCGCGGAGCCCGGTGAGGTGGTCTGCGCAATGGAACCGACGTTCGGTATGGTTCCGGTTTTCGCGAAGATGAACGGACTCCGGAGTGTCGGTGTTCCATTGAGCGAAGACGGCTCCGTTGACAGCGCGCGTATTCTCGCTGTGCGTGGCGCGGTGACATACATATGCACCCCGAACAATCCCACAGGATGCGCGATTCCTTTTCGAACGGCCGCTGAGATCGTTGAGGAAGCAGAAGGGCTCGTTATCGTTGACTGCGCTTATGCGGAGTTTGGCGGAGAAAGCATGACCGCTCTCGCGTCGAGCGGAAGAGCGGTCGTGACACGCACGATGTCGAAGGCGTTCGGGCTGGCCGGGCTCAGAATCGGTTACGGAATTGCGTCGCCGCAGATCGTGCTCGCGATCGAGAAGGCTCGCGGTCCATACAAGGTCACCATCGCAGCGGAGGCCGCAGCGATGGCTGCGCTCAGCGAGGATCTGAAGTGGGTTCGATTGCGTGCGGATGAAGCAATCGCAAATCGAGAGAGATTCTCCAGTGAGCTCCGCGCGCTCGGCTATTCACCGCTGCCTTCATCGGCGAATTTTGTACTCGTCCCGGTCGGCGACTGCGACGCGACCATGGGAAAGCTTCGCGCGGCGGGCATCGCGGTGAGAGGATTTCACGCGGTCGAAGGAATCGGTGACGCGGTGCGAATAACCATCGGTCCCTGGGAAATGATGCAAGAATGTCTGGACGCTCTCGGTGCGGCTGCGTGACAACAATCGCGCTCCTCGATTACGGGACCGGGAATCTTCACTCGCTTGCCAAGGCAATGGCGCGCGTAGGCGAAGTTCGAATTGCCGATGACGTTTCGGACGCACTTTGCGCCGATATGCTCGTCCTTCCCGGAGTCGGAGCTTTCGGCCAGGCAGCGAGCGAGACCGCTCCCTTCAGAGGAGAAATCAGATCGGCGCTTGCGGAAGGGCTGCCCTGCATAGGCGTTTGCCTCGGAATGCAGCTGCTGTTGGACTCGAGCGAGGAGAGCGCTGGCGAAGGCATTGGCCTCATCGGAGGCAGTGTGCGGCGGATAAGCGCGAAGCGCCTTCCGCAAATGGGATGGAATAGCGTCGATTGGGATTCTGTCGCCCGGCCTTCCCGTGCTTCGCTGCGGGTCCCGCGCCTCGAGGTCGCCTATTTCGCGAACAGCTTCGTCGCTTCACCGAGCGACGAGTCGAGTGTCGTCGCGTGGGCGACTCACGAAGGAGACCGCTTTCCTTCTGTAGTGCGCACCGCCAATACCGTCGGCATCCAGTTTCATCCGGAAAAAAGCTCGCGTGCGGGCGTCGACTTTCTCTGCGGCGTCGCCGAGGAGCTGCTGGCGTGCAGGTGATTCCGGCAATCGACATTCGCGAAGGCGCGTGCGTTCAACTCGTCGGCGGCTCGTACGACGACGAGCGCGTGCGCATTGCCGATCCGCTCGAGGCTGCTGCCAAGTGGGCGTCCGCCGGCTTCACCCGCCTGCACATCGTCGATCTCGACGCCGCGACGGGACGAGGAGAGAATCGGGATGTCATTAAAGACATAATCTCCTCGACGCGGATGACGGTTCAATGCGGCGGCGGCATTCGTGACTTCGATTCGATCGAGGACGTTCTTTGCTTCGGCGCGTCGGCCGTAGTCCTCGGCACGCGCGCGCTGGAGAATCGGCCGTGGCTCGAGGAAGCGTCATCGCGCTTTGCCGGCGAGCTGATAATCGCTGCCGACGTGCGCGAGCGGAAAATCGTGACGCGTGGGTGGGAGCGCGAGCTGCCTGTAGATGCGATCGATACGATTCGGCAGCTCAATGACCTGCAGCTCGCCGGAGTTCTCGTTACCGCCGTTCACCGTGAGGGGCAGATGAAGGGCCCGGATCTCGCGCTTGTGCGGGACGTGGTCGGCGCGACGACCCACGCAGTGCAGGCGTCGGGTGGAATCGGCAACATGATGGACCTGGAGGATCTCGAGTCAGCGGGCGCAGGCTCGGCGATTGTGGGGATGGCTTTGTACACGGGGGCGTTGGCTCCCGAAACAGTGAGCAAGGAGTATTCAAAGTGAGCAGAGTGAGCAGAGAGACTACGGAGACATCAGTGAGGGTGTCGCTCGAGCCGGGAGATGGAAAAGCAAACATCGAAACCGGAAATCGATTTCTCGACCATATGATGACCGCGTTTGCGAAGTACTCCGGACTGGACACGGACATTTCGGCGCGAGGTGACCTCAAACATCATCTCATCGAAGATGTCGCACTGACTCTGGGAAAGTGTTTCAAGGAAATCGTGCCCAACGGAGCCGCGCGATATGGAACGAGCACGGTACCGATGGACGACGCACTCGTTCAGGCGAGCGTGGACATCGGTGGCCGGTCGTTTTATCAAGGAGATTTGCCGAGCCGGCTATACGATCATTGGATGCGATCGTTTGCGGGTGAGGCTGGAGTAACGGTTCATATCATCGTGCTGCGCGGCAGCGACAGGCATCACATCGTCGAAGCGGCGTTCAAAGCGCTCGGCCTGGCCCTGCGCGACGCGCTCGTGGACACCGGCGCGATCTTTAGCACAAAGGGCCGGGTGTCGGTAACTGTCGAATGACCCTCTTGAAGCGAATCATCGCCTGCCTCGATGTGGATGAAGGTAGGGTGGTTAAGGGTGTGGAGTTCGTCAATCTCACGAGTGTCGGCGATCCGGCGGCGATGGCGGAGCGATATGAAGCGGACGGCGCTGACGAGATCGTCTTCCTCGACGTGTCCGCGACACATTCGGGCCGCGCAACGCTGCTCGACGTTGTTTCGAGAACGGCGCAGCGCCTGTTCATTCCGCTGACAGTTGGCGGCGGTGTCCGCACTGTGTCCGATGTCGACCTCGTTCTGCGCGCAGGCGCGGACAAGGTCGCCGTAAATTCCGCTGCCGTGAGCAACCCGCTGCTTCTAACCGAAGCATCGGTGCGCTTTGGCGCTCAATGCATAGTGGCGAGCATCGATGCGCGGTCGCGCGAGGGCGGATGGGAAGTTTACGTCAACGGAGGAAGAGTGCCGACAGGACTGGATGCGATCGACTGGGCGAGGCGTTGCGCCGACCTCGGTGCGGGCGAGATTCTCATGACCAGTATCGACCGCGATGGAACGCGCTACGGATACGATCTCGATCTTGTCGCCCAAGTGTCGGAAGCGGTGAACGTTCCGGTAATTGCATCAGGCGGCGCCGGTAACGCGAAGCACATCTCCGAGGCTTTCACTAGTGGTGCCGATGCGGCCCTGCTCGCGGGAATACTTCACGACGGAACGACTGATCTCCTAACGCTGAAAGCGGAACTCCTCCGCGAAGGGCATACCGTGCGGAGAGCAGCATGAGCGTGCACAACTACCTCGAAGCAGCGGCTGAAGTTGCGAGAGTCGCGGGAAAAGTTGCGCTTGGCTACTACGGCAAGAATCCCGAGCAGAAGATCAAGGCCGACGGAACGCAGGTGAGCGTTGCGGATCTCGAAGCGGAACGCACGGCGCGTGAGTGGATTGAGAAGCGATTTCCCGGCGATGGAATTGTCGGGGAGGAATTTCCGACGGTAAGAGAATCTGCCAAGCGGAGATGGATCATCGATCCCATCGACGGAACCTTCACCTTTTTGAGAGGAGTTCCGTTCTGGGGAACGATCGTAGCCGTCGCTGAAGGAGATGACGTTGTTGCGGGCGCTGTCTGCTGCTCGGCGCTCGGCGAGGAAATCAGCGCAGCGCCGGGGAGCGGCTGCTGGTTCAACGGGTCGAGATGTAAAGTGTCCGACACAGCCGATCTCTCAAAAGCCACGCTTCTCACTACGGACTCGCGCTTCCTCGGCGATAGTTCCCGCCGGGAACGATGGACGGGTCTTCAGAATTCCGTCGGAGGAATGCGTACCTGGGGCGACTGTTACGGTTACATACTCGTCGCCACCGGGCGAGCGGACATCATGGTAGACAACACGGTATCAGCTTGGGATGCCGCGGCGCTGATGCCAATTATCACCGAGGCAGGCGGCGTGCTCACTGATTGGAAGGGAAATGCCACGCCTTTCGGCGGCGACGCGATCGCCACGAACGCCGCGCTCTCCGGTCAGGTACTAGAGATAATGAAAGGCGGCGCCTCTTGAAGCCGAAACTCGATATCGACACGCTGCGGTTCGACGCGGAGCGGGGCACTGTGGTGGTCGTCGCTCAGGATTCGGTGACGGGGCGAGTGCTGATGGTTGCGTACGCTGACAGAGAAGCGCTCGAGATGACGATGCGAACAGGGGAGATGCACTATCGCTCGCGCACGCGCGGGCTTTGGCACAAGGGAGCGACGAGTGGAAATGTGCAGCGGGTCGTATCGCTTTCGGCTGACTGTGACGCCGACACCGTGCTCGCGCGCGTCGTACCCGCGGGACCTGCCTGCCATTCGGGGGAGATCTCGTGCTTCGGTGCAGAGGCAGGGGCAAATGCGTTTTCGGATTTGAGTTCGGTGGTCTCGAGCCGGGCGCAGGCTGAAGCGACGGCGGGAGGCAAGCCGAGTTATACGCGTAAGCTGCTCGCGGACCGGAATCTGCGGCTCAAGAAGATCGGGGAGGAGGCCGCGGAGCTGGTCACTGCGTGCGCTGACGAACACAAGCCAAGGGCCGTCGAGGAGGCCGCGGACTTGATCTATCACGTCGGTGTGGTGTTGGCTGGAGTCGGATCAGGGCTGGATGAGGTTGGGACGGAACTCGTACGCCGTGCGGGGGTGGAATTGAGAGGCGAATCGTGACGGATGCGGAATCGCGGTAGTCCACGCATCGGCACGGGTTTTCCCTGTAAGAGGGCGTCGGAAAAACTCCCAGCGACCAGACCTCCAGAGGAACGAACAATGTCCAACAACTTTCGATCGATTTTGAAGCTCACTGCGCCATTGGCCGCAGCTGCCGCACTGATTGTTTCGGCTGCATGCGGAGATTCCACCGCGCCCGGGAACGGAACGCTCACCCTCCAGCTTACCGACGCGCCCTTCAGCTTTGACTCCGTTGCGCGCGCGGATCTTTGGATTGTACGCATCGATGCAAAGACCGCCTCGACCGATTCGGCCGATACCGAGGACGGGAAGAACGACGACACGAACGGCGCGAACTCGAACCCGGCGACGGGTTGGGTGACGGTTGCCACGCCTAATAAGGCTTTCAACCTTCTCGACCTCCAGAACGGAACAACCACGAACCTCGGTCAGCCGACGCTGCCGACGGGAACGTATCGCGGATTCCGGCTCATCCTGGATACGGACAAGTCGAGTATCACCCTGAAGAGCGGAAAAGTTCTAACGGGCACGAGCAATCCCGGCATCAAATTTCCGAGCGCTGCCCGTACTGGCGTCAAAATCGTGCTCGATAAGCCGATCGAAGTGACCACGAACGGGACTGTAATGGTCATCGACTTCGACCTCGGCAGGAGCTTCGTCATGCGGGGCAACACGATCTCGCAGAACGGACTTCTCTTCAAGCCGGTAATAAGGGCGACCGCCCGCGACATCACCGGTGCAATCACTGGCACGGTGCGAGCGACGACGGCTACGGGTGCGGGAGTAGCGGACGCAACGGTTGATGTTCTCGTGAACGGCACCGCTGTTGGCGATACCGTCTCCGCGAACCTCATCGAGTCAACCAAGACTGATGCGTCTGGGAACTTCACAGCCGCATTCCTGCCGGCCGGGATATACGCAGTGAGAGCGAGACCGCCGGCAACGGCGACGACGCTTAAAGCGGCGATTCTTCAGGGAATCGCGGTGACGTCGGGGACGACTACCAGCTCGACGACGATCATCCTTCCGTAGAGAACGGCGAACGTAGTACCGCAAGCTAGGAGCTTTCAGCAGAACAGGCTGACGGCTCCTAGCTTGCTTTTTTATTTCAGCAGTTAGGCAACTCTCCGCCTTGACTGGAGCGACCCGCGGGTGAGTGTTTAGATGACCCCCAGTTGCGCCACGTTCTCCACCGGCGCGTTACGCCCCTCAGCGAGCAGTACCGATGTGGCAGCCGAAGTTTGCGCACACTCTCAAGAAGAGCACATTCCTCTCCGGAATGAATTGCGAGCGTCGGATGTGGTGGGAGATTCACGACAAGGGCTGCGAAGAGATGAGAATCGATCTCACGACGCAGCTGCTCTTCGATCAAGGCAATGAAGTAGGCGAGCTCGCGCGCGGGCAGTTTCCCGGCGGGCTCCTCATTCGCAGGGACAAGGGAAATTTCGTCTCGAGCTTCGCGAACAGCCGGGCCGCGATAGCGGATCGAAATGTCAGCGTCATCTACGAAGCGGGCTTCGTCGCGCTCGATACGATGATCTTCGCCGACATTCTCGTTCGGGGGCCTGACGGGTTCACGCTCATCGAAGTGAAGCAGGGGACATCGGCTACCGCGGAGCACAGGTACGATCTCGCTCTTCAGGCGGTAATCATGCGTGAGGCGGGTGTCCCGATCACCCGCTTCGAGCTGATGCACCTCAATCGCGAATGCCGGTATCCGGACCTCAGCAACCTCTTCGTCCGCGACGACCTCACGAAGGAAGTCGAGGAGCTGATTCCCGCTGTCGAGCTCGCGCTCGATCATCTTCTTCCGGTCGCGAAGCGCAATAACGTTCCCCTCGCACAGCTCGGAGCGAGGTGCACCGCGCCGAGGGAGTGCGCATTCATCGCGCGCTGCTGGCCGACGGTAGATGCAGATCACATCCGTTACCTCTATCGCCTGAACAAGGACAAAGCGGTGAGCTTCGAGAAGGCGGGAGTCTCACGCATTCAAGATCTCCCCGACGACCTAATGCTGGGTGCAGTTCCCGCCCGGCAGCGCCGCTGTCTGCGCGAGGGAGAAATTTTTGTCGAGAAGGAAGCGCTGGTGGGCGCGCTTCTCAACATCGTCCATCCGGTCGCGCACATCGATTTTGAGACGGTGATGTTCGCAATTCCGCGGTGGAACGGATGCAGGCCTTACGACAACATTCCGGTGCAGATGAGCGCGCATGTGGTGGATGCTGACGGCAACGCGACCCACCATTCGTGGATTGCGCAGGACTCCGGCGATCCGCGCCTCGCCATCGGCCCGGCGATCGTAAAGGCATGCGATGGTGTGAGCACGGTCACGGCGTATAACGCGAGCTTCGAGAAGCGGTGCATCGAGCTCGTGGCGGACGCGTGTCCCGAGATTGCGCCGAGGCTTCGTGAGATCGCAGAGGGAATCGTGGACTTGCTGCCGATGGTGCGCGACAACCTCTATCACAGGGAGTTCCGCGGATCGTTCAGTTTGAAACGGGTGCTGCCCGCCCTCGTTCCGGAAATGACTTACGAAGGACTCGAGATCTCAGAGGGACAAACGGCGAGCGCGCAGCTGATGGCGATGCTCTATCGGCAGAACACGATGAGCACCGAAGAGCGCACCAAAATGGAACATGCGCTGCTCGCTTATTGTGAGCGGGATACCGAAGCGATGATTGCGTTGACTTCAAAACTCAGGCAACTCGCGCAGTAGCTGCTAGCTCAGCTTCTTCTTAGCTGAGCTCTTCGAGGTCCTGTTGCGAGAGCTCCACTGCCGCGGCCGCAACATTCTCTTTCAGATGCGCGACTTTCGAAGTTCCGGGAATCGGAAGGATCACCGGTGAACGGCGGAGAAGCCAGGCGAGCGCGAGCTGCATTTTGGTCGCGCCGAGCTTCGTCGCCACGCTTTCGATCTTCTTCTCCTGCGCTGCAGCATTCTTTACGCGAAGCCCGGCGCCGAGCGGGTACCACGGAATGAAAGCGATCTTTTCTTCCTGGCAGTAATCCACGACATCTTCCCACTCGCGATCGGCGATGTTGTAGCGGTTTTGCACGGAAACGATGGGAACGATCTTGCGCGCGGCTTTGATGTCTTTGACGCCGACTTCGGACAGCCCGACGTGCCGCACCTTTCCTTCCGAGATGAATTCAGCGAGAAGGGCGAACTGATCCTCAGCGGGATATTTGTCGTCGATCCGGTGCAGCTGCCACAGATCGATGCGCTCGACCTTGAGCTTACGCAGGCTTCCCTCAAGCTGCTCTCGGAGACGCGCGGGATTGCAGTCGAGGCGCCAGTCGTCGGGCCCGGGTCGCGTGAACCCCCCTTTTGTCCCGATGACGAGTCCATCGGGGTATGGGTGAAGCGCTTTGGCGATCAGCTCTTCCGAGACGTCGGGGCCGTAAGAGTCAGCGGTGTCGATGAAGTTTACGCCAAGCTCGACGGTGCGGCGAAGCGTACGTATGCACTCATCGGGATCCGCCGGCGGGCCGAAGGTGCCCTCGCCGGTGATTCGCATCGCGCCGTAGCCAATGCGATTCACGGTTAAGTCGCCGAGTGCGACGCTGCCTGATGCCGCGGCAGGCGGGAGAGAGTGGGTATTCGTCATTCAAGCAATTGTTTGGGTGCGGACTGCAACCGAGAGATACACGGGTGAGAGGTGACGGTAGCGTAGTCGGGAGTTGCTAGGTCTTACTACATTCCAGCCCTCGTAGCCAACTCACAACTAGTTATGAGAAGCCATCAGGGGCCGTTCGAAATCGTCGTACTCTAGCACCTGGAGTCTATGCAACTCTGACGACTCCCACCCGTGTCCCTCTCGGTTGCAGTCGCAGCTCCAGCTCACAGAACTCGCCATATCAAATGACAAGCGCGCTCAAACAAGCGATCCTTGAACCCGCGAGTCTTGAACGTCGCAAGCTCGATCTCGAGCGAGTACTTGAGGTCCTCGACGAAGATTCGCTCCATCTCCGCAGCGACCGGGGCGTCGAACACTACGAGATTCGATTCCTCGTTGAACGAGATCGAGCGATTGTCCGCATTCATGCTTCCGCACGACGACCAGAGTCCATCGACGACGATCGTTTTAGCGTGCATCATCACCGGCTGGTACTCGTAAATGCGAACGCCGGCGGCGAGAAGGTTCTCATATCGCGCCCGGCCCGCGTACCACGTGCTTTTCACATCGCTGGCTTTGCTCACCGTCAGGATACGCACATCGACACCGCGCTTCGCTGCCGCGCAGAGGAGATTCCGAAACGAGTGGTCGGGAACGAAGTATGAGTTGCTGAGATAGAGCCGCGTGCGCGCGGCGGCGATGGAGAGCGCGAAGAATCTCTCCGCCGACGTGCTTCCGATCGTCGGTGACGCATGCAGAAGTCCGGCGAGCGCGCCATCGCTGCCGGTGTCGCGGCCTTCATCCGGGAAAAACACATCGCCTGTGAGCAGGTGTCCCGTCGTCTCGGCCCAGCAGACGATGAACGTCGCCTGGAGTTGCCTGACGGCGGAACCCGTGAAGCGGACATTGCTGTCGCGCCACTGGTCTTTCGTCCTTCCGTCCCCGTACCACTTGTCATCGACCCCGAAGCCGCCGGTGTATCCGATTGTCCCGTCGATGACGATGACGCGGATGTGAGCGCGATGCTGAACTTTTTGCATCGAGCGCCAGCTGAACGGCCTGAACTTTTCGCAGTGCACGCCTGCCGACCGGAGCGTCTCAAAGTACTCTTTCTTCAGCGACGTGCCGAATGAATCGTATAGGAAATGGATCTGAACTCCGGCGCGCGCGCGCTCGAGGAGTATCTCCTGGAGATCGTCCGCCATTCTGCCCTTGTTGCAGTAGTAGAGCTGAAGCGTGATGCTTGACTTCGCGGAGCGGAGATCGCTCCAGAGGCGCGAGTAGGTCTGATCTCCATTTATGTACAGCTCGACTTCGTGCCCGCGCGTCATCGGGGTGCGCGTGAGAAGCTGCATTACATCGGCGAAAGAGGGGTCTTCGATCGCAGGGCAGTTCTTGTGCGATTCGTCCGAGAGGACATCGCGGATGGGAGTGCCGCGAACGACATCCAGCACTCCAATGAGAACGATCACCGTTAGTAAAACGGCGACGAGAACAATCCCGACGTAGAAAAGTATGCTCAACTAATCCTCACCGATTCCAGTCGGGAAATATTCAGCGACGCAGCGCGTTGCGAGTTATTTCGCGGCCGCGATTCTTCGCAAAGCCTGAATCGCCGCAGTAGTTTGCGCGCTCGGCGCCGCCGCCTTCCACGTCGCGGCGACAAGTGGGTCATCGCGATCGTAAAGATCGTTTCCGAACCAGAGCTGCCCGTCGCGCATGTACGTCGTGAAATACGTGATGTAAACGGGAAGCTTCTTCGGAAGTCTCACGCCGTGATCGTCCTTCCCCTGTTCTTCAGTGTGAACCTGGTCGATCGGCCAACCGAGAACCCACGACGCCAATTCATCCGGCTTCTCGACCCGGATGCAGCCGTGACTGAAAGCGCGAATGTCCTTGTTGAACAGCTCGTGGTTCGGGGTGTCGTGGAGATAGATGTTGTAGTCGTTCGGGAAGAGAAACTTCACGAGCCCGAGCGCGTTCTTCCCGCCCGGACGCTGACGAATTCTCGTCTTCCCGCCTTCCTGGTACGTCTCCATGTTCTCGGCGGCGAGAAAACCCGGGCCCTTCGGGAAAATTTCTTTCGCGGCAATGTCCGGCGTGACGTTCCAATACGGGCGGAAGACGATGGTCTCCATCGAATCGGAAAAGACAGGAGTCGCCTTGTCCTCATAATCCTTTCCGACGATGACTTTCATCTCGAGCGGCGCCTTCCCTGTGTCGTGCGCTTCGAGCCTGAACTCTGGAACGTTCACGTAGATGTATCGCGTTCCGAGCGAGCGCGGCAGCCAGCGCATGCGCTCCAGGTTGGCGGCGATCTGCCCCATGCGATAAGTCGTCGGCAGGTTGAGCGCTGCGAATGTCGGCGCGTCGAGCATGCTGTCGACCGCTAGTCCATGACGCACCTGCCACTGTGCGAGAGTGGCAGCGAGCCCGCGATCGAAACTAGATCCGTCCACTCCAGCAGTTGAATCGTGTGGCGCGACCATACCTTCGGCAGCGAGACGGGCGCGAAGCGCAGTGATGCGTGCGGGATTGTCGGCGCCGCCCGGCTTTACGGCTTTGCCCGCCGGCACGGGTGACCATCCGCCCTTTGCTGCGAGGGTGCGGAATTGATACAACGAGTGCGTCAGTCCGGCGTAGTCTGAATCTGCCGGGCGCATCGTCGCAATGGATTTGTCTAGCGCATCGATGCGGAGTCCGCGGACAAGAGCGCTGTCCACGTTCTCTTCTTCAGGATCGATGTGCCAACTCTGAGACATCTGCTTTGGGTCCACCTGCCCGGTGAGGTAGTCTTCGCCGAGCTGCGAGTACGCGCTGGTGAGAGTGACATCGGCTTCCGCGAGCTGATCCGCTGTCGAGTGCGCAGACTGTTTCACGGTCGCCACCGACTGTGCGAGTGCACCGATTGGATAATTGTCGATGCGAAGGGCGTCGTTCTCGGCGTTTAGAATCGCGTTCATCAAGGCGAGCGGCCGCGTTTTGTGGAGGCCGTTGGGGGTGAGCCAGAGCGCGTTGCCGCCGTAAATTTTGTAAAGGCGCTGCGTATGTCCCCACACATCGGCGTCGATTTGCGCGGGGCGGCCGCCGGCCAGTCGTTTCTGGATCGCTGCTTCGATGTCGGCAGCCGGCACGCCGTTTACGGAAGTGAGCTTGTCGGGAGCCCAGCTTGGACCGAATCCGGACGCGCTGCCCTTTGCGTCAGAACTGCCTTTGCTGCATGCGGAAAAGAGTGCGACGGCAGTAGCCGCGGCGATGTAGAGAACCGTTCGGGGGGAGGATCGCATTTACCTGTACGTTGAGCCGCGCGAGCGGCGTTTGGTTCGCTTTATGGCGAAATGCGGGCCAGTCTGCTCTCCGCGAGCTGTCCCTCGAGCGCTACTCCGAAGCAGGCCTCGGCCCTAACGGCCGTCCGCCGCCAGGTCTCGTCATACCGCGATGGCAGGCGAGCAATTCACTGTCGGCGGATTGCGCCCCGGCTCGGCGAGCTTGACCAAGAAATCCTTGTTGATTGAATTGACCAGGATACTTTACAGCCTTGCCGCGCACCGCGGCGATTCGACAACGGATAGTTCTTTGACAACGAGCGCAGCACCCCAGAGTCCGACCATTCCCGAGTTAAACCGCCTCATCGTGCGGCTACCGCCGGACGAACGCACCGCGTTCGAAGGATGCCTCGAAACTATTCCTCTCAAAGTGAAAGACCTCCTCTTTGAGCCCGATCAACCCCACGACTACGTGTACTTCCCTCACAACGGGGTCATATCGCTCGTTACCGTTCTCCGCGACGGCGATTTGATCGAGGCGATGACGGTGGGGAAAGAAGGATTCGCCGGCCTCGCAATCTTTCACGGAGCGAACAGCTCGGCGTGCCGCGGAATTTGTCAGGTTAGCGGATACGTGAGCCGGATCACGGTGCAGGATTTCCGTCGCTGCATGGACCTCGCACCGGAGATGAAACGACTTCTCCACCGCTACGCGCAGTACGTGTTCGAGACCGTGTCACAATCCGCAGCCTGTAACCGGCTCCACGTCATCGAGCAGCGCTGCGCCCGATGGCTGCTGATGACTCACGACCGCGTTGGCCGCGACGACTTTGATCTGACGCAGGAGTTTCTTGCCGAGATGCTCGCAGTGCGCCGCCCGGGGGTGACTGTCGCAATTGGAATCCTGGTGAGCAGGGGGCTGATCGGACACGGCCGCGGAACGATTCGTATAATCGATCGCGCCGGTCTCGAGCAAGCTTCCTGCGAGTGTTACAACACAGTCAAAAAGCGCGAAGCGATTCTACTACAGTAAGAGTATGGTCTTGCCCAGGCCTGCCGGGTTTGCACAGCTTGAAGCGTGACGGAAGACCAATTCATGAGCGGAAGCATGGCTCCGCGTAAAGTCAGCATCAGTACGGGCGACGTGATCCGCATCCTCGCTCTAACGACGGCTGCCTTCCTCGTGCTGCGCGTGGTGTGGGTCGCCCACCCCGTTTTCTTTTTGCTCTTCCTCGGCGTTCTTTTCGGCTTGCCGCTTTCCTCCGCCGCGGACCGATTTGAAAAGCGCGGTATACGCCGTGGAATCACCGTCTCTGCGATCCTCGTTTTGTTCATTGGGCTGTTGACGGCAGGCGGAATTTTCATGGCGCCCATTCTTCGCTCGCAATCGACGGAGCTCAAAGAGCGGATGCCGGAAGCGATGGACAAAATCGACGCGTGGCTGGGTGTTCACGGCAATGGATTAGCCGCGCTCCTTCTCACGCCTGGCGTAGCGACCGACAGCCTTCAGGTCGCGGCTTCCGATTCTGCCGCCGATTCGCTCTCGACACCGCCTGTGGTTGCACCGGCCGCGCCCACCGTCAGCACGTCATCGTCCACCAACGCCGTTCAACCCATTGACCGTGCCGCTCGAGAGAGAGTGGTGGTGAAGGGAAGCAACTTGCGGCGCGAGATCACGCATCAGCTCACCAGCGCGCAGCACTCCTTTCTCGGGATAATGCGGTCGACCTTCGCGCTCGGTGGCGGTCTGCTGCTGGTTCTATTCGTCGCTGCGTACATCGGCGCCGATCCCGAGCTGTATCGCGGCCTTTTATTGGAGTTCGTTCCCACGGAGAAGCGGCCGCACGCAGCGCTAACGCTGCGCAGAGTCGGAGACACATTGCGCGCGTGGCTGACGATGCAGCTTATCGCGATGATCGCCATCGGCGGAGTGACGACGATTTTCCTTTTTGCGATCCACGTTAAAGCGGCACTGCCGCTCGGAATCCTGGCCGGGTTGCTCAAATTCATTCCTATTATCGGATCGATCGTCGCTGCGGTTCCGGCAATGGCCATGGGGTTCATCGACTCGCCGCATAAAGCGCTGGTAATACTGGTGGGTTACGTCGTCATCCAGCTCGTCGAGAATCATCTTCTCGTGCCCGTTCTCATGAAAGCGGGAGTGGATATTCCGCCCGCCCTAACGCTCGGGATTCAGGCGCTGATGTCGGTGCTGTTCGGATTTCTGGGATTGCTTCTCGCCGTTCCCGTTCTCGCGGGGATCATGACCATCTTCCGGACTATCAACGCAGCGGAGATGCGTGCCCTTTCGCGCGACGTTTCTGTTTCCGCTGTGCCGCCTCCGCTTTAGAGGGCTCGAAGAGCATCGTCGGCGGGACGTCGGCGAACCCGGAGGCCTTGCACCATTCCTCGAGGCAACCGGCAAGGGAGCGCTGGCTTGCAGGTGTCAGCTCCGTGAATCCGTCGATGAGCTCCTGCTGAATCGTGCGCGGCGAGTGACGCACAATCTCGCGGCCACCTTCGGTTAGGGTAAGGACTTTGCGGCGACGATCGTCTGCTGCGGTGTCGCGCGTGACGAGGCCGGAATCCACGAGGCGTCCAACGACTTCGCTCACGCTACTGTTCGTGGTGAGGGTGAGCGCGACGAGATCCTTGATCGAGATTCCCGGCGATTGCGCCAGTGTCTGAAGAACAAAGAGCTGCGCGGAGCTCACGCCGTATCTCGTTTCGACGGCGTGAGTGTACCCCCGCCCTGCGCGCACGATTCGGCGGAGACCGTCAAGAGCCCGGGTAAGGTCGGGGGAACGGCGACGTCGGTGGGGCATTGTGCACTGATTTTACTTCCGGCGGGCGCCGGAGGGTAGAACGGAACATCCGCGATAGAGGGGGTACGTCTTGAAGCGGCAATAGCGTCGGACGCCTGCGACCGGATATTTTGCTGTGACCCCCCAATCGACGATCTAGCGCTCGCGCGCTGTAACGAGGAGAAGAAATGTTCTTAGGAAAAATCGGAAAGGTTCTGCCGTTTGTGCTGCTGCTTGCGCCTGCGGCAGCCCAGGCGAAGCCCAAGTGGAAAACTGTGTTCGCCGGAAGCGATCTCACCGTGGCTATGGACACGGCAGCCGTAACGGCAAACGCGGATGGCTCCTACTCGGTGTGGACGCGCTGGGATTATAAAAGAGCGCGCGTTCTCGAGAACAAGAAATCGTACACGCGCCTCGTCGAGAAGGCGGAGCTCAAGTGCTCGCCGATCGTGATGAAGCGCGTGAACACCGCGCTCTACGACCGTGCTGGGACTGTAGTGATGGACCCGGAAGAGCTCGGCGCCTCCGAAGTACGTCTGATGTCCTGGGATCCGCCGAAAAAGAACTCCGACGGCGAGAAGGTCTGGGCGGCCGTGTGCAGGAACATCGCAGCGCGCAAGAAGAAGTAGCCCGATTCTGTTAAAGGGAGCCTTTAGACGGCCAAAAAAACCCCGCCCCCAAAAGGCGGGTTTTTTGCGTTTTTATGCCAAACATTCTGGCAAACCCCTTGCTCTATAGAAGGCCATGAGACGCACCCGGGGGGTCAATGCTTAACCTGTTGATGGAATCCAAGCGGACGAAAAAGAGGTCTTTTTCAGGGACGCTTTTCAGTATCGTGCTTCACTCGGCGATTCTGTTTTTGGCGGTTTACGCGACTGCCCACGCGGGCGGAGTAAAACGCGAAAAAACGAAGGCTGAAAAAGTCTCGTTCGTCGAGATTAAAAAGAAGGAGCCGCCTCCGCCGGAGGAGAAGAAGCCTGACCCGCCGAAGCCGAAGATCAAAAAGGTAGAAGTGCCAAAGGTGCCGAAGGTGGTAAATGTTCCGCGCCTCCCGAAGGAAGTGCCTGTGGCACCGCCGAAGGGTTTCCAGGTGCTGACTGCGCCCGTCAACGTCCCGGTGAACATTCCGAAAATTGATCTTTCGGCGAAAGTGACCGACCCTGCGGACTTCACCGGCAAGGGAGTCGCCGGCGGTACTTCGAAGGGAGTCGCCGGAGGAACTGGCGGCGAGAATTCCACTGGCAAGGTCGCCGGCGAAGATATGAACAAGGTCTTCAAGGAGTTCGAAGTGGAGACGCCGGCCGCAAAAATCGGCGGTCCCAGCCCGGTTTATCCGGACGCGCTCCGCTCTTCGGGCATCGAGGGCGAAGTGATGGTGCAGTTCGTCGTCAACGAGAACGGCCGCTACGAGCCGGGCACTCTGAAAGTTCTCGACTCGAGTAATTCGGCGTTCGTCGCGTCGGTAAAGGCAGCGCTTCCGCAAATGAGATTCTCTGCCGCGAGGGTAGGTGGGCAGAAAGTTCAGCAGCTGGTGCAGTTGCCTTTCGAATTCCATTTGAACAGGTAAGCGCAAAAACGAAAAGAGCCGCCTCCTCATGGGGGTGGCTTTTTTGCGCGCGTTATTTCAGCGTGTTGAGATAATCGGCAAGATCACCGTGGCCGCGCTCGGCGGCGATGTCCGCAGGGGTTTTCCCGTCTTTCATCCGCGCGGATGGAGAGGCCCGATACTGAATGAGAAGGTCACAAAGGCGCCGGTTCCCGCGAGACGCCGCGATGTGGAGCGGAGTGTGCCCCTCCGCGGTCGCGAGGCCCGCATCGGCGCCCGCAATCAGCATCCGCAGAATCAGCTCCTCGTCACCGCGGCCGGCGATGGCGGCGTGGAGCGGTGTATTCGCGGTTGTATTTCCCGAAATGGTTTTGAGGTCGGCTCCCGCCTCCATGAGCCGACGAGCCGCGTCAGTTTTTCCGAAGAACGCTGCTAGGTGCAGCGGTGTCCACCCATCCGAGGTTTGCCGCGTGACTTCGGGGTCGGATGAGAGGAGCTCGTCGAGGCGTTCCGTTCTTCCGGTCGCGGCGGCCTCGAAGACGTCGAGCTCCGTCCTCGGCGCGATGTAGTCGGCTATCTCGTTCTGGCCGTGGTACATCGCCGTGAGGACGGGACTGGCAGGGTCCTCCCTCGAGTCAAGCGCCGTGGCGTCAGTGGCGAGGAGATTTTTCACCGCCGCGACGTCGCCATTCTTAATTGCATCGATCAAAGCACGACTTGGCATTTGCGCCCCCTGTGAAACGACACTAATAATGTAAGTGTAAGGTCTCCTCCCGCTTCGACGCCCCAACACCCGAGAGCAAAACGTGATTTCCAACAGCTTCCGCATCGTCGCATGCGCCGCGCTTTGCGCCGCCGCCGTTTCTCAATCAGCCGCAGCGCAAACGAGGAACCCGGCCAAGAAAACATCCTCCTCGGCGCCCGTCACCAAAACGCTGACAGTCGTGGTGCTGCCGGTGGATTCCGCGCCTGGAGACTCCGTCCGCGCGATTGTCCAGCGGGATTTGGAGAATGGGAACCGCGTTACTCCTGCGTTCGTCGATCCAATGACCGCACTCTCCGCAGCGCCGTTCGGCCGAGACAGCGTGGACGTTCTTCTCCTCGCTACCGCGAAGGCGCAGAGCATCGTGAGAATTACGCGACACGCTCCCGGATTTCATGCATCTATTTACGATGCGAAGACGGGACTCGTAAAGCAGAGCGGTGATTTCCCCTTTCCCCTGGTTTCCGAGATCCGGGCGCAGGCTATCCGGGACTCTCTGGCGCAGGATCTCGCCGCGAAAACCGCAGCGACGATCGGCCGTCTCGCGAGCGACAGCATCACCCGCGATTCGCTTCTGCGAGTGAATGCGGGATCGTCGAAGAAAAGAATGAACGGTAAGGAGCGTGCGGCGGCCAACGCAAACAAGGCGCAGCGCGACTTAATGGTTAAAGCCATCGAAGCCAGGCGTGACACCATTTTTCTCGCCGCACGGCGCGACACGATCGTCCGCGACTCGATGCTGCCCGTGTTGATCGCCGCCGATTCCGCCGCGCACTTTCGCGGAACGCGCGCATTCCGTCTCGCGGTCCACGCCATGAGCGACCAAATCGAAGACTGGCTCACCGGCACGCACGGAATCGCGGCGACGAGAATCGCCTACGTCTCCGGCAAAAACCTCCACGTCGTGGACAGCGATGGCGCGGTGGACGAAGTGATCAAGACTCCGGGGGCCCCGATGTCGCCGTCCTGGCATCCTGCCGCGAAGTCGATCGTCTATTCCGATTTTACCGACAGCGGCACTCAGATCGGCGAAGTCGATCTCTCTAATGGAGCCGTGCACCTCGTCGCGGCGACGCCGCGTGGCTTGAACATCACTCCGGTCTATTCTCCGGACGGACGGTATCTCGTCTATGGCGCTGGTGGAGAGCGGCCAGCCGATCTCGTGATGTATGAAGTGGGGAGCACGCTGCCACCGAAACCGCTCAGCGTGGGAAAGTACGAGAACAGCTCGCCGAGCTTCAGCCCCGATGGATCGAGGATGGTGTTCATGTCGCCGAGGCCCGCGTTGACGCCGCAGATCTTCGTGATGAATGCCGACGGAACGAAAGTGAAGCTTCTCACTCCCTTCGTGAAGGGAAAACGCAGCTATCGCACCGGTCCTGATTGGTCGCCGACGGGCGATGCCGTGGCGTACGAGCAGCAGAATGGCGACTTCCAGGTGTGGATGATCAACATCAAGTCGGGGAAAATGACCCAGCTCACGAAGTACAAGGAGAACGAGGATCCTTCGTGGGCGCCTGACGGACGTCACATGGCGATTACTTCGACGCGCGGCGGCGGGACACGCGACATATGGGTGCTAGACACGAAGACTGGAAAATTCCGACAGCTGACCCATGTTGACGGCGCGCGGCTCGCGTCATGGTCGCCGACGCTGCACTTAGTTCCGTAGGGTGTCACTCGGCAAAGTCCGTGACGGGTGCTTTGGCGGCGTAATCGTTTCTTAATAATCCGCTCACCGTCATTTCACGAACTGTTCATCGGTTCGAAAGTGACTTCGATCTCTCTCCGGCGTAACTCTGATGAGGGCACTCATTCGGAGGAACGATGCAGAGAATCGCGCTGTTGGAATCAGAGAAGCACGCTGGAAAACCGGGCGCAGGCTCGGCGGCGAGCATAGCGCTTCACGTTCTCGTGCTCGCGTTCGCCGTCGCCGTTACATCACACGCGGGCGTCGGCAACACACGTGAGCAGGCAGTCTACATTCCTCTTCCTCGCTGGAAGCCTGAAGTGCGAATGGTTTCGCAACCGGTCATGAAGCGTGCGTTGAATCCATCACCTCGTGTACCGGCCATCTCTGTCGCGGTTCCCACATTGATTCCTTCGATCATCCCGGCTCCAACCATTCCGGAGGCCGTTCCCACCGCGATCGGAACCACTACGATCTCTATTCCGGGAGCGCAGTCTGGAACCGACACCACCGCTGCCACCGTCCTCGGCGGCGCGCCTTTCGCGGCGGACGAAGTCGATGTTGCCGCGTCGGCGCTGCCCGGTCAACGTGGGCCGGCGTATCCGGAAGCTCCTCGCGCGATCGGGCTGGAAGGCAGGGTAGTTGCGCGTTTCATCATCGGTAAGAAGGGAAGGGTAGAGGCCGATCCGACAATTGTCTCCGCTACCGACTATCAATTTGCGAGCGCAGTGAAACGGTACCTCGCGACGGCGCGCTACCGGCCCGCCACGAAAAACGGCGAGCCGGTGCGGCAGCTCGCCGAGCAGGAGTTCGATTTTACGGTGCGCCACTAAGAGCCGGCACTCGAACAACCCCGGGGAGCGTTAACCGAACGGGATGCGAGCTGTCTGAAGGATAGTTCCCGAATGTTGGCAACTACTCTGGGACCGTTATATCGGGCAATCTGGAACGGCATTCGAACGGTCTCGGAGTTGTTCCGAGCTCTCAGATCTGTGCCTCCGAGAACCCGCATCCCGTTTAGTTGCAGTTTCCGCGTTCCACGATCGGAGTAGCGTCCCCCGCACCTCCGCGCCATATATATGGTAGTGACTGCCATAAGTACCGAACCGCACTCAACCGTCTCCGAGCTTCCGCCCCAGCGTGAGCGGCTACTTTCGCTCGACGTGTTCCGTGGAATCACCATCGCCGGAATGCTTCTCGTCAACAATCCGGGAACTTGGAGCGCGATCTATCCGCCGCTCGAGCACGCGGAGTGGAACGGATGGACGCCGACGGATCTCATTTTCCCGTTCTTTCTCTTCATTGTCGGCATCACCACTTATCTCTCGATCACTTCACGTCGCGCGCACGGCGCGGACGACAGCGCGATCATCAAGCAGATTATCCGCCGCGGGCTGATCATCTACGCGCTCGGGTTTCTAATGTCGCTGAGTCCCGGATACCAGTGGGGCGCGATTGACGGAATGCCGCATCCGTCGGCGTGGGACAGAATCCTTGTGCGCTGGGAGCACGTCCGCATAATGGGAGTTCTCGCGCGCATCGGAATCGTGTATATCCTCGCTGCGCTTATCTGCTACAAGACGACGATCAAGCAGCAGGTGATTATCATCGCCTGCATCCTCTATGGCTATTGGGCCGCGATGACACTGCTGCCGGTGCCCGGGACGGGCGGCACGCTCGGCGCGCATCTCATCGGCACTCACGACCAGAATCTCGCTGCATGGCTGGACAGGAAGATCCTCGGACCCAATCACATCTGGGTGGGCGGGGTGACGTTCGACCCTGAAGGTCCGATGTCCACGATTCCGGCGATCGCAACGGCAATGCTGGGATACCTCTGCGGCAGGTGGCTCGGGACAGCGCGGCAGCTTCTAGAAAAAATGTCCGGTCTGTTCGCAGTGGGCTCGATCGGGATGATGCTCGGGCTCATGTGGAGCTGGTCGTTCCCGATCAACAAGAGTTTGTGGACGAGCTCCTACGTTCTGTTCACAGCCGGGATGGCGTGCGTGGTGCTCGCCACGTGTATGTGGATCATTGACTACAAGAACGTGAGAGGGTGGACCAAGCCGTGGGTCGTGTTCGGCGTTAACCCGATCGTCGCGTTTGTCGGGTCGGGGATGTTCGCGCGCCTCATTTACACGCTCTGGACGGTGAATTACGAGGGGAAGACAGTTCCGCTGCAGAAGGTGTTGTACGAAAGGGGATTTCACTCGTGGCTTCCCGACCGGCTCGCATCGTTCGCCTTCGCGTTGGCGTTTCTGTTTTTTTGGTATCTGATACTCGCCTGGCTCTATAAGAAAAAAATCTTCCTCAAGGTTTAACGGCTCTACGAACGATCGCAGCTACCTCGATGCGATCGTCGTTGCGGTTATCCGATTGCGCTCGTCGGAACTATCTCGCGCTCGACCGGCTCGCCGGCTTTGCGTACGACGTACGCCTCCATCGCGAAATACTCGGGCAAGCCAAGCTGGTCAACGCGTTTTGCCGTTCCGCGATTCCGTTCCTGGACTCGCTGCCAGAACTCGCGGTCGTCCTGACCCGGAAATGGCGCGCGGTCCTTCTGCGATTGGTGCTTGAAGATCGCGAGCGTCTTGCAGCGCAGCTCGTCCTCCGACAGCGGCACCAGCACGTCAGCCTCCGCGATTTCCCACTCCTGCCACGCGCCACGATAGAGCCACATCTCCGGCTGCTCACCCTTGTACAGGGCGAGCGCAGCTTGAATCGCCTCGAGGCACATCCGGTGCGTGCCGTGAGGGTCCGATAAATCTCCCGCCACAAAAACGATGTCGGGCTGATGCTCTTCGATCAGTTTCAGCGTGATGCGAATGTCTTCTTCGCCGATGGGATCTTTGCGGACTTTCCCCGTTTGATAAAACGGGAGATTCAGAAAACGCGCCTGCGAGCGGTCCATTCCGAACGTCTCGATCCCGCTAACCGCCTCGGCTTCGCGAATCGACTGCTTCATGATCAGCACGTCGTCTGTGTCCATCTCGCCAACCGACTTTGAATCGAGAAAACCTTCGACTTTCGCGACAATGCCACGTGCCTTGTCGTCACCCAGATCGAAATCGCGGTTGAAGCGGCGGAGAAAGTCCACGTAACGACGCACTTCGTGGTCGAAGACCGCAATGTTGCCGGAGGTCTGATACGCAACGACGATATCGTTCTTGTTCTGGTGAATCTTGTTGAGCATCCCGCCCATAGAGATGACGTCATCGTCGGGGTGCGGAGAAAACACGATCACTCTCTTTCCGCTCGGCAGCTTGCTCTTGCCTCGAATCTTCGAGATAAGCGCGTTGAACACTTCGCCGTTGAGCGGTCCGGCCGACCCATACCGTGCGAGCAGCGAGCTAAGGTGATGCTCGCGATAGTCGAGAGAGTCGAGCTTGAGCACAGACTTCCGGGTTCGCTCGCTGAGCCAGATGACGGCGCGAATCTCCATCTCGCGATTCCAATGCACTTCGCCGAGCACCCACGGGGTTTGAATGCGGGTGAGATTTGCTGCTGCCGCAGGGTCAAGATAAAAAACGGCGTGCGAATGCTTCTGGAGGTACGTCGCGGCCACGTCGGGATCGGGTTCGCCCTCGACGGCGCGCAGCACGATCGCCGACTTATGCTCGCCGGTAGCGACGAGGGCGATCTCGCGCGCTTCCATGATCGTGCCGACTCCCATCGTGATCGCTTCCTGCGGGACGTTATCCTCGCCGAAGAAATCGGCCGCTGCATCCCTTCGCGTGACGGTGTCGAGCGCGATGCGCCGGGTACGCGATTCCATTCCCGAGCCCGGCTCGTTGAAGCCGATGTGTCCGGTCTTACCGATGCCGAGGAGCTGCAGGTCGATCCCGCCTGCGTTCTTTATTGCTGCTTCATACGCGGCACACTCGGCGTCTACTCTCTCGCGCGCAATGTCCCCGCGCGGAACGTGGATGTTCTCCGGCTTGATGTTGATGAAGTCGAAGAGATTCTCCCGCATGTAGCGGTGGTAGCTGTGAATGCTTTCCGGGTCCATCGGGTAGTACTCGTCGAGATTGAACGTCACCACATCGGAGAAGTCGAGCTTCTCCTCTTTGTGCATGCGGATCAGCTCGCGGTAAATGCCGATCGGAGTGCTCCCGGTGGCGAGGCCGAGCACAGCGCGTGATCCCGCCCTGCGGCGCTCGTTTATGATCTCGGATATGCGGCGGGCGATGGTGCGCGCGATCTCGTCGTACTCGACGATGACGACTTTGACGTGCTCGGTCATCTTACTGCCCTCACCAGTCCGTCTCCGAATTTAAGAAGTGGGGGGATCGATACCGGTAATTTGCCGGCGATTGCCGTTCGCCCGAGGAGTGCTGCCGCGCCCGCGCGCTGCGAGACCGGAGCTCCGCCCCAGGCGAAGAGATACGTAGAGACGGAGGGAAACGCGCTCACGAGGTAAGGGCTTCCGAAGGCGATGAAGATGACCGGCTTCGCTTGAGCGGCGAGCCCGTTGATCACCGCGGCGAACGAAGTATCGGCCGCGATCGATCCGACATATTCTACCGGCGAGACATAGACGGAAACCAGGACGAGGTCAAACGAGTCGGCGGCCACGCGCAGTTTGTCGAGCTCCGTCGAGGATGTCCGCGAATCCACCCGCATCGATCGGAGGCCAGGAAAAGCGTTCTCGAGGATTGGATCGAATGTCGTTCCAGCGGTGAGATCTGTCGGCAAGGCGAAGGTGAGGGAAAGGATCCGTTGCTTTCCGCCCGAAGAAACCGGAATGAGGCTCTGCCGGTCGAGACCAAGCGTGATTGAACGCGCGGCAACTTCGTCGGCGACTTTCTGATGAGCGGGGACGTTCACTATGCTGTCCACGGCGGCAACGCTTACCATGCGGCCGTCGATGAGCCCAGCACGGGCCTTCACGGTGAGAAGACGCCGAACGGATGCGTCAATCCGGCTTTCGGACAAGCGTCCACTCTTCACCGCCTCGAGTACCGTCTCGATGGCGAGGGGAACGCTTCTCGGCATGAGGAGAATGTCATTTCCCGCTTCAATCGCGCGGATGAGAGGCTCGGTCGCGCCGTACCGCTTGGCGATCCCGCCCATCGTCATCGCGTCGGTGATGAGCAAGCCGCGGAATCCCATCTCACCGCGAAGGATGTCGTTCATGAACAAGGGCGAAAGCGTGGCCGGCGCCGCATCGGATCCTTCTGTACCGACCTCGGCGATGTGCGCAGTCATGATGGCATCGATTCCATTGGTGACCGCCGAGCGGAAAGGAGGCAGGTCCACGGAATCGAGATGCGCGCGGGAGGCTCTGATGGTGGGAAGGGCGAGATGGGAGTTGACGTCCGTGTCACCATGCCCCGGATAGTGTTTCGCGGTTGTCATCACGCCGGTGGAGCGAGCGCCTTTTATGAATTCGTCGGCGAGCTCCGAAACGAGAGACGCGCTCTCCCCGAACGAGCGAGTGTTGATGACCGGGTTGAGCGGATTCGCATTCACATCGAGCACCGGACCAAATACGAGATGCACGCCGACGGCGCGTGCCTCGGTGCCGGTGATCTGCCCCATCTGGAACGCGAGCTCCGGCGAGCGAGCAGCCCCAACCGCCATCACCGGAGGGAAGGCGGTGCCGCCTCCTTGAGGGAGCAGCGACGGCAGCGCGTAGATCCCTGACATTCTGAATCCCGGGCCATTCTCAAAATCGGATGCGACGAGCAGTGGAATGCGCGCGTGACTCTGAAGCTCGTTGAGCTTTACGGCGTAGCTCAGCGGCTCTCCGATGGAGATTACGACCCCGCCCACCTCGTCGTCGGTAACCCATTTCCGGACTTGCTCGAATTCCGGTGAGCCGACGGCGGCGTATTCTCCACCGACCCAGGGCATGATCAACTGTCCGACTTTCTGACGCAGGGTGAGCGACGCGAGCGTACGGTCCACCCAGTCGCTGCCGCGCGGGCTCAGAGCCATCTTCGCGCCAGGTCGGGCGCTGCCGAGCGGAGAGTTGTTCCCGTAAACGGGGGGTCTGGCCGCGGCGACCGTCAGTCTGTTTACCGGGGAGCAGGCGCATGCCAGAGCCGCGACGAACGTGATTGCCGAAGCGCGGCGGCCATTCATTAAAGAGACTTTCATTTCCCGCTCAAGGTCGTTCGCGCCGCGGACCTTTGTCAACGGTTGGCGATACTCCAGACGGACGTACCAAGTTGCGGCAAGGGTCAACACGAGCTTCGCCGCCCAACATAATGATTGACGGTTTCGCTACCGGGAAATATGATAGTGCCCACCGGTAACCCGCAGGTTCGCTATCGGTATCCCCAACTACCCGGTACAAGTGCTATGAAAAGAAAAGTACTTATGGTGTTAATGGCCGTCGTGCTTGCTGCGACTCCTGCTTTCGCCCAGCAAAAGACGGTCACGGGAAAAGTGACCGACGACGCCGGGGCTCCGCTGCCGGCCGTCTCCGTCACCGTCAAGGGGACGACAATCCGAACGGCCACGAACGACGCCGGCAACTTTTCGATTCCGGCGACACCGGGCCAGGTGCTCGAGTTCCGCCGCATCGGGACGAATCCAACGGAGCGGGGGGTAGGCCTGGGAAGCGTGATAAACGTGGTACTTAGGAGATCGGCTGTCGCACTTAATTCCGTCGTCGTTACGGCGCTAGGCCAAACAGCTACCGCGCGCGAACTCGGTACGGCACAGCAGACGGTAACGGGGGCCGCGGTCGCCGAGACCCAGCGCGAGAATTTCATCAACGCCCTTCAGGGCCGAGTGGCGGGCCTGCAGGTTACCAGCTCCTCGGGCGTGCCGGGCGCTTCTTCCTCGATCACCATCCGGGGGATTAGCTCGATCAGTGGAAGCAATCAGCCACTGATGATCCTCGACGGTCTGCCGATGGACAACAAGACGCTCAACACCGGCGTGCTCGCGTCCGACGCTCCGGGCTCCAATCTCGCGTTCAGTAATCGCGGAGTGGACTTCACAAACAGAGCGGCAGATATCAATCCGGACGACATCGAGACAATCCAAGTATTAAAAGGGCCGGAAGCGGCGGCACTCTACGGAATCGACGCGGCCAATGGCGCGCTCGTCATAACGTCCAAGCGCGGAAAAGTGGGGGGCGGCTTCACCTACAACAACAGTTACCGGATCGAGCATACGGGAGCCCGCCCGGTAACACAGCGAACATATGGCCCGAGCAGCGCGAGCGGATCGACCTTCCTTTATTTCGGAGCTCCTTACGCGGACGGGACGACATTCTACGACAACGTAGATGGTTTCTTCAGATCTGCTCTTACCCAGAAGCACAATCTTTCCTTCAACGGCGCGACGCCGGACAACAAGATCAACTACCGGTTGTCCACCGGCATCACCAGGCAGAACGGAGTCATTCCCGGGGCTGACTACCACCGGGTGAACCTCACCGGCGCTTCCCAAGGACAGGCTACCAAATGGCTGCGGGCCGACCTGTCCATGATCTATTCGTACGAGACGAACAACCAGACATTCAAGGGAGCCGGTGGTCCGCTCCTCGGCTTGCTCGTGTGGCCGGCGACCGATCAGGCAAAGGACTTCCTGAGCATTGCCGGAACGCGACGCCGGCTCACTAACCTCGGGCAGGCTTCGGAAGTCGACAATCCGTATTTCAACATCTCGAGGAACAAAATCAATTCCCGCAACAGCCGCCTCATCACCAATCTCGGACTCACCGTCGCGCCCTGGTCGTGGGGAAGTCTCAAGACCATCCTCGGCACCGACGGCTACACAAATCAGAACCTGGTGCTGCGTCACCCCGAGAGCGCGTTTTCAGGCAACAACAATGGAATTATGGATGTCGCTGACGACATCACGCGGAACCTGAACGCGCAGACGGTACTTAGCCTGAACAGCCACCAGATTTCGCGAAGACTTTCCATAAGTGGGCTGCTCGGCAATGCCGTCTCGGACACCAAGTCGATCGTAGATGCTCAACAAGGGGTGGATTTCCTCGACCCGAATTTCGTTTCCATCAACAACGCGAAAACCAGGTCTGCGCGCGCCACCACTGCCCAGCGCCGTCTCCTCAGCGCCTTCGGTCAGGCGACGCTCGACTTCCATCACTACCTCTACGTTAACGTCACCGGCCGCAACGACTGGACCTCCACCATCCCGCAGGGCGCGAACTCGTTTTTCTATCCTTCCTACTCCACGAGCTTCATTTTTTCGGACGCGTTCCCGAGCATCGGACGTCTTATGACGGGGAAGCTCAGGCTGGCATACGCCGAAGTCGGAAAGGACGCCAGGCCGTATGCTTATCGGCCGGCGCTCGAGAGCAAGACGACCTCGAATTCCGGATACGGTTACGGCTTCACCGGGCCGAACCCGAATCTCAAGCCGGAGTTCGCCAGGTCGTACGAGTTCGGCACGGAGACGGGCTTCCTCAACGACCGGCTCGGGGTCGACGTCACGCTTTACCGCAAGCAGACGAAGGACCAGATCGTCAACGACATCAGAGGGAGCTACGCGACCGGCTACATCCTATTCAACCTCAACGGCGCCGTAACGCGCAACTCGGGCGTGGAGATCAGCCTGCGCGGCACTCCCGTCCTAACGCGGAATTTCTCGTGGGACTTCATCGCTAATTATGACCACGCCAGAGGGCGTGTCCTCGAGTTGCCGCACGCGCTCCCGGAATCCTACGTTTCGGATACGTGGCTCTACGCGAACGTGCGAAACGGCACTGCTCCCGGACTCTCCACGCTCTCTCTGACGGGTTTGTACTATCTGAGGGATACCGTCAGCGGCAGGCACGAGATCCTGATCAATCCTGCGACTGGTCTTCCGCTCAAATCGAGCGTTTTCATCGACCGGGGCTATGACCGGCAGCCGAAGTACACCATCGGGCTGACGAACACCCTGAAGTACAAGAAGGTTTCTCTCAACTTTCTGCTCGACATGCGGAGAGGTGGCGACATTTTTAACGCCACGGAGCACTTCCTGACCACCAAGGGCCTCGCCACCAGCACCGTCGACAGATTTACCCCGCGAGTAATCAAGGGGGTGCTGAGGGACGGCAAGGAGAACACTTCCAACCCGACCTACAACACGATCGTGGTGATTCCCGCCTCTCAGACGACTTACTACACGAGCCTGAGCGAAGAGCTGTTCATTGAGAAGAACATCAATTGGGTAAGACTCAAGGACATCACGGTCAGCTACGCTCTTCCCCGGAGTTTCATGAAAGACGGGAGCGTATTCGTCACCGGCACGGACCTGTTTCTGAAAACCAATTACACAGGGCTGGACCCGATCGTAAACGGTAACACCGCGGCGGTCGGGGGATCGGGTGCCGTCGGCATCGATTTAGGCAACTTCCCCATTCCCCGCGGTTTCAACTTCGGCCTTAAGGTGGGCTTCTGAAAATGAAAAGAACCATCTCCGCCGCCCTTCTTGCAGGCGCTTTGATTCTGCCAGCGGGGTGCAGCGACTATCTGGATGTGAACACCAACCCGAACGCTCCCGAAGTCGTTGCGGCCAACGTGTACCTTCCGCCGATGCTGCATTGGCTGGCCACCTCGCCGCAGTTCGACGGCCGTTACTCCGGCCATTACACGCAGGAGTGGATTTCAACGTCCGGCACAGCCAATGGCATCACGGGGCTGACCATTCAGCAGTCCTGGGGCCGGCACGGCTACGACCCGGGCAACGACAATGGAGCCCAGCAGTGGAGAGATGTCTACTGGACTTTTGGGCAGAATCTCGTTGACATGAACGCGAAGGCACAAGCGGAGCAGCGCTGGGATCTTCTTGGTGTCGGACTCATTCTGAAAGCGTGGGGCTGGCAGGCTCTCACCGATCTGCATGGCGAGATCATCGTCAAGCAAGCCATCGACGCAACGAGGTTCAGCTTCGATTACGACTCGCAGGAGTACGCGTACAAGGAAGTGAAGACGCTCCTGGACAGCGCCATAGTGCTCCTTCAGAGAACCGATGGAGCGGTGGACAAGAATTACCTTTCCAAGGGAGACGCGATTTACGCGGGCGACCGGGTGAAGTGGCTGAGGTTCGCCTACGGTTTTCGCGCGCTTCACCTGAATCATTATTCCAACAAGGCGGTGTACAACCCCGCGGCCGTCATCGCTGACGTGGACCAGTCGTTTACGGGCAATGCGGACGATGCGCTCCTGCAGTACCCCTCAACCCAACCCAACGACGACAGGAACTTTTACGGTCCGACGAGAGCCAACATGCCGCTCTATCGCCAGACGCAATTTTCCGTGAACCTCATGAACGGCACCCAGTTCGGAGGCATCGTCGATCCGCGGATGAGCCGGATGCTGTCGATCGACTCGGCTAGAACGACGTACATAGGGCTCGACCCGAACGTACTGGGCTTTGGGACGATTCCTGCTCCGCAGCAACCGCGCAACCTGTGGGGGTACGTGGGAAGCGGAGGCGCGGGTCAGCCGAGCAAGTACCTCTTCGCCGATAAAACGAAGATGCCGATCATGACCTACGCGCAGCTGCAGTTCATCAAGGCGGAAGCAGCTTACAGGTCGGGGAATGTTTCTTTGGCGAAAACGGCTTATGTCAACGGAATCTCCTCGCACATCGATTTCGTGAACGCGCGAAATCTCGATGACGGGCAGACCCCGACGCAGATCACGTCGGCGGAGAAGGCGGCGTTCCTCGCTTCGACGCCGATCGTCCCCGCGACGGTGACGCTGTCGCACATCATGTCGCAGAAGTACATCGCGCAGTGGGGATGGGGACATAACGAATTGTGGATGGACATGCGGCGGTACCACTATACCGATTTGGATCCGGTGAGCGGGACTCAGGTGTTCCGCGGTTTTGCCATTCCCAATACGCTGTATCCAGACAATGCGGGGAAGACGGCGCAGCGCATCAGGCCGCGGTACAATTCCGAGTACGTGTGGAACATTCCGGCGCTGAGCGTGATTGGCGGACTCAAGCTGGACTACCACACCGTGCCAATGTGGATCACTCTACCGTAATCCGGACATGAATACCTATCGAATCGCACTGGCGCTCCTATGCACCGCCGCAGTATCGGCTTGCGGGGACAACGCAGTTCAGAAGATCACATCTCAAGTTCCGGGCGCGAACGTCAAGTTCTACAATCTTGGCGTAGGCTCACCCGACGTGAATTTTTACGCCAACACCACGAAGGTGACGGCCTCGGCCTCGAGCTCCGGAACCGAAGCCACCACGGGAGTTGCTTACGGCAAGCAGTCATCGGGCGGCTTTTATACGGGTATAGTGCCGGGTTCATACACGCTGGCAGGAAAGATCGCGGCGGCGACGGACAAGGATCTGGCGATCTCTACCATCGCTACCACCCTCGCCGACGGCAAGTACTACTCGTACTTCCAAAGCGGCTTCTATAACACGACGGCCAAGACTGTCGAATCCTTCCTCGTCGAAGATCCTTTTATCTCGGGGTTCGATTTCACCGTCGCATACGTGCGGTTCGTGAACGCCAGCCCCAATTCGCAGCCGATGATTCTCTATGCGAAGCAGACGACAACGCTCGTGGAGGTGCCGCTTGGCGCCGCGGTCGCCTACAAGTCGGCCGGGGCGTTCACCGCTCTGCCGAGTGGGGTTTACGACTTAGGAACGCGGGCAGTCGGCTCATCCACGAACCTCATTTCGTCGACCAAGGAGACGTTCTTTGCGGGAGGGGTGTACACGGTCGTCGCATACGGTGACATGACGGTCACCAGCACCACGAGTGCAGCTCGGCCCCAGCTGATCAGCACGTTAAACCGCTAGAGCGCGGCGGCAGAAAAAAAGCCCGGCCAATGGCCGGGCTTTTTTTCACTTCGACCATATCACGATGCTGCCGCACGCGTCCATTCGGGAAAATTCGCGGAACTGCGGGGGTGTGTTGACCTCGGTGTAGACTTCGATCGAGGCGATCTTGTCCGGTCTGATCCAGTCGTCGAGATCGTCCGCGGTGAAGGGAAGGAACCGGCCGTCTACGAAAATGGTCGGCAAACACGCGCCAAGCGGGTTGTTCTGCAGGATCTGATTGTTGAACCCATCGGCGTCGCGCTGGACGTGGAAGCCCGGCAGGTGGCGAAAAATATCCGATGTGAGCGTAGCGCTCTGGATAGCGATGTGGGCGGAGTCGAGGTAGCGGCCGGCCCCGGTCCGGGCGCGCTGCTGAAAGCCGTTGCGATCGCGAACGAAAAGCGGACGGTTGGCACTAACCCTGATCGTCTCGAGGATCGCCTTGAGCGTCGAGAGCGAAGTGCGAATCGGCGCGGCACCCGGCACCACGTTGACAGCCACGCGCTCGGGATAGTAGCCGATGGCGCGAATCTCGAGCATGCGGGTTCCAGCGGGCGCGTCCGAGAGCGTCCATTCGCCTCGCTCATTAGTCCGCGTCTGCGAGCCGCCAACGATCCCGACCTGCGCCGCCGCAAGGGGTTTCCCGGCGGCAGCGCTCGTCACCCTCCCGCTCAGGCGGCCATTGCCGGTGCGCACTCTTCGGGCGGTCGTTATGGTGTCCGCTTTCACGATCGTGTCACGGAGCGAGACCGGCGCGAGATACAGCTCGCGTCTCACCACGGCGCCAGGCGAAAGTTCGAGAGCGACGATATCAGTGCTGTCCGCCCCGCGCGAGGCGGTGACGGTCATGGTGCCTGAACCGGGAACGTTGCAGAGAGCGAACCACCCGTTCTCTCCCGTCGTAGCGACGAGGCGCGGGGCGCGGGGGACGACGCCGTTCCGGGTGAAGGAAATCTCGAGCCACTCGCCGGTCACCTCTACCGCGGCGGCAGGCGCCAGATCCCCCGCGTCACGCACGACGCCGACGACGACGGCGGAAGAATCTGTTGCCGGATGCGCGCCGCAGACGGCATCCCGGATTCTCGCCGGCGATGGCGTCGCCAAATCCGCGCGAATGCTCCGAGAGCCTTCCACGATTAATTCCCGTATCACCGGCTCGACGCCCAACGAGTCAAGGAGCGGGTGGAAGAAGCCGATGTTGTAGCGGCCATCCGGCACGCCGGCTAGCGTGAAACGTCCGAGGGAGTCGGAAATAGCGGTGCGGCCGAAGCGAGGAGAGCCGGCGGAGGAAACGAGCTGAACTTCCGCGCCGGCAAGTGGGCTGTGCGCGATACTGTCCCGCACTACACCGGTCACCGTCGCGCCAACCGGAGCCGTCGGGCCCGGCACCTGCGCTGCGGCGAGGCGCGCTAACAGGGGGAAAATGAGAATTGGCGCGATCCGCATGCGCTGCTCCACGTTCGATTGCCGCCGAGAATATATGATTTGATTTTCGTTCGGGCGAGAGTGAAGCGCGCCTTCTAGGAATCCATTCCGGGACTCGTCTAGTGGTGATTCGGCTTCGCAAGCAATCTCGCCAGCATCTCCGGCATCGCGTGGAGCGGGAGGAGACGAGGTCCCACTCGCGCATGGATTATTTTTTTGAATCCGGGAGAGCGCGGCGGTTACTGCTTCGATTCCCAATCCGTCAGTGGCGCCCCGCTAGCTGCGCGCTGGGCTGCATCGGCCACCGCTCTCCGGAGTGGTGCCTGCCTCTGATTGGCCGACGTTGGATTCACCCGGTTCGTGAGCAGGATCACATAAAGCTGCTTTTCGGGATCCACCCAAATGGACGTACCAGTGTATCCGGTGTGGCCGAAGCTACGCGGCGAGAAATAATGACCGGCGCTGGAATTCGCCGAAGGAGTGTCCCAGCCGAGGCCCCTGCTCGATTCCTTACCCTGTCGTGCGGTCCAGCGCGCGATCGTGGACGGCTTGAGAAGGCGGACGCCGTCATATTCGCCGCCATTGAGAAGCATCTGCGCGAAGACGCTGAGGTCGCGCGCGCTGGAGAAGAGTCCGGCGTGGCC
>JACDDT010000085.1 GCA_013816855.1 Gemmatimonadaceae bacterium
AGCATCTTCAACGGAACGCTCGACAACGCGTCCGGTGTTGCCACTCTCATCGAAGCTGCGAAAGCAATCGCGAGAGGGCCACGACCCAAACGCTCAATCGTGTTCGTAGCGGTGACCGGCGAAGAAAAGGGATTGCTGGGCTCGCGCTACTTCGCGAACCACCCGACGGTGCCGGCGAGAGCAATCGTCGCCAATGCGAACACGGATATGTTGACGGCGTTTTATCCGCTCAAGCAGGTGATCGTGAACGGTCTCGAGGAATCGGACCTCGCCCGCGACGTGACTCTCGCCGCGATGAAGAACGGACTACTGGCGGAGACGGATCCGGAGCCGGAACGGAATTCGTTTACACGGAGCGACCAGTACAGCTTCATCAAGCTCGGCATTCCGTCGGTGTCGCTGAAGTTCGGATTTACGCTTGGATCGCCGGAGCACGAGGCGGTGAAGAAGTTTCGCGCCGAGCGGTACCACGCGGTGGGTGACGATCTCACGCAGCCGATCGATCTGGCTGCGGTTGCGAAGTTCAATGCGTTTTACGTGGATCTTGTTCGTGAAATGGCAAATCGCCCGACGAGGCCGCGATGGAATGCGGATAGCTACTTCAGGCCGAAGAGCTAAACAGCCACTGCAACGGAACGCGATCCCCGTTCCCGGTTGCCCGGAAGTACCGTTGTCGGTTGGGACTGGTTTCTAACCGGAATCCGGCAACGTTTGTTGCGGGGAACGCAGAACGTGTTCAGTTCGTTTTTTTAATCACCGTTCTGACTTGCCGACGGCGAGGGGAATCGCGCCACGTTGATGTCGATCGGGAGCGCGATCCCGTTGTGCGTCCTCGCCACATCGAGAACTCCCTGCCACACATTGGCGAAAGCGTGGCCCACGTCCGCGGGTGCGCTCCCCTCCGGGGAAAACCCGCTGCCGCCCGAAATCCAGAAAGCGGGCTTCCCCGTTTTCCCCGCGAGCGCGTAGACGCCAACCGCGTCGTTGTAGACGAGCTGCGCGTTCGCCTTGTGCGCGTAGTATCCAGGACGATACCGGCCATCCTCGATTACCTGCTTCGTCCACGCCTTGTAATAGTCGCGCATGCGTGCGGGGATGAAGTCCATGCGCTCGATATCGAGGAAAATCGTAGCGCCGTGGGGAAATCCCTCGGCTTGAGCTCTCGCAATCGCGTCGGCGCCGTCCGTCGTTCCGCGCGCTGCGCTCACCAGCTCCTTGTTGCACGACGAGCCGGGACGGGCGCGAGGCTCGACGACCACCCGTACCGGGATTTTCTTCGCCACGCGGCGCTTCACGCGCCTGCCTTTTACGCGGACGGTGTGAATGGCGTACTTCGTCACGTATTTCGTGCGCACCTGCGCTTTTCCCGGAGTCCCGCCCCAGGTCTGTTGACCGACGTAAATCACAGCGAGTCCCCAACCCAAGTCGGTGAGCTTTTGGCGCTTTCCGGACCACGACGCCTCTTTGTGACAAGGCGCCTGCAGGTAGTAACCGACCCACTCATACGGAACCGATTCATCGCGCCACGCCGTCATCGCTGCATCGCCCGGATATCCGTAGGTATCGAAGCCGAGGTGGCGCTCCGAAACGTCACCAGGAGTCATGCCCGAAAGGGCGCCTGACACCGCGTTCGAGAGTTGGGACGTGGGCGAGGCTCCGCAAGCCGCCAGCAGGGCGACAGCGAGAATGGACAACAACCCGCCAGTGAGGCGGTTAGTTAGGGGCTTCCAGAGCATGGTAGTAATACACCGCAATCATGCATGGGGTGGGCCGAAAACCGACTGCGGGACGGAGAATTCAAGCTGCCAACTCGTAGCAATTCAAGCGTTTGGCTGCTAGACGGCTACACGGGGGCTTTACCTCTTTTTTGTGATTTGGGCTTCGGTTTTTTCTTGCCGCCCCTCCGATCGGCCAATCCGCCATCAAGCGAGATTCGGGCATCGAACGGCACCACCTGAATGGGCAGATCGACACTCCGGCTCCAGCCGAGTGAGTGCGCGCGGATGCGGATCTTCGCCTCCTCGGCGTCGGCCGGATCGCCGAAGGGATCTTTTCGCCAACGATAGCTCTCACCGAGGATGCGGGAGCTGACGCGGAGACTCGCCATCGAAGTGTGAGTGGTGAGCGTGACGAGGGAACCGCCGCCTTCGCGCGCGGCACGGGAGAGGCGGACGTTTTCCATTCCCTCCGGCTCGATTCCGGCGACGACCACGAGCGCGAATCCTCCGCATCTCAGGAGCTCTTCCGCCGCGCGGAGTCCCTCGCGTCTCGTGCGCGGCCGAACGAGAATGGGCCCCTCCTCCCAGAAAGCTCCGGCTATGGTTCCCTTGCCGTCGATCCACACCGCGCGCTCGCCATTGAGAACGGTGGTCTGGGCGGTGGCTCGAAGAATCGCGGTAGCTCCACCTTCAGGAACCCAGACGGTCAATCGTCCACGAGGGAGACCTCCCCCGGGGAGAATCGCATCGAGCGCCCAAATGCCCGTAGCCACCGGTTCGGCAGTCCGGTGGGTGAGAGGAATTGCATCGGGAAAACGATTCTCGAGAAGGGCTTTGAGGGCGGCGTTCGGTGAGGCCATGTAGCCTCAGAATACTCCCGAATAAATACCGAAGCAAGGGCGGGTGATGGGCAAAAAAAGGAGCCCCGTGAAGGGCTCCCTTAAAGAAAAAACTTTTCAGACGAATATCGCGATCGAAATCGCGTTAGTAGCCATTGGAGAAATCGCCGCCGCCGATACCGCCGCGGTAAGCGGGATTTCGGAGATTGACGGAGCCCTCGACGTCCCTTCCGGAGGACGTAGCGGTGAACGTAAATCCGCCACAGGTCGCCGAGCAGCCTTTGGTTCCGGAGAACTCGAACGTGCCCTTGCCTAGACCCGTGGCAAGGTTAAGCAGATAAGTGTTCGCGCCGGAGCCGAAAGTCAAACTGCCCCTGCCTGAAAGCGCGCCATCGGTGATGGTGATGCGCGCGCTTGGCGAGGAGATCGAAACGCCTGCGGGCTGATTCTTCGAAAAGCTTATCCACCCATTATTGCCGGGGGGGTTCATGAAATACGTGACGCTGACGTTGTAGGTCGTAGCATCTACAGTGGCATCCATATACGCATCGATCGGCGGCGGCGGCCGGTAGCTGCTCTCATTTCTGGCCGACGTCGGCGCGGCGAGCGAGGAGGAGGATCCGGGCGCGCTTGCGTCTTTGCAGCCAATAGAAAACGCCAGCGAGGCGAGGAATATCGAGGAAATTTTCTTCATATGACCTTCCCTGAAAAGGTGACAACACCGTTGTCTTAACGGCGCCCGCAAAATATAAGAAACACCTGCTTGGGTCGCCAGACTCAGTGTGCCGCGCGGCCGCCGGAGGCGCGGAGCAGTTGTAAGGCCTCAGCCACGGCTGTTTGGAGCTCCGGGTCACCTTCACGCCAGGCATCCACTACGCGTCCCGCGCTTGCCCGCACGACGGGGGCATTCTTTGCCTTCGCCGCGACGCGCGCCCGTTCGAGAGCGATTACGATTTCGGTAGGGGTTACCGCCGAGTAGAGGCGCTGCCGGAGAATCCTGTCGGCATCGCCAACGCGTCCGCCGGATGCAAGGAGCCGTGCGCTTTCGATATGATCAAAGTCGCAGCGGAGACAGGCGGTATCGGGCAGCGCCGCGAACGCTTTTCGCGCGGACGTAGTGTCTCGGCGGGCGAGAAAAAGATACGCGCGCGCAGCGCTCATGCCGTACGCGGCAACGCGGAGGTTCTCCACCGAGCCTCGGTGCGACGCGGATTCATATCGGGCCACGAGTTTCTGAATGGACGACGTGTCACCTGCCCTCGCCCACCACGGGAGCGCGCGGTGCACTTGTGCGTCGCCCGATGTGAGCCAGCGGCCAAATACACGCTGCGCGGAATCGCGGCTGACAACGCCGAGAAGTGCGAGCTGCGAGAAGAGACGTGTGGGTTTCGGCCCAAGGAGAGAGAGAGCCTCGTGCATTCTCCCTCGGAAGGCGAGCTGTAGCGGGAGGGCGTTGGCGAGCTGAGCGGAGTCCTCGACGTATGTCGGTGACGAACGCGGCCGCCGTGCGACGGCGCGCAGAATCCGGAGCGCGATGTTGGCAGAATCCGGCCATCGGCTGACGGGAATCCAGGCGTGGAATAGTACCGTGGTCGGGAGTGTATCGAGTTCGCGATCGAGGGCGCGCTGATCGACTGAGCCGGGCGCGGTGAGATGGTCGAGCAGCTGAATCGATTCGCGATCCTTGCCGGTCGGATTATAGCGAAGGTAATCGCGAATGTACTTGCGGCCGCCATCGGCTCCGTCGAGGGTGAAGCCGAGCTCTACAGTGTGGATGTAAGCGGGCGAGAATGCTGAATCGAGGGCAATGGCGCGGTCGAACGCGTCGAGCGTAGAGCGCTCTGAGATATCGAAAAGGCTGCCATATCCGTAATGCATTCGCGCTTCGCCGACCGCGTACCACGCTTCCGGATCATCGGGATAGCGATGGGCGATATCGTCGGCGGTCTGAAGGAGGCGCGCGACTCTGCTCCACTGGGGATAGTCAAGGTCCGTCTGCTCCAGCGCGGCTGTCATCGAGTCGACTACAAGGAGGAGACTATCCCTTGGCACGAGGCCGTGATTTCTGCGGCCGGCGTGGAGAGCGAGCGCGTTGGCAAGAGAGTCGGCGCCGCTCTTCTGCCAACCCGTAACCTGGGCCTCGCGGTGAAGCGCAAGCGCGAATCCGGTGTCGAGAGCGATTGCCTTCCGGTATGACACGGAAGCAGAGTCCCACGATGTCCGACGGAAGTACTGCTCCCCTTGTAGGAAAGCTTTGAGCGCAGAGAGTGACGACGATCCTATAGAAGCCTCGCGCACGGCGCCGATACGGTGCCTTTCGCGGAGATCCTTGAGAATGGCGATGGTGAGCGCACCGGCCGCCTTGTCGACGTCAGCGTCGCGCAGCTCATAATCGGCCACCTGACTGCTCGAAGTTGCGTCAATCAGCGTCGCCCGAATGCGAACCGAGTCCACGCCTGTGCCCGTGAGATTTCCGAAGAGCGCGTATCGCGCGTTGGTACGCTTGGCGAGAGCGAGCGCTCCATCGCGATCGGACATCCCCTTCCAGCCGCGAACGGAAATCGTCGGCGAGATCGTACGCAGCGGGCCCACACCGTCGAGGTTGCGCGCCATCACGTCGACCATTCCCTCGTGCCACAACTTGAGCTCCGAGGTGTCGGCGACGAGCGCGTCGAAGGGAGCGATGGCGATCGTCACCGGCTGCTCGACGGCAACAGCCGCATTACGCCGAAGCATCCACGTGGTGCCGGCCACGGCGGCGGCGACGATGAGCGTGGGCAGAACGAATGTCCGCGACTTTTTGCGAAGCCTCGCCGGACTGACCGCTCGAGAGAGAGTCGAAAAGCGGGGCGCGGGTGCCTCGAGCGCATCACGGAAATTGCTCGCGGTCTGGAACCGGTCATCCGGATCCTTGGCGAGAGCTTTCCCAATCGCGCGCGCCACGGGAACGGGAATCTCGTCGTCGAGATCGTCGAGCCGCGGCGGCTTCTGCGTGAGATGCGCAGCGATTATCGCCTGAGTGGTTCGCCCCCCGAAGGGCGGCGAGCCAACCAGCATCTCGTGTCCCACCACGCCGAGCGAGTAAATGTCGGCGCGCGCGTCGATGTCACTGCCACCGAGTGTCTGCTCGGGCGCCATATAACCGACAGTGCCGAGGGAGATTCCCGTTGCGGTGAGACGCTCGCCGCTGACGTGCGCGGGGCCGGCGAGTGCGGCCGCGATTCCAAAGTCGGCAAGAACGGCGTGGCCTTGCTGGAGGAGAATGTTTTCCGGCTTGATGTCTCGGTGAATGACTCCTTCGCGGTGGGCATAGGCGAGAGCGGAAGCGACCTCCCGGAGAATCGAGACGGATTCATCGACCGGCACGCGCGTATCGCGCTTTAGTTTCGCGCGCAGTGACTCGCCCGGAATGAAAGGCATCACGTAGTACAGCAGACCATCCTTCAGCCCTGCCGTGATGATCGGCAGGATGTGTGGGTGCTGCAGGTGTGCGGTTACTTCGCTCTCCCGCTTGAATCGGGCGGCCATCAGCTCACTTGTGAGCTCAGGCGGAAGAATCTTGATTACGATCTGGCGATTGAGCGCGAGATCGGTGGCGCGAAAGAGCCGGCTCATCCCACCGCCAGTGAGCTCTTCGTCGACCTGGTAGGAATCGGCGAAGACTGTACGGAGGCGGTCGAGAAGCTCGTTCACTGCGCGGGAACCCCTTTTTGGAAGTATCTAAACATACGGAAAGGCACGTTCCGGCGAGGGGGAAAAGTCAGGCGCGGAGTCTGCGTAAGGGGCGTTACGCGCGAGGCTTGGGTTGCGCGGCATCCACTTAATTTCAGACATGGAAATCAAAAACTCGTTCATGCGTTGGGCGCGGCCACTTTCCGCTGCCATTGCGATCGCGGCGACCGCCGCCTGCGCGGCAAAAGACGCGAGGCCGAGCAGCGGCTTGGAGCAAATAGAGTCCGCGGGACCGCCGGGACGCGTGCCGGGCGGTCCTTCGACCGCTGCATCGAGCTCGGCAACCGACATCGGTGGATCGATGGTGGCGCAGTCATCGACCGCCGTGTCATCGACCACTCCCGGTGATACGACGCACGCGCCGAAGGTCGAAATTCCGCACGTCGACGGCCGG
>JACDDT010000086.1 GCA_013816855.1 Gemmatimonadaceae bacterium
CTGGAACGGGAGCCATCGCGCACGCGTCGAACACCGCTGGAAGCATCACGACCGCGCCCCCGACGCCCATCATCCTGACGAACTGGCGCCGCGTTGCGGGGCGCATCAGCTCGTCCCCGCTACCGACTGTCAGCAGTGCTTCACCTTCGTGTTTGCGCTTGTGCATCCTATTCGGGCTCCGTTACTAGCCGAGATCGGGAAGCGGCGTGGCTAGAGCCGCCGCTCCTGGCGTCGCATCGCGACGCGTTTTCAGTCCAACGTTTACCGGCTGTTCGTGTCTAGACTCCTGAGGTACGCAATCACGTCCGATCTCCGGCGCGCATCGGTTAGATAAAACGGATGCGGAGCGCTCGCGCCCCGGCTCCCGTCGAGCAGTGCGTCGAGTGAAGGCGCCGAGTTGTCGTGGAGGAAAACCGGCTTGCGCGCGAGGTCGAGCAGCAGCGGCATCGTGACGCCGCGCTTCTCCCCTCTGATGCTGGCATTGAACACCGCCATCTTGTCGTCGAAGAATGAAGCGGTGGTGTTCATCACCGGTGTGAGTGGCGGCATCCGCTGCGCGAGGACCACCGGATTGTCACCGGGGAAGACCTCCGCCATCGGATGTACCGTCGACGGGACGCGCACGCCCTGACTCACGTTGTGACAGGTGGTGCAGCCCGCGCTTCGGAAAGTCTCCCGCCCGCGCATCGCCACCGCCGCATTAATGGGCGCCCCTCTCGGCGCCTGAAGACTTGCGAGGTAGGCATTCATCGCGAGCAGCTTGTCGTTGTCGACGCGAACACCGAGTGGGGCGTCTTCAGTGCCGGGCATCGGATGCGGTGCGGCGGTTACGAACGGGTATCCGCGCACGCCGGTCTCGCTCAGGATCTGTACATAGTTGTTCACCATCTCGTCGCCCGCTGCACCGGCGAGCTTGTGAACCAGCGCGCGGCCACCCGGCGTTGTCAGCATCGTCAGATCGAACAGCGACGTGTAGACGAGGTTGCCGAAGTTGTCGAGACGCGCGATCGCTCCTTCGCTTCCGAACGGCGCGGCGAGATCCTGCCTGAACAGCGGCGTGTTGTGCATCGGGTCGCCGTTGCCGTCGAACGTGTCGTCGAACATCCCGACCGGGTAGAACGCGGGATTGCTGAAGTACGCGTCCACTTCCGCTTCCGTCGAATGCTCGGTTAGTCCTTCTGGAGCGCGGCCGAGTGATTTGCCGTGGTTGGCGCGAAGGGCGAGCTGGAGCATCGGGTAGAGCGCGCGCGAATTGGCGCCGGTTGCGAGAATCCTCCCCATGTTCAGACCGTGATTCGCCATCCCGTCTCGGCGGTGGCCGATGGATCCTGCGCCGGGAAGATTGAACACCGACTGATCCGACATTGTGTGACAGAGCGCGCAGGTGGCGCCGACTTTTCCGTTGCGGGCAGAAAATCCGACGACTGCGTTGGCGCCGACGAGCGCGGTGGTCACCGCTGGATCGTTGAGAAGTGCGGACGTCTTGCCTGTCGGATCATCCTTGAGCTGTTGCGCCAGGGCGCGTTGGGTGGCGGGGTCAATTGCGTCGACGTCCACCTGCAAGCCGAGCTGGAGCGCCTGCATCGGTGTGACGCGCGCGGCGGCCATTCCAGCGGGAAGGCGCACGCCGTCAGTCCAGAATCCCTCGTTACCGAACGTTTCGAATCGGAACACCTCTCTGCCGAGCTCGCGATTCCCGTCCTGGCGTGTCGCGACAATTCCCTGGTCGGCGGGTCCATTCATTTCCGGTGCGCCGCTCGACATTTGTTGCGACGGACTGCAGGCGGCCAGTAACCCAAAGAATAGAGCGACGCACGTGCGGGTCACGTGCAGGGGAGAGAAGCGAGCGCGCATGGGGTGATGCTCCGATTCAAGGATGCTGTACTGCGTGGATGCTGATCCGCTTGCATTTCCCGCACCGTAGGTGTCTTACCGTACCGAGTCTGATGGAATGGAGCAGAGGTTTCCGGAATGCAGCAGTTGCCGCAAACTGCCTCATTCGTGAATCGGGGTATGCTCCGTGCGCTACTAAAGCGCAGGAGGAGTCAATGAACACGAAGATCAGGACTTTTTGCGGATTGGTTCTCATCGCGCCCGCGCTCGCGGCGTGCCAGCAGAGAGAGCCGGAACAGCTCGCACCGGCCCAGGTTGTCGCCCAATCGGCGATACCCGAGATCACGACCGACACAACTCGTGCGGCTGCGAGAGACGAATTGAATCGATCGAAGGTCGAGCGGCGGGTGATTGCGCGCAATGCCGCCAACGTTCATCCAGCGGTGGACACCGCGATGTTCGCCGGCGGGTGCTTCTGGAGCATGGAGCGGCCGTTTGCGCACGTGCCGGGCGTGATCGCGACGACGGTTGGATATGCGGGAGGTCGCACGGCGAATCCGACCTACGAACAAGTCAACACACGGACGACCGGTCACGCGGAGACGGTGCAGGTCGAGTTCGACCCGTCGAAGGTGAGCTACGAGAAATTGCTCGATGTGTATTGGCACAACATAGATCCGGTAACGAAAGACCGGCAGTTCTGCGACGGTGGCTCGGATTACCGGACGATCATCTTCACCAGAAACCCGGCGCAGCGATCGGCGGCGGAGAATTCGAAAATCGCGCTCGATAAGTCAGCGCACTTCAAGACGCGGATCGTGACGGAGATCGTGGCGAATGCGCGGTTCTGGCGCGGAGAGGAATATCATCAGCACTTCGCGGACAGAAATCCCGATCGGTACAACGCGTACAAGCGAGGGTGCGGCCGCGACGCGAGACTGCACCAGCTGTGGGGGGATGCGGCGGCGCCGTACGTGCCGAAGGGATAACGTGGCGCGTACGCGGGATTTCTACCCTTTCTCCGGAACCCCGTGCGCCTTTAGCCATTTCGCCAGTGCCGGCTCGGTGATCTCCCCCGCCGCGAGATCGGTGACGACCACGACGACTTCAGGCTCGCTTACGCGCAAATGCCAGCCGTTGAGTCCTAGGAAGGTGTACATCACCGCGAAGGCGACACGCTTGTTGCCGTCGGTGTAGCCGTGATTTCGGGCAAGACCGTATCCGTACGCCGCCGCTAGCTCCCAAACCTTGGCGCGCATCGAATAAGAGAACTTGTTTCGCGGCCGTGCCAGCGCCGACTCGATCGCATTCTCGTCGCGAACTCCGGCGCGCCCTCCGTGACGTTTGAGCTGGTCCTGGTGTATCGCATCGGCAACATTGCGCGCGATCCAATGCGGCTCACTCACGTTACTTCGCGAGCTTGCGGAGAGCGTTCCGGTACTCCTTCGCGCCGCGCTCGTAGACCTTCATCGCCCTGGCGAAGTCAGGATCATACGGCGTGAGGAGGATGCCTTCTTCGGTTTCGACAGCGAACACCTTGTCCCCGGCAGCGATGCCGAAGCGTTCCGCCATCTCCTTGGGAATGGTTGCGCTGACGGAGCCGCCTACCTGCCGCATCGTAACTGCTTTCATTGCCCGGTCTCCGCGAGGGATAACAGTAAATATAACTTTTATGCTACATTGGGCAAGGGCGCGAATACGTTCCGATTTATTGGAGGGCTAGAAACTCTGCCGGGCTGACCGCCGTATCCGGAAAACTGCGGCACAACTTACGGTCGTTGGTGATGAGAGGAACGCCAAGCCCTTTGGCGACGGCTACAAATTCACAATCGTAGGCGGAAAGGCCCGAATGCTCGGCGAGCCGGAGAATCGTTCCGCTGTCGCCCACGTGTTCCCGCTCGAAGACGAGCTTTGCTGCGTCGCCGTAATATCCCAATGCGTCGGCCAGCGTCATCCGCGATTGGCGCAGGTATGTGGCGAGAAGGTTTCTGAACTCACTTCGCTAGAGAATGGGTACAGCCCACTCCGGGTCCGCTTGCAGAACGAGACGCACGATATCGGTTGGCTCGCTTTCGATGAATAGGTAGGCGAGTATGTTCGTATCAACGGCGATCACCGGAAGCTACTTGCGGCCGCGGTTGATGGCCGCTTTTAGAAACCTGTCGGTGAGGAAGGGAAGCTTCACTGAGTTTCGGCGTTCGTCCGCCATCCGCAGAAGGGCTGCGGTGTCTGGACGCGCCCTGCCGGCTACTTCCGCGAGACAGAAAATAATCTCGCTGTTGAGGCTGCGGCGATTCGCGGCGGCGCGCGCTTTCAAGCGGCGGTAGAGAGTGTCAGGCATTCCCTTGATCGTGAGCACGGGCATCACAGCTCCACGTTGGGGTTCCATTATGGTACCGTTCTGGAACCTATCGTCGAGCGCGGGCATAGTCAAACCCGGTCAAGTAATCGAATTTACGGAGGGTACGTCACGGGGCGGCATCATACGTCCGCACGTAAAACTAGAAGGCGGCGACCCTCTCGACCGTGACCCTCGCAGGGCGACGTGTGCTTTTTGGTCGCGGCGCGATTTGAATGTGGACATCGTGGTCGAGCTTGTTTAGAAACCGCTCGAGACGCTCCTGGCTGAATCTCGCAAATCTTCCCCTCATCAGATCGGAGACATCCGATGCGGCGACGCCGAGCTTCGTGGCCACCAATCGCTGGGTCAAGCCACTGTCGTGGATGATGTGAGTGATGACAATGGCGAGCTCGGCCTTGGCCAGCAGCTCTTCAGGGTTCGGAAGACCCATGTCAGCGAAGACATTTCCGCAGCTATGCTCGACCTTCATTGGTCTTAGTTTCTTCGGGGCTTTCTTCATTTCCTTGGCAGTAGATAGTTCGCTTCGTACAGCCGCACGGCTTCCTTGTACCGGTGAATGATGCGGCGTCTGATAAGATGCGGCGTTCCGATACCGCTCTTTGATTTCTTCATGTAAACGTCGAGGACATACACCGCCGCCGGGAATGCCGTGTACGCCACCCGGTACGTGTTGCTCCTGTTATCGTCAGCCAGTTTCATGATCTGGTGCGGCAACCCTTCCCCGAAAGATCGTGCGGCGAGCGGTTGATAACCGCGTTGCGCCTCGCGGAGCGAGAATCCGAAAAATCTTTGGACCTCCTCCGGGGCACCTCGAATATCCTTCCTGCTTGAGGCTATCCATTCCAGTGGTTTCTGAGGCCTTCGCTCAGCGCGATCCAACTCGACCTCCAAATAATAGCAGTTTTGCTATCTACCCGGCAAGCTTCGACGGGTGGAGCTAATCTCTGGTTGGCGAGCTACGGCCATCAAACCAATGCACGCGGGCGCATTACTGGCGCTCCGGCAATTCGCGGTAAGCATCCGGGTCACTCCCCATTCCCGCTGTATCCCGAATGGGATACATTCCCCCCATCTATCAGGGAGCGAAAATGGCCAAGACTGCAATGATTCGTGCCCGCGTCGAGCCGAAGCTGAAGGATCTTGCGGAGGAAGTGCTGCAGAGGCTCGGATTGACGCCGACGACAGCGATCACACTTTTCTACACTCAGATAGTGGCTCACCGCTGCTTTCCCTATCAGCTTCACACTCCGAACGCCGAGACTCGCCGAACCATACGAGACGCCAGGGCGGGGCGCGGGCTAAGCAAAGCTTATTCGGTCGATGAACTTTTCGAAGTTCTCAAGGCGCCCGAGACTCGCCCGAAGAGGAGCAAAGTAGCTCGACGGAAATTGAAGGTTCCCCGGTAGCATGCGTCGCTTCCGTCTTTCGGGCTCTTTCAAGAGAGACCGAAAACGGGCCGAGCGGCGGGGAAAAGATCTCACGGCGATGGAAACGGTTATGCGCCGCCTGGCGCTGGGTGAGCGGCTGGAAGCTCCGTTTCGTGATCATAAGCTGAAGGGCGAGTGGCGGGATTCCCGGGAATGCCACATCGAGGATGATTGGGTCTTGATCTACCGCATCGTCGGGGACGAAATTCATTTTCTCCACACCGGAACGCACTCCGATTTATTCGAATAGGGAGTGGTGCAAACGATTCCGTATTTTAGTCCTCCATAAGCCGGGCTCTAACAATGATGTCACCTGTCAGGCACCTGGGTCTCAGCGTCCTCGCCCTTCTGGTGATCGCGCACCTCGCCGCGGCCCAGGGCGTCCCGATGCCGATGTCGCACGAGATGCCCGACACCGCGCGCGCGGCGGTCCTCGGTACGATCTCTTTCCCGACGAAAGCGAATCCCGCATCGCACGCGGCGTTCATCCGCGGGGTGCTGCTGATGCACAACTTCCACTACCCTGAGGCGGCGGCGGAATTTGAGAAAGCCGAGAAGCTCGACCCAACCGATGTGATGGGTTACTGGGGCGAGGCGATGACGTACTCGCATCCGGTGTGGAATCAGCAGGACGCGGCAGCGGCAAGGGCGGCGCTTCGGAAGCTCGCCGACAAGAGGGAAGTGCGCCTCTCTCTCGCTTCGAACGCACGTGAGCGTGCTTGGCTCGAGAGCGCGGAGATTTTGTACGCGGAAACCGGGACGAAGGCGCAGCGCGACACCGCGTGGTCCCTCGCGATGAAAAAGATGCACGAAGCAAATCCCAATGACCACGAAGCGACGACTTTCTACGCTCTCTCACTACTCGGCTTGAACCAGGGGCAGCGCGAAGCTGTCGCGTATCAGAAAGCGTATGAGCTGGTGCTGCCGGTATTTCGCGCGCATCC
>JACDDT010000017.1:0-36465 GCA_013816855.1 Gemmatimonadaceae bacterium
AGTGGTACCTGCGCGCTCTTACCGGCGCAGCCGAGGAAGAGAAAGAGGCAGATCGTCGTCACAAGCGCACCGCCAGCAACGAGGTTGCCCGCCTGCGCATTCACCCCGACGAAATCCAGAACTCCAAGATTCGCGAAGAGAAGGAACATCGCGATGAGGAAACCGAAGTCGCCAATCCTGTTTACGATAAATGCTTTCTTACCCGCGTCCGCGTTCGCCTTGTCCGAGAACCAGAATCCGATCAATAAGTAGGAGCAGAGTCCGACGCCCTCCCACCCGACGAAGAGCACGGGATAGTTCGCGCCGAGCACCAGCACAAGCATGAAAAAGACGAAAAGGTTGAGATACGCGAAGTATCTCGGATAACCAGGGTCGTCCTGCATGTAGCCGATGCTGAATATGTGGATGAGCGCGCCGACACCGGTGATAACGAGCACCATCACCATCGAGAGCTGGTCGAGCTGGAATGCCGCGTTGATCTTCAAATCGCCGGCCGGCATCCACGAGAAATACGTCTGGACAAACGGATGCGCCATTTCCGCTCCGAGCATGGCGCGGAAGATCGAAGCCGCGAGGAGAAACGCGAGAACGAGTACGCCGGGTCCAACGATGCTCACGATCCCCGCGTACCGGTGTCTCTTCACTGCGTGATGGTCGTCACCGAAGGCGCCGTGGTCTTCGGCGCGCGCGATGAGCGCTGTGTCTCCATGAGTATCGTGATCTGCCGGATGCGGCATGTTTGGGTCGGCTGGGCCGAGCTTGGAGCCCGCGATCGAAAGCCAACCGTTGATCAAAAAGCCGACAAACGGGAGAAGCGGAAGCAGCCACACCCAACGGGCTACAGTGTTGGTGAGAGGATGCGCCGTGGTCACTGCGGCCTGAAGTAGCATCATCCGCGGAGCAGATTGATGTCCTGGATGTTCACAGTCTGCTTGTGCCGGAACAATGCGATGATGATGGCGAGGCCCACGGCAGCTTCAGCTGCAGCGACGGTCATCACGAACACGACAAACACTTGCCCGGCAACCCCGTAGAACCGCGACAATGCAACGAACGTCAGGTTCACGGCGTTGAGCATCAGCTCGACACACATGAAGATGATGATCGCGTTGCGGCGAGTAAGCACACCGATGACTCCGATGGTGAACAGAACGGCGGAGAGCGCGAGGGCTTCAGCGAGCACTCGTGCCTACCTTTCTTCCAAGGATGACAGCGCCGGCGATGGCGATAAGAAGCAGCACGCTCGTCAGCTCGAACGCGAGCAGATAGTCCTTGAACAATGGCTGCGCGATTGCTCCAACGGCGCCAAGCTTCGCGAGCGCCGATTCATTCGCCCCCGGAGGAAGGACCAGGTCGCCTGAAAGTCGCGTCTTCGATACGACCCAGATCTCGGCGAGCATCACCAATCCGAACACCCCCGCTCCGATCTTCCACCAGCCGCCACGCACATCAGCCAGGTCCGAGGGATGGCCTAGATTCAGCAGCATCACCACGAAGAGGAACACGACCATGATCGCGCCGGCATAGACGAGCACCTGCATCACTCCGATGAATGGCGCGTCGAGCATCACGAACAGCACCGACAAACTGAACATCGTGTTCACGAGCCAGAGCGCGGCCGAGACCGGACTCTTTCGCGTTACGAAAGCGAGAGCGGATGCGATCGCAATCACTCCGAACAGATAGAAGTGAAAGACGTAGATGAGAGGGTAATGGGGATCCATCATTCTCCTTTCGGATCCTCCGGGTCCCACATCTCGCAAACCGGATGCGTCTGCGATGTCAAACGCTCGAGATCGTACACGAAGCCGGCCCGGCTGTACTCCGAATTCTCATAATGGCGGCCGACGTGTATCGCCTCTTCCGGACAGACTTCCTGGCAGTAACCGCAGAAGATGCAGCGGAATTCGTCGATCTCGAACACCAGCGGATACCGATTGCCCTGCTCGTCCTCACCCGGCACGAGCTTGATGCAGTTCGCGGGGCAAACGGTCGGACACAGGCCGCAGGCGACGCACTTGGCCTTCCCTGTCTCTGTGGTGAGCATCCGGTGCGTCCCGCGCCAACGCGGCGAAATCGGCGCTTTCTCTTCGGGATACTGGGTGGTCACCTTCTCCTTGAAGATATGCTTGAACGTCAGAGCCATTCCCTTCATGGTCGAGCGGATGTAGCTCACCTCATCCACGGGGCGCTCGACGATTTTCACTTTGATCGCCATTAGCTCGATGCCTCCGTAGAAAGAGTCGAGCGTGAAGCAAGCCGGCGAAGCCGCTTCAGCTCCTCAGGATGCATTCTGCCGTAGGCGGGGCTGATAATCCGTCCGCGATCGAGAACGGCAAAGAGCACGATCACGAGAATCACGTTCACAGCGCCAAGGATGGTCGCGTAAAACACTCCCGGATGAATGCCGGCGATCTCGAGCAGCAGCATCATCATCGCCACGATCACGATGTATGACAGCGCCAGCGGAAGCATGAACTTCCAGCCGAGCGACATCAGCTGGTCGTACCTGAATCTCGGCAGCGTCCAGCGGATCCACATGAAGGTGAAGAGAAAGAACATCACCTTCGCCAGATAAATCCCGACGGAGAGGAGCGTCAGCCATCCGCTGTACGGGCCGATATTGTCGTGGCTGGTGAACGGCACGTCCCACCCGCCGAAGAACAACGTCACCATCAGCGCGCTCGCCGTCACCATGTTCGCATACTCGGCGATAAAGAACAGCGAGAACTTCATCGCGCTGTATTCGGTGTGGTAGCCCGCAATGAGCTCGGACTCGGCTTCCGGCAAATCGAACGGCAGCCGATTCGTTTCCGCAAAGGCGGCAACCATGAAGATGAAGAACGCGATCGTCAGATTGACGACGTTCCACCCGCCCCACGCCTGCTGGTTGATGACCGTGTTCAGCGTCACGTTCCCTGCGAGGAGCAAGACGGGAATGGTGGACATTCCCATCGACACCTCGTACGAAACCATCTGCGCGCTCGAGCGAAGTCCGCCGAGCAGCGAGTACTTGTTGTTGGACGCCCACCCGGCCAGCACGACTCCGTAAACTCCGAGCGAGCCAAGCGCCAGAATGAAGAGAAAGCCGACGGGGAGATCCGCCACCACCATGTCGATCCTTCCCCACCGGGTCGGCAGTGGCGCGCCGAACGGAATCACGCACCACGTCGTTAGAGCGGGAATGAACGACATGATCGGCGCCAGAACGAACAGCGGCTTGTTCACGCCTGCCGGCATCGTCTCTTCCTTCATGAAGTTCTTGAGACCGTCGGCAGCCGGCTGAAGCCATCCGCCCTTTCCGCCAACGCGATTCGGACCGTGGCGATCCTGAATCCACGCCGAGACCTTGCGCTCTGCGAGCGTCAACAGCGCGACGCCGATCATATAGACCGTGAAGACGATGAGCATCTTCACTATCGTCGCGATGAAGAACACGCCCGTGCTCGTCGGCGGAAGATTCGGATTCGCGACCTGAAGCAGCGGATGCAGCGCGAGAATGTTCATCACGCAGCTCCCGCCTTCGCGTTGAGCACCGGCAATCCCTTGAAGCCGAGCTTGTCGTAACTGAGTCCGGCGAACTCCTCACGCGACGACGCCAGTTTTCCGAACACATCCGACGGGAGGAAAAATTGACTCTGCTTGCCGATGGCGCCGAGGAGGTCACCAAGCACCAGCCACGTCGGGCGTGACAGACCGGGGGCGGCCTTCGCCTGCGAGAAACGCTGCACGCGCCCTCGCAGGTTCGTCACCGTTCCCTCTTCCTCGGCGAAATTCGTCGTCGGAAGAACGACCGCTGCTTTCTCCGCGATCCAATTCGGCATTGCGGGACCGATGAGAATGACATCGCCTGCGTTGGAAATTGACGACGCGTCGAGCCCATCGAAATCTTCACCGACGACGACGAGCACATCTCCTTTCCCCGCGCCCGCGAATACGTCGTTCGTCTTCTTGAATCCGAGCATTTCCGCGCCGTACACGTTGGCAGCGCGGTCTCTGCGAAGCGCGAGATCTTCAACTCCGGGGAGCGGCACCTCTTCACCCTCGGCGACTCGGAACACCCCTGCCCCCTTCGATGTGTCAATCAGCTGCGTGAGCAGATAAAGCGATTCATTGGAGAGCATCGGCGACGCGACGATGTGCGCGCGATTGCCAGTGAGAAGTTTTGCCGCGGCGGGAACGGCAACATCCCAATCAGCCGCGACGAGCTTGCCGTTCATCTTCACCAGCGGAGTTTCGGCGCGCTGGCGCTCATTCATCCAGCGGTAATTCAACCGGCCATAGTCGCACATGAAGAACGCGTTCACTTCCTCGTTTGGACGCGGACGCATTCTCACCACCTGGTTTTCGCGCGTCTCGATCATCACGTTGCAGCCCTGGGTGCAGTTCGGGCAGATGGATGCAGCCCGATCGAGCTCCCACGCACGGGCCTTATTCAGGAAATCCTTGGAGAGGAGCGCGCCGACCGGACACAGGTCAACGACATTCCCGGCCCAGACATTCGTGAGATCTTTTCCCTCGAACTTCCCGATGACGGCGCGGTCGCCGCGCTCGCTTACGTTGAGAACGGTGTCGTGCGCGACGTCATCCATGAAGCGCACGCAGCGCGTGCACAGAATGCAGCGGTTGGGGACATAGACGATGTCGCCGCCGAAATCTTCCGAAGGATTGAAGCGCTTCGGTTCACGGTACCGTGAATCGTTACGGCCTTCCTGGAAGGTGTAGTCCTGAAGCTCGCATTCGCCCGATTGATCGCAGATGGGGCAATCGAGCGGGTGGTTGATTAGAAGCATCTCGAGCACGCCTTTCCGCGCATCGAGTGACTTGTCTGAATGAACGTGAACCACCTGGCCATCAGCCACCGTCGTCGCGCACGAAGGCGCGAGCTTGGGCGCCTTCTCGACTTCGACGAGGCACATGCGGCAAACACCGGCCACAGGAAGCCCGGGATGATAGCAGTAGTGCGGTATGAGAACGCCAACCTGCTTCGCGGCTTCCAAAATCGTCGTTCCTTCCGGAACGCTCACCGCGCGGCCTTCGATGGTCAGACTAACCATTTTCGTCTCAGCCATCAGGCCACCGCCGCCATCACCGGGTGAAACTTCTTGCCATGAATGAGAGCTTCGAACTCGCTTCGGAATTTCTGGATTCCGGAAACAATCGGGGTCGCGCACGAGTCGCTAAGGACGCAGATGGTCTTACCCGTCATGTTTTCCGAGATCTCGAGGAGCGTATCAAGATCTTCCATCGTTCCCTCACCGTCGCGAATGCGCTCCATGATCTTGGTCGCCCAGGCGGTTCCCTCACGGCACTGCGTGCACTGGGCACAGCTCTCGTGAGCGAAGAAGCGCGCGAGACGGGCGATGACGCCAACCATCGACTGCTGATCATCGATGACGATAACTCCGCCCGAGCCAAGCATCGATCCGCCGGCCACGAAACCCTCGTAGTCCATGATGGTCGCTTCGGCTTCTTCCATCGTCTGGATCGGCACTGACGCACCGCCCGGGATGATCGCCTTGAACTTTCTTCCCGGAAGCGGGCCGCCGCAGAGGTCATAAAGGAATTCCTTGAACGGGAATCCCATCACCACTTCGTAAGTGCCCGGCTTCGCAATGTTACCGCAAACTGAATATAGCTTCGTGCCGGTGCTCTTCGGGTTCGAAAGGCACATCTTCTTGTACCAATCGGCGCCGTTAATAAGGATGGGAGCGGCAGCGGCGAGAGTCTCGACGTTGTTGATCGTGGTCGGCATCCCGAACACGCCGGACACCGCGGGAAATGGCGGCTTGATGCGCGGGTTGCCGCGGCGCCCTTCCAGCGAATTCATGAGCGCCGTCTCTTCCCCGCAGATGTACGCACCCGCGCCCTTATGAACGTGAACGTCCACCCGCTTTCCTGTGCCCATCGCGTTCTTACCGAGGATGCCCGCCGCGTATGCCTCCTTCACGGCTGCATTCATGTGCTCGAGCGGCTCGGTGAATTCACCGCGCACGTAGATGTAGCACGTCTCAGCGCCAATTGCGTAGGAGCCGATGGCGCATCCTTCCACGAGTGAGTGCGGCGTCCATCGCATGATCTCGCGATCCTTGAACGTTCCCGGCTCGGATTCATCGGCATTGCAGCACAGGTAATGCGGCTTTCCATCGCCGGGTTTCATGAATGACCACTTCATCCCCGTCGGGAAACCCGCACCGCCGCGCCCGCGCAGTCCGGAGTCCTTGATGACGTTGACGATGTCGGCCGGCGCCATGCCGAGCGCTTTCTCGAGCGCCCGGTAGCCACCGCGCTTCTTCCATCCGTCGAGTGAGCGCGCTTCCGCTTCACCGAAATGCTTGGTGAGAACCGGAGTCTCTTTCTGATGAGGGACGTGCGGGTAACCCATTACGCGAACCTCGCCAGAACTTCGGGCACTTTGTCAGCGGTCACTGATTCCACGAATTCTTCGTTGATCATGATCGGCGTCGCGAAGCCGCACGCGCCAAGGCATTCCACTTCGATGACCGTGAACTTTCCGTCAGGTGATGTCTGTCCGAGCTCGACCGCCCCGGTGTGTTTGAGGAGCGCCTTCACCACGTCTTCCGCGCCGCAGATGCCACAAGGCGACGTGGTACAGACCTGGATGAAATATTTCCCCACCGGGTGCTGATGGTACATCGTATAGAAGGTGACGACTCCCTTCACGTAGGCAGGAGTCAGCTCCAGCACCTCTGCCACTTCGGCGATTCCATCTTCGCTGACCCAGCCACGCTCGCGCTGCACCATCCACAGCGCTGGCAGGAGCGCCGCCATCTTCGTCGGATATCGGGTGAGCAGCTCGTCGAGCTCTTTGCGCGGCCCGCCTGTGAACACTTTCACGTAGGGCTCGTGGGCGCCGTGCGACGCGTGTCCGGGAGCGGCCAGAGGAGTGCTCACCTGTCGATCTCTCCCATCACGATGTCGATGCTCGCGTTGATGGCGATGACGTCGGATAGCAGGTGCCCTTCGACCATCTTCGGGATGGCGGACAAATTCACGAAAGAAGGCGGCCGGATTCTCCAGCGCACCGGCTTCGCCGTCCCGTCCGACACCATATAGTAGCCCTTCTCGCCCTTCGGGCTTTCCACCGCGACGTACGACTCACCGATCGGCGGCCTCGGTCCTTCCATCACGACCTTGAAGTGATGGATCATCGATTCCATCTCGCTCGTCGCTTTCGACTTCGGCGGAAGAATGACGCGCGGATCATCGATGTTGACCGGACCATCGGGAAGCCGGTCGGCAGCCTGCTGAAGAATGCGCGTCGACTGGCGAAGCTCTTCCATTCTTACAAGGAAGCGGTCGTACACGTCGCCGTTCGTCCCGACAGGCACCTCGAAGTCGTAGGTCTCGTAATCGAGATATGGAAAATCCTTGCGAACATCGTAGGCTACGCCTGACGCGCGGATCATCGGCCCGGACAATCCCCAATTCGTCGCTTCCTCGGGTGTCATTACGCCGAGCCCGACGGTACGGCCGACCCAGATCGCGTTTCGCGTGAGCATCCGATCGATCTCGTCGATGGTATGCGGGAAGCTCTTGATGAAATGGCGGAGCTCTTCCATCCAACCGGACGGAATGTCCGCTGCCATTCCGCCAACACGCGTCGCGGAAGTAGTGAGGCGTGCACCCACCCACTTCTCGAGCAAGAGATACACTTTCTCGCGCTGTTGGAACGCCCAGAGGAATGGCGTGAACGCGCCGATGTCGATGCAGGTGGTCCCGAGCCAAACGAGATGCGAGATGATTCTCGAGAGCTCCGCCGCAATAACGCGCAGCACCTTGCAGCGCTCGGTGATCTCGATTCCGAACAAACGCTCCGCGCCAAGCGCAAAGGCAACGTTGTTGCCGATCGAATTCAAATAATCTTCGCGGTCGGTCCAGCACACGATCTGATTGTACTGGCGGTACTCCCCGCTTTTCTCGAAGCCGCAGTGCAGATAGCCGAGGTGAGGAATGCAGCGCACAACGGTCTCACCGTCGAGCTCGAGTACGAGGCGAAGCACTCCGTGCGTTGCGGGGTGCTGCGGGCCGATGTTGATGAGCATGTGCTCACCTACGAGTTCGGGCTCGATGGACGGCGGAGCGGCGACGGCCACTGCGGAACCGGAGTCGTCGATAGCGCTCAGCGGCATCCGCTGCGCGCGCCCCTGCGCGTCGAGACCGGTGGTAGACAGCTCGACTTCGACGGTACGCTTCGCCATTACTCGCCCGTCCTCTCGCCGCTCTTCAGGCGTTCGCGCATGGATTCGGGGAGATCCTCAAACGCGTCAGCGATGGTCAGCTCTTCCATCGAGTACTTCGCTTCAGGGTTCTGTGCGAGCGCCTGACGAAGCTGCTCTGACCTGCTGAAGCGTCCGCGCAGCGGGAAATCCTTGCGCAGTGGAAATCCTTCCTTGTACTGCTCCCACATTAGAATGCGGCGCAGGTCTGGATGTCCGCGGAACTTGATCCCGAACATGTCGTAGCACTCGCGCTCGAGCCAATCGGCCGATTTGAAGATCGGCCAGACACTGTCCACTTCGAGCGGCTGACCTTTGGGAATCTGCGCTTTCACGCGCAAAAATCGCCGGAACGGGAGCGACCGGAGGTGCCATACAACCTCGATCGGCGCCTCGGCCTCGCGATACTCAACAGCCGTGACGTCACTCAGATAGTCGTATTGCTGACCGGGATCGTCCTTCAGCCAAGTGATCACTTCGAGAGCGGATGCGCCGTCGATGTAGACGGTCGTCTCACCCCAGACGACATCGACGCGCTTCACCGCACCACCGAACCTCTGCTGGAGTGCGCCAGCGGACGGGTTCGTCTCGCCGCCACGGTTCGGAAGATTTTTTGGCGTAGCGGGCGCGGAAGCACCCGATGCCTCCGCCGATCCCGGCTGCACAACTTGAAAACGCTGGTTCACGGAGCGGAGCGCGTTTGATTCACCGAATTACCAAACGGCTCACCGAGCTCGTCGATGACCGAAGGGGGAATGTAGAGCTGGCTCAGCGGATCAGGCTCCATCTCGTCTCTTATCGACGTGTCCGAGCTGCGCTCATTGTAAACTTTCTGCTGAAGCATGCGGATGCCGTGAATCAATCCCTCCGGCCGCGGCGGGCAGCCCGGGACGTAAACGTCGACGGGAATAATCGTATCGATGCCCTGCACTACCGCGTAATTGTCGAACATTCCGCCGGTCGAAGCGCAAGCGCCCATCGAGATTGCCCACTTCGGCTGCGGCATCTGCTGCCAGATGCGGCGGATGATAGGCGCAAGCTTGAACGGAACTCGTCCGGCGCAAATGAGAACGTCCGCCTGACGCGGCGAGAAGCTCATCCGCTCCATCCCGAAGCGCGCGAGATCGAAATCGCTCGCCGCAGTGGCCATAAACTCGATGGCGCAGCAGGCAGTGCCGAATGGCATCGGCCACAGCGAATTGGCGCGGGCCCAGTTGACGAGGAAATCGAGACGCGTCGCAACCCAGCCTTCCTGCGATCCCGCGTCATGGGTGATGAGCCCGCGCTCGGGGCGTGAGACTAGTCCCATTGCAGTGCTCCTTTCTTCCAGACGTAAACGAAGCCTACGAGCAGTATGAGCATGAACACCAGCATCTCGCCCATTCCAAAGAAAGATATCTGTCCGCTGGGGCAGGTCTGACCCTGAAGAGCTACAGCGCAGGAGAGCTGGCGATAGTAAACGGCCCAGGGAATCATGAAGACCGTTTCGATGTCGAAGATGATGAAAAGAATGGCGACGAGGTAAAACCGGACCGAAAATCTCTCCCGGGCGTCGCCGAGTGCCGGGATTCCGGACTCGTAAGCGCTCTGCTTTACCGCGTTCGGCCGCGAGCGCATTGTCAGCGCCGAGATCGCAAGGATCAGCAGCGCGTTCATGACTACAAAACCGATTAGAAAAAGGACTGGAAAGTAGGCGCGAGCCATCAGGTTCCGGACTTCGTGAAATTTTTCACTAAGTTATTCTGCGAGAATCTACCCTGCGCTTCGGGCTAATTCAACGGCTCCCGGAAGCGTGATAGCGGCGTGAAATCGAGACGGATACATTCCCGACAGAAACGCCCTCCATTCCCTCTGCAAACGCGGTTCCTTTCCAACTCTAAATGTCAATTCAAGCCGATCGTTGGATTACTCGCATGGCCCTCGAGCACGGCATGATCGAGCCCTTCGAGAAGAGTCAGGTGCGGTCTGGAGTCATTTCGTACGGTGTAAGCTCGTACGGTTATGACATGCGGGTCGCGTCCCAGTACAAAATTTTCACGAACGTACTGAGCTCGGTGGTGGATCCGAAGAATTTCGATCCGAAATCGTTCGTTGAATTCGAGGGCGACGTGTGCATCGTCCCGCCGAACTCGTTCGCGCTCGCCGTTTCGGTGGAATATTTCCGGATACCGCGCGATGTTCTCACTGTGACGGTGGGCAAATCCACCTATGCACGCTGCGGGATCATCACCAACGTCACGCCGCTCGAGCCGGAGTGGGAGGGATACGTCACTCTCGAGATTTCCAACACCACTCCCCTGCCCGCGAAGATCTATTCCAATGAGGGGATCGCACAGGTTCTCTTCTTTAAGGGTGACGAGGCGCCCGAAACCTCCTACAAGGACAAGAAAGGCAAGTATCAGGGCCAGCGCGGGGTAACACTGCCCAAATTGTAGGGTGGCCTCGCGATTGCGCTGTGTGCGGTTGCGAGCTTGAAATCAAAAAATGGGGACTGATGCATAACAATGACGGACACCAGAAGGGCCCACAGGATCACGCTGAAGGCGGGCACGGGCAGAAGACGCGAAACAAAATCCTGGAGCAGCTTCATTCCGGGAAAACTCACCAGGCAGAGAAGGAGCCGGTCGAACATCCCGGGGACCACCGGCTCGTCGCGCATCGCCAGCAGCACGACGCCGCCGAGAAGCGAAGTGAGAAAACGCGGTTGAGTCGCGACATCGAGAGGCATCGCCTCCCCGACGAAAAGGCCTAGCGGAAGATTCGGAAGTAGAAGCCGGCGAGGATCGCGAGGATGACGATCACCGCCGTCCACACCGCCTTGCTTCCGCCACGTCGGGGCTCTTCCTCCACGACTTTGAACCCCGGCTGTTGGCTCGCCTCGAGCGCGGGCGCGCTGACCCTTAAATCCGCACCCTGATCCGGATTCGCACCCTGATCCGGATTCGCACCCGGCACAGTTTCGTCGGCGCCCCGCTCATCACCATTCTGCAATTTCTCTCCGGACCGTTTCCGGAGAGAATCTGCACCATCCGCGCCAACTAGAGCTTTACAGCCGCCATCGGCTCGCGCACTGCGTCCGCGCTCTTCGCAAGCGCGTCTTTCTCGGCCGCGGTGAGCTCGACCTGAATGATTTGTTCGAGGCCTTTGCGCCCAAGCTTGCACGGAACTCCAAGGAACAGATCGGACATGCCGTACTCGCCCTGCAGCCACGCCGCGCACGGAAGAATCCGCTTCTGGTCATTTACGATCGCTTCGCACATCTGGACCGCCGCCGCCGAAGGCGCGTAGTACGCCGAACCCGTCTTGAGGTGCTTCACGATCTCGGCGCCGCCTGTACGCGTCCGCTCGACAATTCCGTCGAGGGTGGACTGCGACATTAGCTGCGTAATCGGAATTCCGCTAACCGACGTGTAAGAGATCAACGGCACCATCGTGTCACCGTGCCCGCCGAGCACCATCGCCTGGATGTCGCGTACGGAGACGTCGAGCGCTTCCGCGAGAAATGCGCGGTAGCGAGCTGTGTCGAGGACGCCAGCCATGCCGAGTACTCGCTCGCGCGGAAAACCGGTAACCTTCATCGCAACGTACGACATCACGTCGAGCGGATTCGATACGACGATGAGAATGGCGTTGGGCGACGTGGTCTTGATGTTCTCCGACACCTGCTTGACGATGCCGGCGTTCGTGTTGAGGAGATCGTCGCGCGACATGCCCGGCTTCCTTGCAATTCCGGCGGTGATGACGATGATGTCGGAGTTCGCACTCTCGTCATACCCGTTCGTGCCGATGACGCGCGAGTCAAATCCTTCGATCGGCGCCGACTGCCATTGGTCGAGTCCCTTTCCCTGCGGGATTCCTTCCTGGATATCGACGAGGACGACGGTGCGCGCGAGCTCTTTCTCGGCGAGGCGCTGGGCAGTGGTCGCGCCGACGTTTCCCGCGCCGACCACAGTGATCTTGTTTACCATTTTTTTGCTTTGAATTAGTGGAGTAGTACTCCGCGAAACTTATCCGGCAGCGCCACGCGCGGCAATTCGCGAGACAGCGGAATGGCCCTAACTACCCGCCGATCTGCGAGAGCGCGCGCAGTCCACCGACCTGCATCTGCAGCAGATGATGCTCGGCGGGTTTCTCGAGCAGGCCGGCCTCGACGATGTGCGCGACCGGCTCTCCAGCGCGAAGCGGCGTGCGAAGGTCGAGCTCGTGGTCACCGAAGAGGCAGGTGCGGAGACGACCGTCAGCGGTGAGACGGACTTTGTTGCACGTGTCGCAGTACGTGTGAGTCATCGGCGTGATGACGCCGACTGACCCGGCCGCTCCGGCGAATGAAAAATATTTCGCCGGTCCGTTGCCCCGCGCCGGCCCGCTCACGGGAGTGAGAGTGCCAATCGAGGAAACACGGTCGAGAAGCTCGTCCGTCGGCACCACGTGATCCCAGGTTACGTCGCGCATCTCACCGACCGGCATCAGCTCGATGAAGCGGACGTGCCAGGGATGATCGAGAGTGAGACGTGCAAAGTCGAGAATTTCATCGTCGTTGATGCCACGCATCACGACGACGTTGATTTTCACCGGAGAGAGTCCGGCCCGCTCGGCCGCCATCGCCGCGACGATTGGATCGAAGCCGAGCGACCGCCGTGAGATCGCAGCGATCCGGTCAGCGCGCAGCGAGTCGGCGCTGAGATTCACGCGATTCAATCCCGCGTCGGCGAGAGACTGGGCTAGCTTCGGCAGGTGAACGCCGTTCGTCGAGAGCGAGATGTCCTCTACACCAGGAATCACCTTTAACTGTGAGATAAGCCGGTCGAGGTTCGGCCGGATGAGCGGCTCGCCTCCGGTGATGCGGAGCCGGGTCACGCCAAGCGGCTGCAGCTGCCGCACGATCTCAGCAATCTCCTCGTAGGAAAGGATCTCCGATTTCGGAAGCCACTGCAAACCTTCTTCGGGCATGCAGTAAAGGCAGCGGAAGTTGCACTTGTCCGTGACGGAGATGCGGAGATAGTTGATCTTGCGGCCGCTGCCGTCGATGAGCTGCGTCACTTCGTCACGCTCGCAGCGGTTGGATCGACCCACTCTTTTGTCCCGTCCGTGTACGCCTCTTCCTTCCAGATCGGCACGCGTCTTTTTATCTCGTCCATCGCGTACGCCACCGCGGCAATGGCCGGCGCTCGGTGCGCGTGCGCGACCGCAATCCCAATCGCAATGTCACCGATCTCGAGGTCGCCGAGGCGGTGCTCGATGACTGCGGTTGTGACCCCGAATTGATCGCGCATCTCGTCCGCAATCCTCAGGAGCTCGGTCTCTGCCATTTCGGAGTACGCGCTGTAGCGTAGGGCGGCGACCGCCCTTCCGTCGTTCATCTCCCGCACTGTTCCGAGGAACAGCGAGATCGCTCCCTTGTCCGCGCCGGAAACCGCCTTGATGAGCGAGCCCGGTTCAATCGCTTCGTGGACCAACCGAATTCCTATCATCCGCCTGCTATCGGAGGAATGACTGCGATCTCGTCGGTCGGCTCGAGCACCGTGTGAGACGGGACGTACGTGTGGTTCACGGCTACTACGAGTTTCTTTGGAAGCGCGCTGCCCGGGGGCATTTGGCGAAGCGCGAAAGCGAGCTCTTCTACGGTGGAGCCTCGCGGCAAGCTTACACTGACGTTCTGGCTGCCGAAGATGTCGGCGAAGGAAGCGAACAGGCGAACTTCAAATTGCTCCATTTCGAATGGGAGGTCCTACTCCTCTTCGATATGAGAGACATCGACGCCGGCAACCAGCGCGCGGAGCTCTTTCGACGGCTTGAAAACGGGAACCGGGCGTGCGGACACTTCCACCGGCGACCCGGTGCGAGGATTTCTGGCCATTCTGGTCTTTCTGTTTCTGATCTTGAAGGTGCCAAAGCCGCGCACTTCGATGTTTTCCTGCCGCTGGAGGGACTCCTTGACCGCTTCTAGGAAGGAATCGACTACGCGAGCGCAGTCCTTCTTCGAAATCATCGGTCCGGCAGTCCGCGAGATCTGCGTTGTAACCCGCTCAACGAGGTCCGCTTTGGTCATTGGGTTCCCCAGTTTTTAACGCGGCCAGTCGCGTAAGTGCTTAGAAGTTATGGCTTTAGTGAAATGGTGTCAAGCGACTACGGAGCTACTTCGCGGCTTTGGGGAGAGCCTTGAGGAACTCCTGAAACAAGGGGCGCGCGTCGTGAGGACCCGGCGCCGCTTCCGGATGATACTGCACGCCGAAGACGGGAAGCTCCTTGTGGCGGAGCCCTTCCACTGTGCCGTCGTTGAGATTCACGTGGGTCAGCTCGAGGTCCGGCGCGCCATTGATTCCTTTTTCGTTTCCTTCCACAGCAAACCCGTGGTTCTGTGAAGTGATGAACACCTGCCCGGTCTCGATCTCCTTTACGGGATGATTTCCGCCGCGATGCCCGTAAGGCATTTTCTTCGTCGAACCCCCGAAGGAGAGTCCGAGCAGCTGATGACCGAGGCAGATTCCGAACGTCGGAATCCCCGCGGACGTCAGCGCCCGAATGGTAGGCGGCGCGTAGCTTACGGCGTCAGGATCGCCGGGGCCATTCGAGAGGAAGAGTCCGTCCGGCTTGAGAGCGAGCGTTTCTTCCGCTGTTGTTGCCGCCGGAACTACGGTTACCCGGCAGTCGTTCTCACCGAAGATGCGGAGGATGTTGCGCTTGATTCCGTAGTCGTACGCGACGATGTGGTGCCGCGCGTTCGGGTTCCCCCAGGTATAAGCGGAGCGCGTAGACACGCGCGACGCCAAGTCCAGGCCTTCCATCGAGGGGCACGCATCGAGCGCGGCAAGCGCAGCCGCATCGGGCGCTTCTCCAATGCCGATCACCCCGCGCATCACCCCAATCGACCTCAAGTGACGTGTGAGACGCCTCGTGTCAACTTCCTCTATTAGCGGGATTTGCGCAGCGTCCAACCAACTCATTAAGTCGCCGGTAGCCCGCCAATTCGAATACATGTCTGAGAGCTCGTGGACTACAACGCCGGCAACCTGCGGCGATGCGGATTCCGCATCTTCCGCATTGATACCGTAATTGCCGATGTGTGGCGTGGTCATCACCACGATCTGGCCGGAGTACGAAGGGTCGGTAAAAACCTCCTGGTATCCGGTCATGTTGGTCGTGAACACAACCTCGGCTACAGCCGGAAGCGCGCGCGCGGGTTCGCGTCCGCGAACTCGGCCGTTAAAAAGGGTTCCATCCTCTAAGAGGAGGAACCCTGGAATCGAGGGACTGATATCCTGATTCAAATCAGCGCTTCGGAGTGCTCGCCGGTGGCGTGGTGGCCGGAGTCGCCGGCGCCTGCTGAAGCGGGACTGACGGCGTCGATGTCGGAGCGGGCGCACTCTGCGCAGCCGTCGGAAGGGACTTCTCGAGCACGGAGTGCGGGGTGTTCACGCGTGAGGACATCAGCTGAAGCACGAAGGCGAGGAAAAGAAAAACGCCACCGCCCCACCAGCTGAACCTGGTAAGAAGGTTACCTGCCTGCCGAATTCCAATGAACGCGTCAGGCGATGAACTCGCGCCGCCGAAGCTGGCAGCGAGGCCGGTGCCTTTTCCCGACTGCGCGAGAATCGCGGCGACGAGAAGGACACTATCGATGACGAGGAGGACCAAAAGAAAATTGTAAATCATTGCTCGGGACGGAGTTGATGCAGCCTTTCAATATCACGGGAGACCTCCACTTCAGTCAACACCCTGCGGCGCCGTCTATTGCTATGCAGTTGTGATTGAAAGCCAGGTGTTGGGATCCAGGCTCGCGCCTCCGACGAGGAGCCCGTCGACATTTTCCGCGGCGAGAAGCGCTGACGCATTTCCCTGATTCACGCTGCCGCCATAAAGAATGGGCACGCGCCCGGCTTTTTCGCCGGCGAATGCACTGAGCTCTGCACGCAACACCCTGTGAACCGCAGCCGCGTCGGCCGGTGTCGCAGTCTTGCCGGTGCCGATCGCCCAGACGGGTTCGTAGGCGATGAGAAGCGGTCCGCTATGTGGCGCCGAGAGTCCAGAGAGGCCCGCGCGAAGCTGCCGAAGAACTACGCTTTCGGTTTCGCCACGCTCACGCTCTTCGAGTTTCTCGCCAACGCAAAGCATCGGAGTAAGTCCGGCCTTCTCGGCAGCCACAACTTTCTTCCCGCACTCTTCATCAGTCTCGCCGAATACGTGGCGGCGCTCAGAATGACCGACGAGCACGACAGTCGCTCCGGCGTCGCGCGCCATCGACGCAGAGATCTCTCCCGTAAAAGCGCCCTGCGCTTCCCAGTGGATGTTCTGCACGCCCAGTAGAAGGTCTGCGCGCTCGCGAACGGCTGCGCGCACCGGGGCAACCGAAAGCGCCGGCGGAAAGAAGATGACCGTGCGGTCGTTCTGCTTTGGATAAACGGAAATGAAGGAGCGCATGAACTCGACGGCCGCAGTGGGCCCGTTGTTCATCTTCCAGTTTGCCGCGAAAACAGGTCGCAGCATCAGGCGTCGTCCAGCGCTTCGACGCCAGGGAGCTTCTTTCCCTCGAGAAACTCGAGCGAGGCGCCGCCGCCTGTGGACACGTGCGACATTTTCGCTCCGACCCCCGCCGCCGCCACGGCGGCTGCGGAGTCTCCCCCGCCAACGATCGTCGTCGCTCCGCCTGCTGTTGCCGCCGCCATCGCATTGGCGATTGCGAGCGTGCCTTTATCGAATGGAGGAGTCTCGAAAACTCCCATCGGCCCGTTCCAGATTACAGTCTTGGCCGCGGCTATCGCTCTGCCAAACGACTCGGCAGATGCGGGGCCGATGTCGAGCATCATCTCGTCGGCTGGAATTTCCGACCGCGCAACTACGTGCGCCTTTGCTCCCGCGTCCATCGACGGTGCGACCACGCAATCGTGGGGAAGCGTGAGCTTGAATCCACCGCGATCGAGCATTGCCTTCGCCATCTCCACTCGATCGGGCTCTACGAGCGACGTTCCGGTCTCAAGCCCCATTGCCTTGTAGAACGTGCAAGCCATCGCTCCACCGATGAGCAAACCATCCACCTTCGGAAGGAGACTCTCGATGACGTCGATTTTTCCGGACATTTTCGCGCCGCCAAGAATGGCGATGAAGGGGCGCACGGGTTTCTCGAGGGCGGCACCGAGATAATCAAGCTCTCGCTGCATAAGCAGTCCGCAAACGGCGGGGCGCAGATGGTCGGCGATTCCCGCGGTCGAAGCGTGCGCGCGGTGCGCGGCCCCGAATGCGTCGTTCACGAACACATCTCCGAGCTCCGAAAGCGCACGAGCCAGGCGGGGATCGTTCTTCTCCTCGCCCCCGAGGAAGCGGGTGTTCTCGAGCAGGAGAATCTCGCCATCGAGAAGCGACCTCGACGCGCTCATCGCTTCGTCGGAGTCGGTCGACTCGACGAAATTCACCTTCTTGCCCGTGAGCTCGGCAATGCGCTTCGCGACCGGCTGAAGCGAATATTTTTGCTCCGGCTTCCCTTTGGGCCTGCCAAGATGTGAGAGAATTATGGGACGGCCGCCGCGCTCCAGAATCAGCTCGAGCGTCGGAAGGGCGGCGCGAATGCGCATGTCGTCGGTGATCTCGCACTGATCATCAAGTGGGACGTTGAAGTCCGCGCGAACGAGAACACGCTTGCCCCGCAGCGCGTTCTCGTCGAGATCCTTGATGCTTCTCTTCTTCAAGAGACGCTCTAGAGCCGGGCGCCGATGAAGCGCACCAGATCCACGCAGCGCGACGAATAGCCCCACTCGTTGTCGTACCAGCCGCAGACCTTCACCAGCGTTCCATCGATCACGTTCGTCGTCTTTGCATCGAGGATGCACGACGCTGGATCGCCGATGTAATCGGAGGAGACCAGCTCTACTTCGGTGTAGCGGAGAATTCCGTCGAGCGCGCCCGAGGCGGCGGCCTTGAACGCGGCGTTCACTTCCTGCACTGTGGTCGGCCTTTCCACTTCGACCGTCAGGTCGGTAAACGAGACGTCCGGCGTCGGAACTCGAATCGACATGCCGTCGATCTTCCCTTTCACTTCGGGGATTACAAGAGACGTGGCCTTCGCGGCGCCTGTCGTCGTCGGGATCATCGAAAGCGCGGCCGCGCGGGCGCGCCTGAGATCTTTGTGAGGCAGATCGAGGATGCTCTGGTCGTTCGTGTAGCTGTGAACGGTCAGCATCGAGGCGTGCTTGAATCCAAAGTTGTCGCGAATGACTTGCACCATCGGGACGAGACAGTTCGTCGTGCACGAAGCGTTGGAAATAATGTGGTGCTTGGCGCTGTCATACTTCTCGCTGTTGACACCCATGACGATGGTGATGTCTTCGCCTTTGGCCGGGGCGGAGATGAGAACCTTCTTTGCTCCCGCGGTGATGTGCTTCTTCGCGTCGGGGGCGTTCGTGAAGCGCCCGGTGGACTCGAGCACTATGTCAACGCCGAACTCTTTCCACGGCAGAGCGGATGGATCCTTCTCCGTAGTGACGCGAATCTCGTCTCCATCGACTATGATCCCGCCCTCCCCACTCTCGACATCGCCCTGAAACGTCCCGTGAACTGAGTCGTACTTGAACAAGTGAGCGAGCGTGCGCGTGTCGGTGAGATCGTTGATGGCGACAAAATCGAGATCCGCGACGCCCTGCTCCTTCGCGGCACGCAGCACCTGCCGACCGATACGCCCAAAGCCGTTAATTGCCACCCTTATTGCCATCTAATCCATCTCCTCTGTCAAATCCGGTCGCCCGCAGAGCGGGCGCGGCCGAAAGTCACGTAGCTGATTATTCGCGCGCCGCCATCGTAGAGAGCGCGTGCGCATTCGTTGAGCGTCGCCGCCGTAGTCACCACGTCGTCCACAAGGACGACGTGAGCTCCGGCGAGATCAACCCGGCGCGTGTGGAATCTAACCGAGCCGGCAACATTTGCGCGGCGGTCTTCGGGACTAAGCTCGGTCTGTGTACGGGTCGATCGCGTACGCACAAGGCAGCCAGAAACGAGCGGAATTTTCCAGGCCTCGGCAATCTCCGCCGCGAGCAGCTCACTTTGGTTGTAGCCACGCTCCTTTTTCCTCGCTGCGGAGAGCGGAACAGGAACGAGTGCTACGCGCTCTCGCACAACGTCGTCCGGAAAGGTGAGCCGCGACATTCTCTTGCCCATCTCGGCACCGACGGCGTGCCATCCACCGTATTTGAGAGCGTGGACGATCTCAGCGGCGGGCTCGCCCGGAATCCAACAAAAGGAGCGAGCGCAACGAACGTACGGTGGGAGCAGCTCGCACCAGCGGCATTCCGCGCCCGAAAAGGGATGACCGCACCGGGCGCAGACGGGATTCGGCAGAAGATGCACCCGGCTCCAGCACAAACCGCAAACAATGCCGGCCTCGGCGCGAGCCATAAGGGCATCACAGCCCACGCATACGCGCGGCAGAGTGAAGTCGAGAATGGCTTCCCGTACTGCTGAGAGCAGCACTGCCCCTCTCACCCCAGTGCGGCGCGCATCAGTCGTTTGTCAGGCGCGAAGCCAAACCACTTCTCGAACGACCGTGCCCCCTGCTCGATGAGCATGGTCCTCCCATCGGCGGCGCGATGTCCCGCTCCGTGTGCGGCGCGCGTGAGAGCAGTGCCGCCGGGCCGGTAGACGAGATCGAGCACGACCGAGTCACGGGGTAGATGCTCTGTTTCAAGAGGCACCGAATCGTCGGTCATCCCAATCGGCGTTGCATTTACCACCAGAGTTGCGCCGGCAAGCGCCGTTTGCAGCGCCGAATCCACGCGCACGAAATCGGCAAAGCGCTCCGCCAGTTTCTCCGAGCGCTCGAGCGTTCTGCTGAAGAGACGGACTTTCGCACCGGGCCATCCCTCGACGGCAGCGAGAACGGCGGCGGCCGCGCCGCCCGCACCAATCACCGCGACTTTGACCCCGGGCGGAATTTCGCCGAGCAGCTCCCGCGCGGCGGCGTCAAAGCCGGCCACATCGGTATTGTCGCCGACGAGCTTTCCATCGCGTGTCCAGAAAGTGTTCACCGCGCCGGTCCGTTCCGCCGTTGCTGTACGTTCTCCGCAAAGGCGACTGAATGCGGTCTTGTGTGGCACGGTGACATTACCACCGGCACTTTCATCCAGGAGCGATTGCGCAACTTGCTCCAAGTCCGCGCTGCTCACCTTCATTGCTTCGTATTTGACTCCGAGGCCGGCAGCGTCGATCGCGGCAGATTGGAACTTCGGCGACAGCGAGTGCGACACGGGATCGCCAATCAGTACGAGCCGCGTCGGGGGCACTTTCTCAGCGCGCGAGGCGGTCGAACATTCCTGAGATGGCACGCTCGAGAGAATCTGCTGCTTCGCGGTAGCTGTCGAGCTCGCCACCGAAAGGATCGCTCACACCTTCGGAGGAGCCGCCGTCCGACCCGTATTCATCGATCAGATGCACCTTTCCACCGCCGCCCAGCTGTCTTACCGGCTCGAGATGCGCGGCACTCATCACGAGGATGAGATCGGCAGCTGCCACCATGTCGCGTGTCAGCTTTCGCGAGCGGTGGGCACCGAGATCGAGCTGTCGCTCCATGCCTACGAGCAGCGCGCCATCAGATGCGGGGGATCCGTCCCAGGCGTTGGTACCCGCGCTCGTAGCGGTGAAATCTCTCATCCCGCGCTTCGCGGCCGATGCTTTGGCAAAATTCTCCGCGAGAGGGCTCCGGCAGGTGTTGCCGGTGCAAACGAACAAAACGTTCACGAAGGGGACGGAACGAAAGGAGGCGCGTCTATGATGTCGGGCACCGTGTTGCGCAGCTCTTCCAAGGTCACTGCCCCGGGGCGGATGATCTTTGCGGTCGGTCCGGTGCAATCGACGACTGTCGAGGGCGGAGAATGAGCGAGCGTCCCCCCATCTAGAACGCGAAGCTCTCCCGAGACAACTTCCTGGCGCCACTGCGCGACGATTTCGGACGCCGCCGTTGCGGGAAGCACCCTCGGTTTGTTCGCGCTCGTCGAGGTGATTGGTTGTCCGTACGCGTTGATCAAGCGGAGAAGTCCCTTGTGCGGCGTCCATCTCACCGCTACTCCGCCCTCGGGTCCACGCAGTTTCGGCGGCACGCGATGCTCGCCGCCCGGAAGAACGAGAGTGAGCGGGCCGGGCCAATGTCTCGCGGCAAGGCTGGCCGCATACGACCCGAGGTGAAGACCGAGTCGCGTGATCATCTCGCTGCCTGATACCAAAACGAGAAACGGCTTTCCGGGCGCCCGTCCTTTGAGATCCACGAGTGCCTGAACCGATTCCTTGTCCACTGCCCCGCCGAATCCGTAAACCGTCTCGGTGGGGTAGCCGAGAACTTTTCTCGCGTTGAGGTGCGCAATGGTCCCGGGGATCGACGATTCCACTTCATCGGCCGACCAGAACGGAACGACAAGCCCGGCTGTCATTCGCGCAAGATACTCAGAGCTTCGGCGAGAGCGAAATCATTTTCCGTCGTAATCTTGAGAGCGCGCTCGCTGCCCGGGACGCCAACGCACTCCAAGCCAAGCCGCTCACATAGCTCTGCGTCATCAGTCCCGACGTAAGTGTCTTTGCGTGCAGCAAGGTGCGCCTGCTCGAGCTTCTCCCGCGGAAAGGCCTGCGGCGTCTGAATGCGGAAGAGACTCTTCCGCTCGACGGTCGCGGTAATTCGGAGATCCGAGTCGAGCGACTTCACCGTATCGGTCATCGCCAGCACAGGTACTGCACATTTTCCGGCGCGTGCAGCTGCGACCGCCGCGTCGGTGGTCGCGTCGGTAAAGAAAGGCCGTGCCGCGTCGTGAACGAGGATGATGCTGCATTCCGCCGGGATGTCTTCCAGGCCGTTCATCACTGAATCCTGCCGCTCCTTGCCGCCGACGGAAAGCAGAAGGCGGTCTGTGTCACACTGGAAGATCCACGGGGGCGGATCGGCAACGTATTCGCGCGGCAGCACACACACGACCATCGCTACGTCGCTTCGTTCCTGTAACCTCTGCAGCGAATGCAGCAGCATCGGCTTGCCCGCAATCCATCTGAACTGCTTGAGCTCGGACGAGCCCGTCCTGTTACCGCTTCCTCCCGCTGCGATGATGACTCCGACATCGCGAGGCGCCATTTAAGCGAAAAGAGCTTTGAAAAGATCCGTGATGTTGCGCACTCCGCGCACGCTCAGCGGCCCTGATTTTTTCGAGGGAGCGCCGCGGTCCGCCATGAACGCGGACGTCATTCCCATGCGCGCCGCTTCGCCGAGGCGCCGCTCACTCTGCGAAACCGGACGAATCTCTCCGCCTAGCCCGATTTCGCCGAGGAAGAGCGCGGATGGCGGCAGTGGCTTGTCATAGAAGCTGGAGCCGAGCGCGGCGGCGACGGCAAGATCACCCGCCGGCTCCTGCATTCTGATTCCGCCGGCAACGTTGAGAAAAACATCGAGCTGCGAGAACGACATTCCCGCGCGCTTATCGAGCACTGCGAGAAGCAGCGCGAGGCGACGCCCGTCGTACCCGGTGCTTACGCGCTGCGGCGTTCCATACCCGGCTTTCGCTGCAAGGCCCTGAACTTCGACCAGCAGAGGACGCGAGCCTTCAAGGAGAGCGGTGACCGCACTGCCGGATGCCTCGCCGCGATTTTCTCCGAGAAAAAGCTCTGAAGGATTTTCCACGGGTATCAACCCGCGTGGCGTCATCCTGAAGACGCCAATCTCATCGACACTCCCAAAACGATTCTTTGTAGCACGGAGGAGTCGGTGCTCGAGCATCGCGTCACCCTCGAAATACAAAACCGTATCGACGATGTGCTCGAGCGTCTTCGGGCCCGCAATGCCCCCGCCCTTGGTGACATGTCCAACGGCGAAGACGGTCGTCTCGGTGTCTTTCGCGAAACGCATAAGCCGAGCTGCGCACTCCCTCACTTGTCCGACAGCGCCGGGAGCTCCTTCGAGATCGCCTGTGAAGACCGTTTGAATGGAGTCGACGATCATCACTTTCGGCTTCGTGGCAGCGGCAGTGGCGAGAATCGTCTCCAACAGGGTTTCATTGAGCAGCTGCACGTCCGCGGCTGCATCGTCGAGACGCTCGGCGCGAAGCTTCACCTGAAGCGCCGACTCTTCTCCAGAGACGTAAAGACACGAATGTCCAAGGGCGTTGAGGCGCGCCGCGACCTGCAGCAAAATCGTCGACTTTCCGATCCCCGGCTCTCCGCCAATCAACACCATCGAACCGGGAACGATTCCTCCGCCGAGCACGAAGTCGAGCTCGCGCATTCCGGTTTTCCAGCGGCGGTTTTCGGTAGTGGCGATATCGCGGATCGTCGACACTTCCGCGATCGATCCGCCCTGCGACAATCCTTTGTGGCCTGCGGCGCGGCGCGCGGATCCGCTGGGGGCCTTCGCCGAGGCGGCCATCTCTTCGACGAGACTGTTCCAATCACCGCACACTTCGCACTTCCCCGCCCACTTTGGGTGGTCGGCGCCGCAGCTCGTGCAGCGGTAAATCGTTTTTGTTTTCGCGCTCACTCGTTCTGCTTGCGCTGGCTGAAGCCTTCGAAGAGCGTGAACGCCTTGTTGAAGTACATGTTCACAAAGCCGGTCGGGCCGTTACGCTGCTTCCCGATGATGATCTCGGCTTTTCCCTCGAGAGAGTTGCCGTCCTTGTCTACCGATCCCTCGTAAACTTCGGCGCGATAGATGAACATCACGAGGTCAGCGTCCTGCTCGATGGCGCCGGATTCGCGAAGGTCGGAGAGCTGCGGCCGCTTATCCGTCCGCTGCTCGGGCATACGCGAGAGCTGTGACAGGGCGATGACCGGAACCTCGAGCTCCCGCGCAAGCTGCTTCAGCGAGCGCGAGATAGTGCTGATCTCCTGTTGGCGGCTTTCGCTGTTCGCGGGGCCCTGCATGAGCTGGAGATAGTCCACGACGACGAGTCCGATCTGCTGTTCCATCTTGAGCCGTCTCGCTTTCGATCTAAGCTCGAGCAGGGTCATTCCAGGGGTGTCATCAATCCAAATCGGCGCGTGACTCAGAATGCCGGCGGCGCGGCCGAGACGCACGAACTCTTCGTCCTGCAGCTTTCCCCGGCGAAGGCGCTGCGCGTCCACTCTGCCTTCAGCAGTGAGAAGACGCTGCACCAGCGACTCCTTGTTCATTTCGAAGGAGAAGAATGCTACCGGCACTTGATGCTCGAGCGCTGCATTCTGGGCGATGTTGAGAACGAAGGCCGTTTTTCCCATCGAGGGACGTGCGGCGATGATGATGAGATCCGATTTCTGGAAGCCTGCGGTAAGCTCGTCGAGGTCCTTGTATCCGCTTGGCACACCCGTAACCGATCCATCGCCGCGCTGTAGAACTTCGATGCGCTCCATCGCCGGCCAGAGAAGCTCCTTGATGCGCATGAAGCCTTCATTGCCGCGCGCCTGATTGAGCTCGAAGATCTTGTGCTCGGCCTCGTCGAGAAGCTCCGCGGCTGGAGCGGCGGATTCGAATGCCTCGCTGACCGTCGCAGTGGACACTTCGATGAGCCGGCGGCGGAGCGCTTTCTCCTTAACGATCTTGGCGTGGTACTCGATGTTGGCCGCGGTGGGGACCGCGTCCACGAGGAAGGAGATGTAATCCTTCCCGCCACTCGACTCGAGCTCGCCTCTCCGTGACAGCTCTTCGGAGAGAGTGAGCGGATCGACTACATCGCCGCGCTCCGAAAGGCCGACCATCGCGCGATAGATGCGTCGGTGGCCTTCGCGGTAGAACATCGTGTCGTCGACGAACTGCGTTGCGCGCAGGATCGCGTCCGGATCCATGAGCATCGCGGACAGCACAGCCTGCTCGGCGTCTTCCGAGTAAGGTGGCCTGCGATCGCTGTAAGGGTCACGCGCCTTGGGCGTTATCGAGTACTCTACGGGCAAGCTTGACATCTTCCCAAGTCGGGCGTTTCCAGTTCGGATTTCTAAGGAGGGCCGCCGGATGGTATGTCACCACCAGCGGTGTTCCGTGATACGTGTGAACGGTACCGCGCAGCTTCCCGATTCCATCTTTCGTCCCAAGAAGCGTCTGCGCAGCGAAGTTCCCAAAAGCTATGATGACTTTGGGTTTTATCAACTCAAGTTGTCTGATCAAATAAGGCGAGCACGCCTCGACTTCATCTGGCGTCGGATTGCGGTTTCCCGGTGGCCGGTGCTTAACCACGTTGGTGATAAAGACTTCCTCGCGCGAAAGATTTACCGATTCCAGAATTTTTGTGAGAAGTCCACCCGCCGCGCCGACAAAAGGAAGTCCGGTTTCGTCTTCATTCGCGCCCGGCGCCTCACCGACGATCACTACTTGCGCTTTCGAGTCGCCCTCGCCAGGAACTCCGTTGGTCGCGGTCGTGTAGAGCAGGCACCGCTTGCAGCTGTTGACCTTTTCGGCGATCGGCTTAAGCGACCGCGCTTTTTCGATCGCTTCGTTGGTGTGTTCGGCGTCAACGACGACTTTTCCCTTCTTCTTCATCTCATCCTCGGGGAGAGTCTTTGCGATTGGCGCTGCAGCCCTAGTCGGAGCGGCGCCGCGAGTCGCCAATGGAGACCGCTCAGCATCTAGGCCGGCCGTCTTGAGGGAAGCCCTCCAATCCGGACGTCCCACGGACTTCAGCTTCTCGGCGACCTCGCGTGAGGTAAGAGTGTCGAGAACGAAATCCAGGTCACCCATCTCACGCTGCTGCTCCAGGTAGCGGCGAAGCGCGTCGTTGTCTGTCATTTACCAACGGTTGATGGAAACAAACGCGCCAGCCACGATGTCTTGTAGCTGGCGAAATCTTCCTTCACCACCGGAAGCGCATCCCACACTGCTTTACCCCCGCTAATTACTCAGCGCGGCGGCGCGGGACGACGCGATACTCGATCGACCCTTCCGTCAGCTCTTCAAGAGCACGCGTAGTGAGCTTCTTCTCACCCGGCGCGGAGCGGTCACGGGGAAATTCGTTGAGAGCACGTGCGAACTTGGCCGCGACGAGAACGCCGAGGTACTTGTTCGTTGCGTGCTGGGCAACTTCGGTCGGGATGAATACCTGCATTAACTACCTCTCTGTGTGTTTTCCGATCTCGCGCTCCAGATCAGCAAGGAGCTTTTGCACTCGATCGATGACTTCGCCGCCACGCGTCCGCTTGAGCGACTCCGCGTCGATGATGCTGGAGACCGACTTGATCGCCGTATCCAGATCGTCGTTGACGACTACGTACTTGTAGAAATCTAATGCCTGAAGCTCATCCTGTGCATCACTCAATCTACGGGCGAGGGACCGCGAGTCTTCCGTAGCGCGTGCTTTAAGGCGCTCTACCAGGGACGATATAGAGGGTGGAACGATGAAGATGAGTACCGACTGCGGGAACGCCGCCGCGAACTGCTTCGCGCCCTGGACGTCGATGTCCATCACTACATGCTGGCCCGAGGAAAGAACGCGGTCGACCTCGGCCTTCAGCGTCCCGTACAAATGGCCGTGAACGTTAGCGGACTCGGCGAATTCCCCGCGCTCCCTTGCCGCCTCAAACTCCGCCGTCGACCGGAAGTGATAATCCTTGGCGTCGACTTCACCGGGCCGCGGCGGGCGGGTGGTAGCAGAGACGGAGTATCCGAGGTCGGTACGCTCAGCGAGAAGTCTCCGCGCGATCGTCGTCTTGCCCGCGCCTGAGGGCGCAGAAAGAATGATCGGGAAGCGACTCACTCTACGTTCTCGACCTGCTCGCGCATGCGCTCCAACTCTTCTTTAAGAACAATCACGTCCGAAAGAATAGCGGAATCGTTGGCCTTGCTGCCAAGCGTGTTTGCTTCGCGCACCATCTCCTGCAGGAGAAAGCCCAGTCGTTTACCCACAGGCTCACCCTTCACACTGCGGATTGTGTCGACGAAGGCGGCAATATGCCCGTTGAAGCGGTCTATTTCTTCAGCGACGTCGAGCCGCTCGGCGAGGATGGCTACTTCCTGCGCGATCCGCGACTCGTCGAGCGGTTTGTCGGCCATCAAATCCGCCATTGTCTCCTGAAGCTTGGCGTGCTGCTCCTTGAGGCGCCGCGGCGCGCGTTCGCCGACCCGAGCGAGCGTCTTCTTCAGCTCGGCAAGCCGCTCCTCCAAATAGCGCCCGACCTGGGCGCCTTCTGTCTGGCGCATCCGCAAAAGATCGGTGACGGCTCTCGAGACGATCGCGCCTAGCTCTTCCGGAGAGCCTTCCTCGCTCTGCTCGGAACCGGCACCAAAAAGGTTCGGAAGCCGCAGAATGGTTGCGACGTCGATGTCTCCTGCGAGGGAGTACTTCTCCTGAATTCCGCGCAGCTCTGCGAGATAGCGCTCGAGCTTGACCGCATCGATGAGCGCGCCGACCTCTCCGGCGTCAGTTCCAGTGCGGGCGAAAAGGGTGATGTGGCCACGCTGCACACGCTTACGAAGAATTTCCCGGACGTCGGCTTCCCACTTCGAGTAGGCGCTGGGAAGTTTGATCGTCGGAGTGAAAAAGCGGTGATTCACGCTTCTTACCTCGACGCTTACACGCGCCCCGCCAACCAAGCCATCCGCAGCGCCGAAGCCTGTCATGCTGTTTATCATGTGCAGCTAGCTAAACCATTGGCGCGAAATAACATAGTTAATTCCAAAATTCCCACCGCACACCATAAATAGCGAGCACCCTCGGCATTTGGAATCCAGGGATGATCTCGTACTGATACGCCAGGATGTTCCGCTGTTGGTAGCTGATTACAGCTCGCAAGATCCGGATCTCGAGGAGGCCGGAGAGAACGCGGGAGCTTCCAGCCCCGATGGCGTCCGCCGACGTTGGGAAGCTGACCCGCCCGCGGTATTCCATCGCCGCAGAAGCGCGCAGTGAAAAGTTACCGGTGGGAAAACGCGTCTCGAAGTTGTTCGAGTAATTGATCTCACTTCGGCTCTCGTAGCGCGGCTGATACATCAGCGGGTTGGACCAATGCGTGATCCACGAATCGGTGCCGATTCCCTTCCAGACTGGTCCGCGCAGCGTTGTCGTCACACCGGTCGAGCGGCCAACGGCTCCCGAAACGTAAGACGTATCGTAGACCGGCGCCGCTCCGCGCAGGGTCGTGTCGCTGGTGATCACTCCGCCCGAGAGCCAAAGCCCGAACAGCTTCACTCCCGCGCTCCCACGAATCGCGGTGCCCGACGGTCCGCCACCCGGCTCGATGGACGCTGTGCGGTGACTCGCCGACGCCGACAACGCAATAAAGCTGAGAGGTTGAAGGCGCACGCTTGCTTCGGTGAGGGTAACGCGCCGCAGAGCGTCGGACTCCGCGTAGGCCCCGACGACATTCAGACCGGAGCCAACCTCGAGCCGCGCTGAAGGGCCGAAGTCCCGGCGGTGCGCTGTCATTCGCATGCGCTCTTGAAGGATGAGCCGGCCGGGACCGAACCGGAGTCCTCCGCCGATCACGAGCTGAGACGAAGAAGTCGTGGTGTCCGCAGTGTCCCGAGGCACCGCGATCCCACCCGTGGTCGTAGAAGCGGTGGGAGTCCCGGACGTGTGCGAGCTCGACTCTTTGAACTGCTGTGTTGCCGCAATGATCTGGACCCACGGGCCGGCATCGACGTGCCCGTAACCGGCGCGGAGATACGCGAGCGTATTCGTCGCATCCAGCGGCGGAATGGCAGGACGATCAGATGGAAAGAGAACGGTTTGCGTGGAGCGATTTACGCGCGTGCGGTTCACGTATGCGTCCGCGCTCCACGATTTCTTGCCGATACCGATCCGGCCCAGCAGCGACAACCCATCACCCGTTCCCGCGGTTCTGCTGCTGCTCGTCCCGTATTGTTGTCCCGCGATCTGAAGAACCTGTCCCCTCTCGTAACGCTTTCCGTAGTAGCCGCGATAGAGATTCGTATTTTCGTTTCCGGTAACGATATCGGTGCGCGTGTATGGAGTCGTCCGCTCGACCCGCCACGTGCGCAGGTAAACGCGAAGCTCGCTCGCAGACCGCTCGAGCGTGACGTGCTCCAACGTCCAGATCTGAATGGAGCCAAGATCAAGGACTCCGCCCTCCCGTCCGTTGAGCGCGTCCATTTCCACGTCGTCGATAAAGACGCGGACCTTGCCCACATCACCATTGTACGCAGCTACCTGCGGCGTAGAGATCCATCCCGACCGGAACGTCGTGAGCTCCGGGACGTGATCGAGGAGATCGAGAAGAGTCAGCGAGCCGCTGGCGAACATCTCCTCCCTGTTCCACTCCATCCGCGCGCTTTGGTCCGACGTCTTCGGTTCGACGAATCGTCCAATTGCCGGCTTTATCGTATCTGGTTTTATCTTGACCGTGTCCGAAGCCGAATCGGTTTTTGGCTTCGTCGGCAGCGGAACTTCACTGGCGGGAACGGTGGTCGCCTGCGCGTGAGCGGAGGGCGCGTAACAAATCGCCCCGGCGACGACGCCGAGGCGAATGAGAGCGAGGAGCGCCCTACAGCGGCCGTTCAGCGCGCTCTCCCTCGAACGAACTCGAGAAAAGTTCCGACGGGAACGCCTGTGGGGCCCTTCGGTATAGTCACCAAATCACTTTCGGAATACGCTGTCCCGGCGATGTCGAGGTGAATCCAGGGAAATCCGTCCACGAATTCTTTGAGAAAGAGTGCGGCCGTAACAGCACCTGCGGGACGGCCGCCGGAATTCTTTACGTCGGCGACGTCGGACTTGATGAGATCCTTGTATTCATCCCACAGCGGCAACGGCCATCCCGGCTCTCCGGCTTTGCGTCCGGCGGCGAGGATTTCGGTGACGAGTGCTTCGTCGGTTCCAAATACGCCGGTGGCTGTGTGACCGAGCGCGATGACGACCGCGCCGGTGAGCGTCGCCGCGTCCACCACCACCGACGGCTCGAACTTTCGCGCGTAGGAGAGCAGATCGGCAAGCACAAGGCGCCCTTCGGCGTCCGTGTTGATGATCTCGATGTACTTCCCGAAGTGGCTCTTAACAACGTCGCCGGGATTGATTGCCGTGCCGCTCGGCATGTTCGTCGTCGCGCCGATCATTCCGATCACGTTCACCTTGAGCTTCATCGAAGCGATCGCTTCCATAGCTCCGAGGACTCCCGCCGCACCGCACATATCGAATTTCATCATCTCCATCCCCTGCGCGGGCTTGATGGAGATGCCGCCGCTGTCGAAGCAGAGGCCCTTACCAATGAGGACGATCGGCTTCGCTGATTTTCCGCCGCCGTCGTAATGAAGAGTGATGAGCTTCGGGTCCTGCGGAGTTCCCTGCGCGACGGCGAGGAACGATCCCATCCCTTCCGCTTCGAGATCGGATCTTCCCATCACGTTCACTTCGAGCTTGTGCTTTTCGCCAAGCTCTCTCGCTACCTCTGCGAGATAATCGGGCGTGCAAAGATTTCCGGGCATCATGGCGAGGCGCCGTGCAAGACTCTGCCCCGAGCCGACCGCTTGTCCGTTGCTCAACCCGCGGCGAGTGTCGTCAGTGTTGCTGGTGAGAATCGTCGCGCGCTCGAGCGGCTTGCGGGCTTCGCTCTCAGGCGTCGCTGACTTCAGCTCATTGTACTCCCACGCGCCGGCGATGAGGCCCGCGGTTACGGCTTCGGTCTCGTCTGCGTTGATCTGGCCCGCGTAGAACACGAGCTCTCCCACGCCGAGCTTCTGCCCTTGCCGAGCGGCCAAGGAAGCGGCTCGCTTAAGCGAAGCGAGCTTGTCGGTAACCGCGCCCATACCGACGAGCAGGAGCCGCCGCGGTCCCTTCGCGATCCCGGTGAGATGAAGCGTTTCGTCTCGGCCGCCACGGAAATCCTTCATCTCGAATGTGCGCGCGAGTGCGCCGGACGACGCCGTGTCGATCGCCGCGATTCCCGCGAGCGACGGATTCTCCATTAACGCGATGGCGAGGAGCGGAGTGCCGGTCTCCGCCGGGTTTGAGGCGCTTAGCTGAACGGTCAGCATGTTTAGCTCTTCATCCCCGCGATAATCGCATCGCCGAACGCCGAGGTGGATACTTCAGTCGAGCCGGGCATCTGACGGGCGAGGTCGTACGTGACTTTCTTCGCCTTGATCGCGGTCTCCATTCCCTTCACGATGAGCGTGGCGGCTTCGTTCCATCCCATGTACTCGAACATCATCACGCCGGAGAGAATCACGCTGCCGGGGTTGATCTTGTCGAGATTGGCGTACTTCGGAGCGGTACCATGCGTTGCTTCGAACACAGCGACGCCATCGCCGACGTTACCCCCGGGTGCGATGCCGAGCCCGCCTACCTGCGCCGCGGCCGCGTCAGAGAGGTAATCTCCGTTGAGATTCGGCGTAGCGATAACTGAGTACTCCGATGGCCGAAGCAGCATCTGCTGGAACATCGAGTCGGCAATTCTGTCGCGAATGACAATCGCATCCGCGCGCGCAGTGCTTCCGCCTTTCGTTAGATCCGCTTCGCTCACCGTGTCATGCGCATATTTGTCCCGCGCGACTTCGTAGCCCCAGTCGCGGAACGCGCCTTCGGTGAATTTCATGATGTTGCCTTTGTGCACGAGAGTCACTGACTCCCTGCACTTCGCGATAGCGTATTTGATCGCCATTTCCACCAGCCGCTTCGAGCCGAACTCAGACATCGGCTTGATGCCGAGCGCTGAGCCTTCGCGGATATCGCTGCCGAATTCGTTTTTCAGGTAGGCGCGGAGCTTTTCCGCCTCGGGCGACTTTGCCTTCCATTCGATGCCGGCGTAAACGTCTTCCGTATTCTCCCGGAAGATGACCACGTCGACTTTCTGCGGCTCCTTCACCGGCGCGCCGACACCCTCGAAGTAGCGCACAGGGCGGATGCAGGCGTAAAGGTCGAGCACTTGGCGGAGCGTGACGTTGAGAGAGCGGATACCGCCGCCGACGGGCGTGGTGAGCGGGCCCTTGATCGATACTCTGAATTCGGCCATTGCATCGACCGTCTCTTGCGGAAGCCAATCGTTGAACTGCTTAAATGATTTCTCGCCGGCGAAGACTTCCATCCACGCGACTTTGCGCGTGCCCTGGTAAGCGAACTCTACGGCAGCGTCGAAGACGCGCACCGATGCGCGCCAAATATCGGGACCCGTTCCGTCGCCTTCGACAAACGGAATGATCGGTTTGTCGGGAACGCCGATCTTCCCGTGCTCAAAGGTGATTTTTTCCCCCGCTGGGGGAATCTTCGCAAGCTTGTACGTCGCCATTCAGTTTCCTGTTTGCATTGCCGGAACGACAAATTTAGTCCTCGCCGGGCGGAGAACCTAGCGATCAGAGCCGGAACAGGTACGATAGCTTCACAAAAAGCTGGCTGTCGGTCCGGAGCGTCGTTTCACGCGCAACGGCAGGGGCGTCAAAATCCCGGGTTCCGCCTCCATAGCCCGCATAGAAGAATGACGCTGGCCCGAGCTCGTACACGACGAGAGCGCTGTACGAATTCCGATTCGTCTGCTGGGAGAACGGGTTGGCCGTAAAACTGTTGTACTGGTTTGAACGCTCTGCGATTACTCGAATTCCGAGCCCGCGGGAGAACTGATAGGTGGAATTCACCCTGATGATTTTGGCGTCGTCGAGGTGGGGCTTCCGCCAAGCGTTGGCGTGTATCGATCGCTGTGCCCGCGCTTCGATGCTTGCCTGCGGCAGTGGTCGCAAGGTGAGGCGAATGTTGCCGAAATACCCCGTGCCCGCGCGCGGGTTAGTCGGATCGACGATCTCGCGGCCGCCGAAGTAAATCGACCCGCCAACGCCGAGGTATTGCCAGGCATCGCTGTGGAAATCGAGAAACGTGCCTAGAGCACGGACTGGAACACCGGCAATGGTCGTGAGTTGGACGTGCTCGTTCACGGTGAGGCTTGTCTGCCGCTGAAACTGGAAGCTCAGCCCGGGGTCGGCTGTGTAGTCGAGAAGCCCCGCTGCGAAGGCATTCGTCCGCTTCAGTGCGACATACTGTGAGAATTTCTGGAGAACGCGGGTGTTCGGATACTGACTCATCTCGAATCGGCCAGCGTATTGTTCGATTCCAACTCGCGCAAACCGTCCGATTTGGTCGCGAAAGAGCGAATCGGCTGCAGCCAGGGTTATTGCGTAGTTCATCGCCCGGCCGCTACGCGCGAGCCGTGCGCGGTAGTACTTGCCGTGTCGCATCGCTCCATCGAGCACAGCTGAAGATTTCGGGAGGCGCGGCGCCTTTTCCTCGCTCAGCGCGCCCTCGCCGCTGAGAGTAAATGACCCCCGCCGCAGCGAAAAATCGCCGGAGCCCACAACGTTGTGGGCGCCTTTCATTTCACGACTCCAGAAGCCCGCGCCAACGTACGAGTCTGACAGCACATCGTGCCGCGCGCGCACGACAAAGACTTCACCGGGCAAATCGGCAAGAGGGATCGACCCGCTCGATTCGTATCCGCTGTAGTAGAAGTAGGAAGGAGAATGGTCCCGCGCGAAAAGCGAGCCGACGGTCCAGCCACCCTGTTTGGCGGTCAGGCGAACGCCGGCAGACGGATCGACAATCGAACGGGAATAAAAAAGGTCGCCGACATTCGTCCGCTGTTCTTCCTCCCCCCTCGCATTCTCAAAAACATCCTTGCCTTCGAGGAAGAACGGTCGGCGCTCCTGCTGGAAGAGAGTGAAGCGCTGGTTGACGCGGATCTGCTCGTCGTCGCTCTCCACCTGCGAAAAATCCGGATTGAAAGTGGCGTTGAGAACGAGCGACGTGGTCAGGGGAAAGCGGATGTCGCCGCCGAGTGTCGTGACCGGCCGCGCGTGAGTGAATCCAGTCGGCGCGGCGAAGGGAAAAAAGCGCCCCTTGGCGGACGCGGAATCCTTCCTGAAGTTTCGCGTTCCCGCTGCGGCGGCAAAAACATAAGGGAGAATGTCGACTGTTCTCCGACGCGAAATGTCGGTGATGCCGGTTAGAATTCCCTCCTGGCAGACGTCGCACGGATTCCCTCTCCTCCGCGGTACCCAGGAATCCTTTTCACCATTCCGGCCGTAAACCCGCACTGCATTGAACCCGATTTTAAGAGGCGAGGTGTTCGGAAAACGAAGCGATGCCCAGGGGATCATTGCCTCCACCGCCCAGCCCTCGTCGTCGACTGATCCGGCGGAATACCATACGAAATCGGGCGACGGATCGCCCCGCTGGCCCTCTACCTTGATGCCGTCGCCCTGAATTCCGAGTGGTGTGATCTTGAATTCAAATGCGCGCCGCTTATCGAGAAATGTGTCGAGTAAGAGCGTTACGCGGTCATCGGTCTCGCCGCCGCGTTCGCGAGGGAATACCGTCGCTCTGACGAGCCCCGGGTTGTGTTCGTAGGCGCGGAACGCGAAGTAAAAAAAATGCGCGTCGTAGGCGACATAAGCGATACTGCGCTCCGCGGGAGGGGCCTGATCGAGCGGCTCACCCTGAACGAAATCGCCGAGCTGGGCGGCTTCCCGCCAAACGGCGTCGTCCAATTTTCCGTCGAGCGTCGGTGTATGCGTCGCGCGGGGAATCGCGATTGTCCGGGACGCGGAGTCTTTGATCGGAATCGAGTCTTGAGCATGCGCGAAAAGCGCAATTGCGAGCACTGCAAGCATTGATAGGAATGCCTTGAATTGTCAGAGCGATGAACGCGACCGCCATAATCCAATTTATACGGACGAGCTGGACTAAGTGTTGAACGCGGGGCGCACGATCAACGACCCGCTTAATGTAGATTTCACCGACTATGTCCCAAGGCCTTCCCCAGAGTGGTCCGCCGATGAACGCGGACGTCATCGTACGGCACATCGTCGCCGGGTTCTTCCTCGTCGACGCGGACTGGATGGTCCGCTTAGGCAACCCGCGAGCGTCAACGCTTTTGCGCCGTCCCCTTAGCGACATCGAGGGCAAGGCGCTGTGGGACGCCATTCCCGGCCTTCGGAACACGAGTGCCGCCGACAAGCTCATGTCATCCGGGTCGGGGACGATTGAGCGGCGCACCGAATTCTTCTCGCCCACGCTCTACAACTGGTTCGAGATCTGGTGCGTGCCCGACGGCCCCGATGTCCGGTATGTCTTTTTCACTGACGTCACGGACCGCGCGCGGGCCATGCAAAGCGATGCGGTGCGGGAATCACTCCGCCATATCCTCATGGACGCGCCCGTTGCTATCACAGTGACGAAGGGAGCGGATCACCGCCTTGAGATGATCAACACCGCGGCGCGCGCGCTTCTCGGAGACCGCAACCTGGAGGGCCTCACATTGAGAGCAGCGCTGCCCGAGGTGGACTCCAAGATCTTCGAGCTCATCGACGGAGTCTTCGAAACGGGTGAGCCAGTGACTATGCGCGACCTGGTCGTCACCTACGATCGCAACGGTGACGGCCACATGTATACGGGCACCTTCGACGTGACGTATCTGCCACTGCGAAGCACGAGCGGCGAGATTGAGGGGACGATCCAGACGGCGGTGGAAACGACCCGCTATACGGCGGCCCCTGCTGCGACGACATGAGCGAATCCGGATAACCTTCCCGGCGCACTCCCGGTTAACTGAGAACAAAGCCGCCTTTTAAGAGGTGGCTTTTTCATCTCTCCAAGCCATTCGGTCGTTGCGCTACATGCAGTACCCGGGACGAGAATCGAACTCGTAAGGACCGAAGCCCGCGGGATTTTGAGTCCCGTGCGTCTACCAATTCCGCCACCCGGGCAGACGCGCTGAAAATTAGCGGGGAGGCTCCATTCTCGCTCGGCCACGCAGGCCGCGCATCGCGCCGCCGCGGAGCTGATCGGCGCGCCGGCGGATTTCCGTTTGGAGCGCCATGTATTTCGCCCGCTGCACCGGCGTAAGAAACGCGGACAGATCTTTCTGCTCCGACTCGAGCAAGCCGATGCGCTGCTTCTGGAGGCGAAGAAGGTTGTCGATCAGCGACGCGACCTGTGTCTGATCCGGAGTCGTCGCAGTGAGCTGCTGCCGAAGCTGTTGCCTCGTCTGCCGCTCCTGTGTGGCCAGCGCGACCAACTGCGGAGCGAAGCGCGCATTCACCGCCTGAAGCTTCGACATCTGCGCGTCGTCGAGCTGAAGACGCTGCCGCGTGATGGTGGCCATGCGCTCACGCAGCTGCTGTTCGAGCACGGGACGGTTCTGCTGTTGCGCACCGCCCTGCGCACCGGCGCTCCCACCCAGCGTCAGCGATGCTGTGAGCACGATTGCAAACGAGATGCGCTTCATCGTCCACCTCCGGATCCCGAATTCGTAGTCACATCTATATTCTCCGGCTCTGCCGCGGGGAGACCGTCAAGACCGTCGAGCTCGCTCGCGAGCT
>JACDDT010000017.1:36565-40254 GCA_013816855.1 Gemmatimonadaceae bacterium
ACCTCGCGCTGCGTCGGCGACAACTTTTCCAGGGCGACTCTCACCCTTTCTGCCGCTTCCTCGGCGATGATTGAATCGAGCGCTCCGTATTCACTCACCGCGTCAGCTTCCTTCACTTCCACCATATCACGCCGCCGCGCATCGGAACGTCGTCGGTCCAGCATCAAACGTTTTGCTATCGTAAAAAGCCACGTCCGAAAGGAGCTTTCACAGCGAAACGAATCGATCGCGCCAAAAGCGCGCACGAATGTGTCCTGAACGATCTCCTCCACATCGCCCCTTTCACCCGAGCTGGAGATGAAGCGGGCCAATGCGTCAGAATGCCGTCCGACCAAACGCGTGGCAGCCCGGCTCTCGCCGGCCTTCCAGCGCCCAATCAGGTCCAGATCAGTCTCGTGCACCTCCGGTCGCTCGGCTTCGGGGCTCATTGCACCTCATACAGTAGACGGCATTCCCGCCCGGTTGTTAACACCTAGCCGAGAATTTCGCGATAATCCGTGGATGCCGCCCCACTCCCCTCTCCGCATCGCCCACCGGGGCGCCCATTCCATTTACCCCGAGAATTCCCTCGAGGCTATTCTCGCGGCACTCGGCCAGGGCGCGGACGCAATCGAGATCGACGTTCACCTCACGAATGATGGTGTTCTCGTCGTTCATCACGACCCGGAGTTGTGCGACGGTCGTCAAATCGCAGGTCTTTCGAGCAAAGACTTCGTCGGCGTCGAGCTAACCTCGGGCATCCGCATCCCAATGCTCGATGAGGTTCTCGAAGCAGTCGCGGACAAGGCGATCCTCTTCATTGAAACGAAAGTTGGAGGGACAGAGTTTCCGCTCATGCGCGCAGTTAGAAGCAGCGACGCTGAATCGGCGGTGCACTCGTTTCATCACGAGACCATTCGAAATCTCAAGCGGACTATGCCGGCTCTCCGTGCCGGCGTTTTGACCTCCGGACCCGCGGCGGACGCCATCGCGGCCGCACGCGCTACGCGCGCTGATGATATCTGGCATTCAGAGGCGGATATCGGCGCCGAGCTCGTAAATGCAGCGCACGGCCTCGGGCAAAATGTCATCGCTTGGACTGTTAACTCCCGGGAGCGTTGCACAGATCTTACCGCCCTCGGCGTCGACGGCATCTGTACGGATGACCTACCCCTGCTTTCGGCGGTCACCCGTTAATCGCGCTACCTTACTCCCCCTACACTGTGACCCTCGGAGGATCACTCTTCTAATGCGTGCTCTACGACCAGTGTTGATCCTAACAGCGCTTGCTTGCGCGGGAACGACACCCAGAACTAAGCCGACACCTTCTTCGTCCGTCGGCAGAGACTCAACTTCGCAGGCGGCGTCCCCGGGGCGCGGCAGCACTTCGCTGCCGAATGCGGATCCTTTCCCCAGCACCTACGTTCCGTCCGCGTCGCGGACGACCCTCATCCGCAACGTCAACATTCTAACCGCCGCCGGTCCAACGATTCACAATGGCGCGATCCTGCTCCAGAACGGAAAGATCGCAGCCGTCGGCCAGAGTCTCGATGCGCCGAGCGACGCGGTCGTGGTCGAAGGCGCCGGGAGATATGTCACTCCGGGGATCATCGACGTCCATTCGCATATCGGGGTATACGCCGCGCCGGGTGGAAACGCACTCAGTGATGGGAACGAAGCGACCAACCCAAGTACCCCTTATGTCTGGGCGGAGCATTCAGTCTGGCCGCAGGATCCACAGTTCCCGCGCGTTCTCGCTGGTGGAGTGACTACTCTCCAAATCCTTCCCGGCTCTGCAAACCTGATCGGTGGACGTAGCGCCATTCTGAAGGTTGTCCCATCGCGCACAGTGCAAGGAATGAAATTTCCCGGCGCCAAATACGGACTCAAGATGGCGTGTGGTGAGAACCCGAAGCGCGTCTATGCCAGTCGCGGTCCGTCCACGCGAATGGGCAACGTTGCCGGTTATCGCACCGCCTGGATAAACGCCGAAGCCTATCGCCGCAAATGGGACAAGTGGAACGCCGACCACAAGGGTGACCCCCCGGCGCGCGACCTCGGGAACGAGACTCTCGCGGAAGTGATGCGCGGCAACATCCTCATTCACAATCATTGCTATCGCGCCGACGAGATGGCGCAGATGATGGACATCGCGCACGAGTTCGGCTACAAGATTCGCGTCTTCCACCACGGTGTCGAGACGTACAAGATCGCCGATCTCCTCGCCAAGGAAGGAATCGGCGCTGCCGTCTGGGCCGATTGGGGAAGCTTCAAGCTGGAAGCGATGGATGCAGTCAAGGCGAACCTTGCCTTGACGAGCCGCATTCCCGAGTCACATGCAATGATTCACTCGGACGATCCGTCGGGATCACAGCGTCTCAATCAGGAAGTCTCCAAGGCGTTGGCGGCCGGAATTGCGGCCGGTATTCCAGTCACCGAAGACGACGCCATCAAGTGGATGACGATCAATCCCGCCTGGGGATTGGGGTTGCAGGACAAGATCGGGTCCATCGAAAAGGGCAAGAACGCCGACATCGTTCTCTGGTCGGCAAATCCGTTCAGCGTCTACTCCCGCGCCGAGAAGGTGTGGGTCGATGGAGCTCTCCTGTATGACCGCAGCGACGTGGCCGAGCACTGGCGCACCGACTTCGAGCTTGGCTTCGTACCGACGAGGAACCGTTAATTATGATGACCAATAGAACTTTCACCGCAGTCGCGATCGGCACCATCGCACTGGCGTACGTATTTTGTGCTTGCCTCGCCGGCGCCCAGACCATCGCCATCACCGGCGGAAAAGTATTTCCCGTCAGCGGACCACCGATAGAGAATGGAACGGTGGTAATAACGAACGGCCGCATCACGGCGGTCGGGGCAAATGTCGCAATTCCATCGGACGCGCAGCGAGTCGACGCCACCGGAAAATGGGTGACGCCCGGATTGATCAATTCCTCCACGCAGCTCGGTCTTGTGGAGATCGGGCAAGTCGCGGATACCCGCGATGCGCGTGCGCAGGGCAAAGACAACATCGCAGCCGCGTTTACGGTGTGGGATGGGCTCAATCCGAACTCGGTGATGCTCGCTCCTGCCCGGAAGGAAGGCGTGACGACCTTCGTCGTAATCCCGACCGGCGGACTCGTTTCAGGTCAGGCTGCGATCATCGATCTCGTCAACGGCACGACGACGGACATGATACTTCGCTCCCCCGTCGCCATGGTCGCTGAGATCGGCGACGCGCAACAGGCGGGCACCGGCTCGCGCGGAGAGCTGATCGTGAAGCTGAAGGAGCTTCTCGAGGACACGCGCTTTTTCATGAATCACCGCGCCGCGTTCGACCGGGCGCAGACACGCCGTTTCGAAGCGAGCAGGCTGGATCTCGAGGCAATGATTCCCGTCATCCAGGGCAAGCTTCCTCTGCTCGTCACGGTGGACAAGCAGTCGGACATCGACGCAGCGATGCGCATCGCCCGTGAGTTTGGTCTCAAGCTCATCATCGGGGGTGGAGCCGAAGCGTGGATGATGGCCGATAAGCTTGCAGCCGCGCACATCCCGGTTCTCACTGGCGCGATGAATAACATTCCCGCCGGGTTCGCGGCACTCGGCCAGCGTCAGGAAAATCCGGCGCTGCTCGTTGCGGCCGGTGTTCGCGTCGCACTCGTCGGAAATGCAGGCGGCGGGGATGAAGAGGCATTCAACGTTCGCAACATCAAGCA
>JACDDT010000087.1 GCA_013816855.1 Gemmatimonadaceae bacterium
CTTTCATCACGAACGCGGACCGGATCCGCGAAGCGGCGAGCCGCGCCGGACGCGTGCTCAAGAAACTCCTGGCGCAGGCGGCGTGAAGGCGAAGCGCACGGAACCGGCGACCAAGCGGCGTTTTTCGCCGGCGGTCGTGCTCTCGATCGGCGTCCACATCGTGGTCGCCGTCGTTCTGATGCGCCTACTCGTGATTCCCAAGATCGATCTCTTCGGACACAAGGCGGGATCCGCGCAAGTTCAGCGCATTGGATTCATTCGCCTCTCCAACGATCACGGCATCCCGACGGCCGGACGCGACGGTGGCGATGGACGCGCATACACGAAGACGCATTCCATGAAGCTCGTCGCGCCGACATCGGTTCCGACGAGCGTTCCGCCGGCGGTCGCTCAGCGGCAGCCGGTAGAAGAGGGCGGCTCGGGTCCGCTCGTCGGTAACGGCGGGCCCGCGCGTGGAATCAAACCGGTCTTCTCCGATCCGCGCCTTTGGGGCCCGCCGGGGAAAATCGTTTCGGCCCCCCGCACGCTGAAGCAGGATCTCGACAGCCTGATTGCGTTTAGCGTAGGCCGCTACACCGATTCGTTAGCCTCTGAGCCACCGCTTTCTCATTGGGTTCAAGGAGACTGGACGATCGGATCAGGAAAACACAAAATCGGCTGGGATCCAGGGGCGATCCGCCTGGGGCCTGTGTCGATTCCGAACGCCCTTCTCGCTCTGCTCCCGCTCAACGTCACAATGAATCCCACGGTCTACGCACGTAATAAGGAGTTTAATTACATGCATCGCGACATCAGTGAGCACGCGCAACAGGCGATCGACGAAGCCGATTTCAACAAGGCCGTGCGCAGCATCCGCGTGCGGAAGGATCGCGAGCGCGCGGCAGCCCTTCAGGGCTCCGTAGCCGACAGCTCAAAGAACCGCTAAGAGCGGGGATCGGCGCGGGGCGCGATCGACCGCTCCGGCTGCTTGCCCTCCCTGCGCCTGCGGCGCCGCGCTGCCGTGCTTCGCCGGCGCGCGCCGGTCGGGATGCAGCCTTCGCGGACGCCCGCGCCCCGGCGGTGGCGGCGATGTCCGTCGGGATGCGGTCTTATTCCTGACGGCTCCAACCCCCGTCAGCGAAACTGCGAGCGAGTCCTTTCATACGCGGATCAGGGTTTTCGAGGGAGATGCGAATCGCCGTCATCAAAAAAAACGGCCAACTTTCGTTGGCCGTTTCGTTATTCCAAGACTTTGCGAAACATTTACGAGGGAAGTGGCGCACCCGGAACTTCGACCTGGCTCGGGCGGAACACTCCGCACACGACTCCAAGAACGCCAAAGTCCATTGACGGCGTTACCTGAATTTCGCGGTCGGCGGGGTTTGCCGGCTCAAGCACAATCGTCTCGCCACGGCGGCGGTACGTTTTCACCGTGCCTTCGTCATCTATGCGCGCCGCGATGATGTCTCCGTCTTTCGCTTTCGTCGCCGGATTGACCATCACGTAGTCACCGTCTAGGATAGCGCGGCCGATCATGCTGTCGCCATTCACGCGAAGGAAGAACGCCGACTCAGCGGGTACGAAACGGCGATCCATCGTAATAAATCCGTGGCGATGCTCGGCCAGCAGAGCTGGCTCACCGGCGTGGATCCGTCCGTAGAACGGGATCGGCTGCGTCTTGAGCGCTCCCCCGAAACCAAGGAGGTTGACCCCGCGCGAACGCGCTGGATCACGCTCGATGAAGCCTTTTCGTGCAAGTGACTGCAGCAAGTCGGAAACGGTCTTCGTCGACTTGATTTTGAACTCCTTTCCGATGTCGCGAATACTCGGCTGGTAGGTCTTCTCGGCGGTAAAATCGAGAAGGTACTGATACACCGAGGTCTCGAGCTTGGTTAACTGCTCGGCCATAAACTGCTCCAATTTGTAGGCGTGACCCGCAGTTTCGTCCGCGAGCCCCTGAATTCATCCTAATTTGTGTCTACTATCGGACATGGTCAACTGTTTTTCGATAACACTAGGCCAGTTTCGCTATAGCGGTGTCCAAACGGTGCAAGGCAAGGTCGCGGCCCATGATCATAAGCATCTCGAAGATGCCCGGGCTGACAGTCAGGCCGGTAAGGGCGACACGAAGCGGCTGAAAAATCTTTCCCGCAGCGACTCCCCGGGTGTCCGCGAGCGTTCGCAGAGCGGATTCGAGACTAATCGAATCCCACGGGCCGGCGGCGAGCGCGTCCTTCGTGGCGGAGAGTATGGAACGCGCTTCCGACGGATCCTTCCAATACTTGGCCACGGCGTCCGCATCGTACTCGATCTGGTCGGCAAAGTACGGAATTGCTTGCCGGACGATGTCGTCGATGGTACGCGCGCGTACCCTGAGCAAATCGAGCAGCGAACGGTACCACTCCCTTCGGTCCTCCAACGTCTTTACGTCAGCAAGCCCGGCCGCGATGATCGCGGGTGTGACACGCGGCTCGAGCTCTTCGAGAGAGATCACCGACAGGTGTTGGCCGTTCATCCACTCGAGTTTTTTTGGATCGAAGATGGCGGCTTTTCTCTGGAGGCCGTCCACCGAGAAGAGCTCGATCATCTCCTCCATCGTCATCACCTCGCGGTCACCGCCGGGCGACCAGCCGAGTAGCGCGAGGAAGTTGAGCATCGCACCGGGGATGAGACCGAGGTGCTGGTAGTCGCCGACCGCGGTCGCGCCGTGACGCTTGCTCAGCTTCTTCCCGTCGAGGCCGTGAATCATCGGCAGGTGCGCGAATGTCGGGAGCTCGGCGCCGAGCGCGCGGTAGATGAGAATTTGCTTTGGCGTGTTTGAGATATGGTCGTCGCCACGCATCACGACCGTCACGCGCATCGCGATGTCGTCTGAGACGACGGCGAGATTGTAGATGGGCGTGCCGTCGGAGCGGAGAATGACGAAGTCGTCAATGTCCTTTCCGGGAAATGCGATACGGTCGTGGACGAGGTCATTCCACTCGACGTCGGTGTCGGGCGCGCGCATGCGAATGACGTGTGGCTCGCCGGCTGCGACACGCCGCTCGACTTCGTCGGCGGAGAGACGGTCGCATCGCCGATCGTACTTGAATGCTTCTTTCCGCGAATCGGCTTCCTTACGGCGCTCGTCGAGCTCGGCGGCGGTGCAGAAGCAGCGATACGCCGCTCCCGCATCGAGGAGCGCCTGTGCGTCACGCTGATGGCGCTCGAGGTTCGCGCCCTGATGCACCACCTCTTCATCCCAATTGAGGCCGAGCCACTCGAGCCCATTGAAGATCGCGCGCTCGCTCTCGTCGGTGCTGCGTGCTTTGTCGGTGTCCTCGATGCGGAGGAGAAATACGCCGCCGAAATGTTTGGCGTAGAGCCAGTTGAAGAGCGCGGTGCGCGCGCCACCGACGTGGAGATAGCCGGTGGGGGATGGCGCGAAGCGGAGGCGGGGGGTAGTGGCGGCTGAGGAGACAGTCATCATTGGGAAGTTATTCAAGAAAAACGGGTCGGCGGAGATTCCCGCGACCCGTTTTTACGGAGAGAGAGGGATTCGAACCCTCGATACGCGTTTCCACGTATGCCGGTTTAGCAAACCGGTGCCTTCAGCCTCTCGGCCATCTCTCCAGAGAGCAACGCAAGTTAGATGCGGAGAGATGCGTATTCAACTACGCCGACTCGATAATCGAACCAATCAACAGCTGTTGATCGGAATGTAGTAGCTGAGGTTGGTGAGCCAGGGGGGCGAAGCCGCAGGCACAAGCGAGCTTGTGGTAGTCGAGGCGATGGAGTTATCCGTCCACTGGATTGTTCCGGTCGTGCTCGAACTTGCGCCGCCGCCGTCAAACTGCGTTTCGAGATCAAATGCAATGGGGTCTTCGACGCTCGGTATATCAAGCACGATCCAGGTAGAGGAACCCACCGCCACACGCCTCAATCCCGCATTGACGGTGGCATCCCCAACGACGACACCGTTTGCGGTGATATCGCGGGATGTGTACGGCCCTCTCCACAGCGTAGCCTGGGTGGAGCTGAACGTGTTTCCGGTGCCGCAGATGTTGAGCGTCGTGCCCGCTATCGGAGCGGTCGTTAGCTGTGTCAAGTTGCTCGGGTACATTGACGTCGCGCGCTTGAACTCGGCGATCGCCTGCGACAAGCCAAGAGTGGTTTGCGCAATCGTTGCCGAGCGAGAATCGCGGAGTTTGCTGGTGAGCGACGGTATAACCACGGCCGCCAGAACGGCAATGATAGCCAACGCGGTTAGAACCTCTACGAGAGTGAAACCAAAAGTGCTGCGCAGTTTCTTGATTCGATTCAGCATATAGTTGAGCCGGAAAGGATACGATACTGCACTGAGGTCATATTTGTTGACGAGAAAAACATTATCGGTCCAGCCCCGCTGTTTTTACCTTCGACGACGAGCTCGAGCGATTGCGCGTCCGCGAGAGAAACGCCGGGGATCACGATCGCGAGGCTCGTAGTCGTTACCTTCACGAGTGTGTTGTTCGCCGTAAAGCCCGCGGCGATCGGATACCCGGGAGTCGGTATCGGCGCGTAGTAATAGGGGCCCACCCAGTTCCCCGCGGTTGTGGTCGTGTAGGCCACGCCCGCGCAATTAAAGTCGGTCGTGGGAAGAATTTTGGTCACGAGCTGCGAGAGCTTTCCGGGCCCTTTACCCACATCCGAGCGGAAGGAGGGGGCGGGTTGCGTCGACGACCCTAAGGTGTCAATTGCCGCCGCGAGCCGGTGGAGCACATCGGCGGTTCTTTCGATTCGCTCGCGATCGTTGTCGCCCGCGAATGCGACCAACACAGCCGTCGAGAGCACGGCAATTACCGCGATAACTATCACCGCGGCGAACAGCGCAAAACCTTGAAAGGACGACCGCCGCCCGTCAGCAGCCATGAATCTCCATATGGTAAAAAACTGTCACCGGTAACCTACCGGTGGAACTGAATCGCACGATGGAATTGACTCCGCCGCTTTGGTCCCCTTCCATCCTTGCTGCGAGCGCCGTCGCATCGCTCAGGGCGACGTTTTTCATTATAATCGCGAGCGTTCCGGGCGCTTTGAGATCCGGGCTCCCTGAGGTCCCTAGCAGACGGGTAACGGTTCCCGACTGGTTGTAGCGCTGAAGCGTGTCCTCCGCGACGAACCCGGGCGCAATCTGATAGGTGGACATTGCAGTGGTCGAAGCGATCGCACCACCTCGGTAGAAGGCGCCCTGCCAGCGGGTCACTTGAGTCGACGTGTAGGGCCAGCCACAGGCGTTGAGGTCGCTCACAGAAATCTTGTTTGTGAGGTGTGAAATTTTCCCCGGGTTTATCCCGCCCGCGGTATACCCTAGCGTAAGCGTGAAGGAGTACAGACCCACGTCGCCCAAATTATACCGGACGGACGCATCCCGGATATCCGCAAGAACTGAAACGGCGTCGTCGACGCGTTTCGCTTCTCCGCCGAGGCGGCTCGACGATTCCACGGCGGGGACGATCACAGTGCCCAACACAGCAAGAATGGCCACCGTCACCACGACTTCAAGAAGAGTTACGCCTCGAACGCTTCTTCCGTGACTGATCCCGCCCTCAACAGTTAACAAATGGCTGGCTGTAAACTGACGCTGCTGGCTAAGAAATTGATATTGTACGAAACGGAGGTGGAGTTGGTGCTTGAATAAATGACGGTACCCTTTGTTCCGTCTGCGACCCCGTCTACGGCAAGATCGAGCCCCTGAGCGTCCGTTAGCGTCACGGTGGGCATCACCAACTGCATCACGTTGCTCCTATTGCCAGCTGAAGTCGCAACCGGGTACACGCGATTGATCACGTCCTGGACTGTGAAGCCAGGAGCGATCGGGGTGCCGGTCGTCAGGAGTTGCCGGCCCCAGAACGGATTGGCGGCTTTTTGCCACTTGTACGTTTGTGTACCCGCTGTAGTGGCCGGGCCGGTGTACGCGTTTCCACAAAGGTTTAAATCGGTCGTCGTGATGGGGGTGGTTAGGTGGCCGAGCTTCGCCGGGTACACACCTACTACCTGATGGAAGGAGCGCTGCTTTTTGGTGGGCTGAGACGAGCCGATGGCATTACCGAGCTGTTGGAGCGCGTCGGCAGCTGCGTCATACCGAGCGCGATCATTCGGGGTCTCCGGATTGATGTTGGCGAGGAGAATCCCTGCCAAAACAGCGATTACCGCCATGGCAGTAACAATCTCGATGACGGAAAATCCGCGGGGCCCGGAGCGCCGGGGACGAGCCATCCCAAACGCGTTGCAATGCATACATATAATTTAACGCGGGCGATCCGGGATTGCCGCCTGCCTTGTTCAGTAATGGGAACCGCGGTACATTAGTTGCTTGCTCGTCGCAACAAAAGACGACGCGAGCGCAACGGGCTGAACTATAGGGGTTCGGTCCGCAGGCTGGCGTTAGTGGCCAATCACAATCCTCGCGGGAATTTTTGTAGATGAAAGCGTCATACCTTCTGGC
>JACDDT010000018.1:0-12881 GCA_013816855.1 Gemmatimonadaceae bacterium
CGGAAGGAATTTCCGATACTCGAGCGCACCAACTATCTCGTCTCGAATTCGCTCGGGCCGATGCCTCGCACCGTGCCTGCGAAGCTCGCCGAGTACGGCCAGGATTGGGGTGATCTCGGCGTGAAGGCCTGGACCAAGGGTTGGTGGGAGAAGCCGGTCGACGTCGGCAACGAAATCGCGCCGCTCATAAACGGCGGCGACGGAGAGGTGGTGATGATGCCGAACGTCACCATCGCGCAGACGGCGGTGCTTTCCGCGATCGACTTTCCAAAGGGCCGCGACAAGATCGTTATGACCGAGCTCGATTTCCCCTCGGTTCGGTACGCGTACGAGGAGATGGCGAAGCGGCTCGGCGCCGAAGTCGTCGTGGTGAAGTCGGATGACGGGCTGGGCATTCCCGCCGACAAGCTTCTCTCCGCCATCGACGAGCGTACGCGGCTCGTCGCGGTCTCGCACGTCTTGTTCAAAAGCGCATTCGTGATGGACGCCGATGCGATCTGCGCCAGAGCTCACGAAGTCGGCGCGCTGGTTTCTCTTGATTCCTTTCACGCCGTAGGAGTCATTCCTGTGGATGTGAAACGAAGCGGCGTCGATTTCCTCACCGGCGGCGTGCTCAAATGGCTGTGCGGTGGGCCGGGCGGCTGCTTTCTATATGTAAGCCCGAAAGTGCGCGACGAGCTCAGGCCGGCGCTTACCGGGTGGCAGGCGCACTCGCGTCCGTTCGAGTTCGAGGAGACGATGGAGTACACGACGGGGGCGTTTCGTTGGCTCAACGGAACTCCCGTCATTCCCGCTTTGTACGTCGCCGCAGAAGGCGCCAAGATCCTGCGAAAGGCCGGAGTGGGCGCGATTCGCGAGAAGAGCATGCGCCTTACGGCGCGCATAATCGAGAGAGCGGATGAGCTTGGTTATCGCGTAAATGCGCCCCGCGATCCCGCGCAGAGGGGCGGAACCGTCGCGGTGGACGTTCCGCACGGCTACGAAGTCACCCAGCATCTGCTTTCGCGCGACATCCTCGTCGACTACCGGATCGGCGCTGGCATTAGAATCGCCCCACACTTCTTCACGAAGGAAGAAGAAGTAGATGGTGCGCTGGCGGAGATCTCGGAATGTCTCTCAAAAGGCTCCTGGCAGAAATTCGCCGAGCGCGCAAGCGTCGTGACGTGAGAGAAACTCTCCAAAAGTCGTCCTTGAACAAAGCGGTGTTTGAATGGTACAATACAAAAGACTCGTCATTTCGGAGGGTGTGAACAGGATGCCAACACCATTTCTGAGTTCTGAGGAGTACGATGAGCGCGCACATCAGCTTTATAACGAAGGCCAGTACGACGAGGCCCTAGACGTACTTCGAGAAGGACTCACGCTGTACCCAAATGCAGTAGAGCTGCATATCGGTGTCGGCTACGCCTATCACGCGCGTGAAGAATTTGCCTGGGCGAGAAGGAGCTTCGAGGAGGCTCTCGTTCTCGACCCCGACCATGAAGACGCGCTAGCCGGATTCGGCGAGACTCTCCTCAAGTTTGGCCAGCAGGCAGCTGCGATCAAAAGCTTCCGCCGCACGCTCGAGCTCGGTTATCAGGACGACATCGAGCTGATGCTTCAGATTGGCCGCGCTCTTTTCCGCGAAGGGTTCATCGAAGAGTCGAAGGAATTCTTCGAGATCGCATCGCAGCAGTCACCCGACGCCGCAGAAGCGGTTTCGTGCATCGGCTACGCCGAGCATCGTATGGGGAATGACGACGGGGCCATCGCGACGCTCCGCCGCGCGCTGCAGCTCGACCCGGATCACGCGGAAGCGCGCATCTACCTGGGCAACATCTTTTACGACCGCGGCGACTACGAGGCCGCGCTCTACCATCTCGACCGCTCCACACCAGACGATCACTGGGACGAGCTTGGCATCTGGCGGTTGATCGAGCTCAAGAAGATGGTGTACCGTCTTCGCGACGGAGATCCCGAGCTCAAGCCGTGGGAAGAGCGCCTGAAAGATCTCGGCGGCGAGCTCGACGACATCGATGAGATGCTCGCGGAGATCGAGGCGAAAGCGGCGGACGCGGCGCAGAACGAAGCACGCGGACAGCTCGAGCTCTTCGGTGCGCTGCTCAACACATTCACGGTCACGAAAGTCGAGCCGGGTGAAACGACTGCGACCGACGAGCCCGAGGGGCAGTCAGCTCCTAATTCGCACCGTATCACGCTGCGCGATGGATACGCTCTCGACGGCACCTGGGAAGAGATTCTCGAGAAGATGCGCGCCGTCAACGGAGAATCGCATGGGAATTCGATCGCCGAATTCATGGCGAGCGAGGCGCAGCGCGGACAGGACCTGACCGGAGTGCCGATCCCGACGGAAAACGCAGAGAGCTTCATCAAAGGCAGCGCTACCGCAGGACTACTCAGGATCGTGCGTTGAGCCCCCCGGACCGGCAGGGTGCGCTCGCTGCGTTGAGTGAGGGACGACGAGTCCTCGCGCATCTCGATCGCGCGCGTGGTCCCGAAGACACCGCGGCAGATCTCATCGATCTCTGGAATTCTGCTGAAAAGGCGCTGCATTCGCTCGTGGGACAGTCGGATATCGGCGGGCAGCAGCTTGTTCGTGTCGCCCGGCAAGGTGAGCTCATCACCCTCGATCAGGCGCATTCCCTCCTCGAGTTTCTAGCCGCGCGCGATCGTGTAAATCGCACCAGCTATACGCCGACCCCCGGAGATGTCGAGGCGGCGCGCAACGGTTTCGTTGCAATCGAATCTGCGGCAAGCGGTAACGCGGCGCCGCCGGCACAATCGTCATACGCGCCGCCGTCTCCGGGGGCAGTTCCGTACATGCGTAGTAAGGCGCATCAGGATGCGCTCGCAGCGAAACAAAACGTTGCGTACGAGGGGCCGTCGGCCACGCCTCCCGAGGTAGCGCTCGCGGCGACTGGAGGCGATCGTTGGCGCGGCATCCCTCTCTGGGCAAAGATCGGAATTCCGCTTCTTCTCTTGGCGTTGATCCTGGGCGGCTACTACATGACCGCGGGACGAAACAGCGCGCAGTCGAGCCTCAATGCTGGCATCACGGCGATGCAGAACGGGCAGCGAGAAACGGCGCGTCAGAATTTTGCGGAGGCGGCACGTCAGGACGACAAGCTCGCGGAGCCACACATTTTTATGGCGCGGCTTTCACGTGAAGACGGCGACTTCCCAACGGCGACCGTCCGGCTCAAGGAGGCACTGCGTCTCGAGCCGGGGAATCACGTAGCGCTTCGCGAAATGGGATTGATCATGTTTGCCAGCCGCAACTATGACGTCGCGCGAAGGTTTTTTGTTCGCGCCGCCTCCGCCGATCCTACCGACCGTGCCGCCATCGGTTATCTCGGGTGTACACTGATGCGGCTCAACAGAAGCGTCGAAGCCGCGAGATTCCTCGGCCAGGCGGGCAACGGAGCGTGGAGCGCATGCGCGCAGCCGGTGCCGGTTGTGCCTCCGCCATTGTGATCGAGTTCAACAACGTCTCGAAGGTTTACAAAACAATCCTCGGCCGGCCTGTCAAAGCGGTCGAGGATTTTTCTTTAAGAATCAACGCTGGTGAAGTTTTCGGGATCGCCGGTCCCAACGGCGCGGGGAAGAGCACACTGGTGGCGATGATGCTCGGTTTTCTGAAGCCCACTTCGGGGAGTGTTACCGTGGGCGGCCAGTCGCCGCGACAATACGTAGAGCGCAACGGAATCGGTTATCTATCGGAGCTAATTGCGATCCCCCCGCGATGGCGGGCGGCCAAGGCGCTCGAGCGCTTTGCCGTTCTTGCTGGAGTGGAGGAGCCTGAGCTGCCAGGCGCAGTGGATGCCGCAGTCGATCTCGTCGGTATCGGCGAGCACCGTGAGAAGCGGATCAAGGCACTCTCCAAGGGAAATCTTCAGCGCGTAGGAATAGCGCAGGCGCTCGCCCAAGACGCAGACGTGTTCATTCTCGACGAGCCGACTCACGGGCTGGATCCTGTGTGGACTCAACGGTTTCGCGACATTGTAGCGGCTCTCCGCCGCCCGAACCGAGCGATCGTGATCTCCTCACACAATCTCGATGAACTGGAGCGCCTCGCCGACCGCGTCGCCATCATCGATCACGGACAACTGCGGCGCACTGTGGAGATGCGCGGTACGGCGCGCGAAAGCGGCGGGTTGACATATCAGGTGACGGTGGTGAAGGGAAGGGAAAAGTTTGCCGAGGCATTCCCTCGTGCGACGAGCATCCGTGATGGAGAATTCGAGATTGTGGCTGCAGATCTCGACTCGCTTAACGATGAGCTTGGGCGTTTGATGGTCGACGGGGTCGTCTTCGGACGGATAGCGCCTTGCCACTCCGCGCTGGAGCAGCAATTCCGCGAAGCCGTTGGGGAGACTCAATGAAGCGGTCGCGGCTCCTTCGCTACGCACTTTACCAACTGAGTGACTATTTCTGGGAGCGGGGAGTGATGGTGGCCGCCATCGCACTGCTGAACCTGGCATCGTCAGTGATATCGCTTCACAACCTTTCCCCCGAAGAAAGGGTGATCGTCCCCGGTAATGAAGTCGCCAATGCGGTGCTGATTACCTTCGGGACGATAATGCTGCTCGCGGTAGTGTTCTCCAGCCAGGAGCTCATCGGCCGCTCCAGAAAACTCGGTCATTACAAGTTGATTTTCGCCAAGCCGGCAAACCCGGCTCTGTTTTACGGGCAGCTCTTCGCGGTGAATTTCCTGGGCACGATCATTCTCATCACTATCCTGGCGGGAGTTTTCAGCGCCGTGGCCACGCCTGTTTCTGTCTGGGGAATCGCGGCGGTGACGGCATGCGGGTTTATTCTCCTCGGAGGCATTGGGTTTCTCGTCTCCGCCTTTGTGAACTTCGACTCTTTGCTCGTCATGGGAATCGTCGGAGTTTCGCTCCTTGTGAGCGCGTACGGCGAGGCGCACGGCGGGATCGCTACAACGGTGGCGAAGGTGCTTCCGCCCGTTCGGCAGATGCATAACATGAGCGTGGTCATGATTGGTTTGGACGCAAACATTACCGATGTCATTTGGGTACTCTCCTACGGAACCGGCGCCTTCATCGCCGGTCTTGTCGCTCTTCACTTCAGGGAGCTTGCAGACTGACTTCCGGCGCCGCGCTCTGATGGTTATCGACAAATCGTCTATCACGAAGATTGTGCTACCGAACGGGCTCACCGCTCTCGTACAGGAGGATCACACCGCTCCTGTCGCCGCAATCGTGACATACGTGAACGCGGGCTACTTCGATGAGCGTGACGAAGACGCCGGCATCGCGCACGTGCTCGAACACATGTACTTCAAGGGTACTCCGAGCCGCGGCGTTGGCGAGATCGCGAAGCAAACCAAAGCGGCAGGGGGCGAGCTCAATGCGCACACCATTTACGACAACACCGCTTATTACGCAGTGCTTCCCGCTAGCGCGCTCGAGTCGGGACTGCGTATCCAGTTCGACGCGTATGCCAATTCGCTCATAGATCCATCTGAGCTCGCCAAAGAGCTCGAGGTAATAATCGAGGAAGCGAAACGGAAAGCTGACAATTCTTCCGCCGTCTCGACCGAATCGCTTTTTGAGCTGCTGCACGACAAGCATCGCATTCGCCGTTGGCGAATCGGACGCGAGCCGGGGCTGAGAGCGCTCACCAGTGAGCGATTGCACTCGTTCTATCGGAAGTACTACCGGCCTTCGAACACCGTTCTCTCGGTCGCGGGAGACGTGGATCCGTCAGCGGTGTTCCGCCTCGTTGAATCGCTTTATGGAAAACTTCCTGCTGGTGATGTCGAGCGCGATCGCGGGCCGGCGGAGCCCGAGCGCACCGGTTTCAGATACCGCGAGCTGTCGGGAGATGTTGGACAGAGCCAGCTCCTCATCGGCTGGCGCACGGCGGACGCGCTGCACCCCGACACGCCGAAGCTCGACGTGACGGCGTCAATTCTCGCCGAAGGAAGAGCGTCGCGCCTTTACCGCTCGGTACGCGAGCGTAGTCTCGCCGTGTTCGTGTCTGCAGGAAATCACACGCCGACAGAGCTCGGAGTGTTCGTTATTCATGCTGAAGCGAACCCGGAAACTTCGCGTGAAGCGATGGCGACGATCTGGTCCGAGGTGAAGCGGCTCCAGTCGGGTGACATTCTCGAGAGCGAGATGCAGCGTGTGCGCAGTATGTTCGAAGCGCATTGGTCGCGCCGCCTCGAAACGGCGCAAGGGCGCGCGATGTATCTCGCCGAATGGGAATCGATTGGTGCGTGGACGCTCGGCGACGAGTACCGAGAGAGGTTTCTTGCGGTGACTGCAGAGGACGTTGCGGCGGTTGCCGCGAGGTATCTCTCGCCCGATCGCGCCGCGGCTCTCGTGTATCGGCCGGCTTCCGCTCCGGTCTTCGCAGCAAATGCGGACGGGATGCTGAGAATGTTCGAAGGCACTGTCCGACCTTTCGAGGCGGCTGCGCCAAGTCCGTCCATCGCGCACGCGCCGGGGGGCGAAATTCGCCTCGAGAGCGAAGTGAACGGAATCTCGGTGTTTCGTTCAGCTTCCGGCGTGCCGATTCTCGCTCAGCGAAAGCCGGGCTCGCCCATCGCATACATCGCCGCGCATGCGATCGGCGGCGCTACAGCTGACTCCGCATCAGGCGCCGGGCTTACGCTGCTCGCTGCGCGGACGATGCTGAAAGGCACCTCATCACTTTCGGCTGGTGAGATCGCGCAAGCCACGGAATCCCTGGGTGCCGGACTCGGCGCCACCGCAGGCGCAGAGAGCTTTGGGTGGTCCGTGTCCGTTCCCTTGCCGTCATTCGAAAAAGCAGCCGTCCTCCTCGGTGACGTAATGCTGAACCCATCGTTCACCGACGAAGCCTTGGAAACGGAAAGGCGCGCGGCGCTCTCCAACCTTGCGCTCATTCGCGATGACATGATGCGCTACCCCATGCGAATGCTGACCGCGTCGGCGTTCGAGGGGCATCCCTACGGAATTCCTGCGAGTGGCACGGAAGAATCCCTTTCGGCAATCTCCTCGGCCGATGCCCGCGAATGGCATGCGCGAAATGTGCTGCGCTCCCCGATGGCGATCGGCGTAGTCGCCGATCTCGAGCCTGCCGAGTGCGCCCGGATAATCGCCGGAGTGCTCGGAGGAATCTCGGTGCGCTCACCGGATGACATTTCGCCGCCGGTGTGGTCGGGTACAGCGAGAGCGGTGAGCGAATCGCGCGAGAAGGCGCAAACAGCACTCGCTCTCGCATTTCCCGGCCCGTCGCGCGCTGATGACTCGCGCTGGGCCGCACATCTTCTCGGGACAATCGCCAGTGGGCTCGGCGGAAGATTCTTCGAGGAGCTTCGCGACAAACGCTCGCTCGCATACACAGTGCACCTCTCTGCGCGTGACATGCGGCTCGGCGGCATGTTCATCTCCTACATCGCGACCTCGCCGGAAAAGGAAGTCGAGGCGCGCGCCGCTCTTCTCCATGAATTCCAGCGCCTGCGCGACAGTGCGGTAACCGACGAGGAGCTCCAACGCGCGAAGGATTACGTCGTCGGGTCACACGCGATCGATCAGGAAAGTGGATCGGTGCGACTCGGCGAGATGCTGGACGCGTGGCTGTTCGGGAAGGGACTGCACGAGCTCGCCGAGTTCGAGCGGAAAGTGCGGGGAGTGACCGCGGCGGAGATTCAACAGCTTGCCCTGGAGTGCTTCGATGTCGACCGGCTCGTCGAAGCCGTCGTGCGCGGAGTTCCGCGAACGGTCTAGCTACTTCTGTCCGCTCTCCGCCAGACCACGCTCGGCACGGAGCACGGCGGCGACTGACGAGCGCAAGCGGCCGCCGGGAGCGCGAAGCCCGCGAGATGCGTCGTAATCTCCCGCTTCGTAGATGATGAGACCCTTGATCGCGGGTTGGGTTGTCGCCCACGCGAGCACATCCCAGAGAGCCAGCTGCTGATTCTGCTCGCCGTGCACCATCGGATATCCACCCGCGGCGAACACCCAATGCTCTTTCGGATGCGCTTCATACTGTTTCATCCAGCGCTGGGCGATGCGCTTGTAGGAATCGGTGGACGTCAGGCCGTCGAACCCCGCAAGGAGCGAGAATCCCACAACGTCGATTTTGGAAGATGGGCCGGCCGCCCACGTATAAAGCACGCTGTCACGAACGCCGTACGTGCTGGCGCCGACCGCGACTTTGGTCCGTGGATATATGAAGTGCGCGAGATTCGCGGCGCGGGTGAAATATCTGATCCAATATTCGGGCGGCTGCGAGCCGATGAGCCGCGAGCCTTCACTGTAGGGCTCGACTGCGGGTAGGAGATAGTCGGGCTTGAGACGCCGAACAATCCGGTTGACGTCGCGAATGCGCTCGTCGGTGTACGCCGAGCTCGATTGGCGGAATTTCGCATCTGCGTTTTTGGGGTACCCCAGTGCGACGATGAGCAGTGTGCTGTCGTTCCGGGTCCGGTCGACGGAGTGCGCGATCGAGTCTAGCGCGACTCCTTTTGCGGCTTCAGGATCAATGACGATGCTGATTGCATCTACGCCGAGTGTATCCGCGAGCTCGAGATCTTTTTGCAAGGCAAGGGGCGGCGGACCGCTCCGGAGATTGGGAAAGACCTTCAGACCGATGCGGAAATCACCTTCGGGATGTTCCTGGAGCTGATCCTTGGTGTGCCCGCGATAGCTGCGAATCGCCGCCAGTCCGCCGGGAAGCTCGATGAATACGAGCGCCGCCATGGCGATCGCGGAGACGGCAAGGACTGCGCGGAAAAGCTTCGAGAAGCGGAATCGCGCCGGAAGCGACGGCGAAAACATTGGAATTTGCAGAAACAGTGGCGACCAGAGAGCGGGCGACGAGAAAAACGTGCGGAGCATTGCCGCCTGGGCGGCGGTGAGGGCGAGCGCGAACTGCGGCGGTATCGTCCCGCGCGAGATCGAATACTTCGCGACCGCGACGATGGCGATGACGGCGTTGTATGCGAGAAGCGGAAAACCCACGAGGGGACTGACGAGGCGGCGCCCAACGGCGTAGAGCGCTTGGAAAGTGAATAGGATAGCCGTAAGCGGCCACAGCCAGGACACGGTTTGAATGGCCCGTCCATAGAGAATGGACGCGCCGGAGATGGCGATGAGAATGGCGGGGGCGAGCAACAAGCCGGCAAAGGCAGTCACTGCCTGGAATCCTCGCGGCGTGCGCTGAAGCTGCGCGATGCGTCCCGCGATGAGAATGTCCCACATTATCACCGCGACGGAGAAGACGAGATAGCCCGTCGCAAGCAGGCGATGTGAGATCATCGAGCGAAGCTAGATATGCGCGGCTGTGCTGGCAAGCGCGGCACGCCGCCGATAGCTTTGCCGAAGATGAATCGCGGCGCGCTGTTCACCGTCCCGAACACTGTTTCGCTCTCGCGACTGGTTCTCGCGTTCGCGTTCGTTCTCGTCACTGATACGCGTGACCGAGCTGCGCTCATTATCGCGGCGGGCGTTACCGATTTTCTCGACGGCTGGATCGCGCGGCACGGAAACTCGCAGTCTGCCACCGGCGCACTCATCGATCCTTTCGCCGATCGCGTGTTCGTCCTCGCAGCGGTCTCGGCGTATCTCGTGCACGGCATTTTTTCGACAACCCAGTTTTTCATCTTCCTCGCGCGCGACATCATGACGGCGGTCGGCTTCCTCGTGGCGAAGCTCGTGCCGCGCCTCAAGCCAGTCGAGTTCAAGGCGCGCATGATGGGCAAGATCGTGACCGTCCTTCAGCTTGCGACTCTCCTTCTCGTGCTCGTCGTCCCACAGTACACCGGCATCCTCGTTTGGACGGTCGGCATACTTTCGGTGGCTGCGATCGTGGATTACACGCTCGCACTCTGGCGCGCGCGGGCTGCTTGAGGCGCTCGATGAGGGCAGCGCTCGCTGCAGCGGGCCTGTTAGCTGGTGCGCTCGGCGCGCAGACACCGCAGCAGGCCATTCAAAGCGAGATTCGGGCGGACGCTATCGTCTCACGGTGGACGGCCGTGCAGGGAGGCGTGGGCATCAGCTTTCCGGCGGGATTGTACGTAAGGCCCGGTGCCGTCATCGCGGCAGGGGGCGGAGGGAAAGGGTTCGATTCCCGGCTGGATGTGTTCGCGCGATTTAATCTGGACCCGTTCCGTGAGAATCGCTGGGGACTTTTCGGCGGAGGAGGCATCAGCGGGCGCTACGCAGGGCGAGACCGCCCGAGCTCACACGCTTACCTCCTGGTCTTTGCGGGACTGGAAGGCCCGCTTCGAGGGGCGTCGCTCGCCGGGTGGGCACCGGCGTTCGAAATTGGACTTGGAGGCGGCGCGAGAATCGGGTTCGCGCTGCGTCAGGGAATTCGAGGGCGGCGGTAATCCGACAAGGGCCATTCGGCCGGGCGAATGGATACCTCTGGAAACAAAAAAAGGCGCCTCTACGGGCGCCTTTTTTATCGAATGCAAGTCGGCTTAAACCGCTTTCTTCGTCTTGGCGGGCTCGGCGAATCTCTCGCCAAGTACTCGCAGCTCGCCGAGCTGCGCGGGGGAGAGCTCATGGAAGCGATCCTGAAGATAGTCGAGCGTGTTGTCGAACCATTCCTTCTGATCTCCCGGCTCCGATCCGATCACTCCGCAGCGCATGACGTGCTGGAAAAGCTCATCGCGCGCGGCCTCGAACGGGCTCGTCATGCGCGGCGGCTGCTTCTGAAATGTTGGTCTCTGTTTATTCATCCAGTCGGTGTATGTAAAAAAGGTGTTTTAGCGTGTTTTTTGTCTCTTCAAAGCTAATTGATTAGACACCCGATTTGGTGAAAAAGTTCAGGCCGCAGCGCGTTTTTTGATGAAGTCGAGAATCAAATCCGTGAGATGCTCCGGACTTTCCTCGGGGACCAGCCGCGCAACGCCGGGAAGCTTTACCAGACGCACGTTCGGAATCGTGTTCGCGAGTCGGTCTGGCAGCTTCGCCTCGCACCATTTGTCCTCCTCGCCCCAGACGATGAGGGAGGGCGCCTCGATGCCGCGCATATCCTCTTCATCGAGATCGGTTCCGCGAATGGCGCTGGCCAGCGCGAGGAGGTGATTGCCGCCGTCAGGACCGACGAATGGAGCGAGGTACCTCGCCACCAGCTTCATCGGCATTTTCTCGGGATCGGCGACGCTTCCCCGGAGAACTCCCTCGAGAAGCGGGGCCGCCCCCATTACTCCGCGTGAGAGACGGAACGCGAACTTCGCCGTCCGCCGCTGCATTCGGGTGATGTCCTTCGCCGGAAGGTCGTCAAACGCCGGAGTGTTGATGAGCACCAGCTTTTCGACGCGATCGGGGTGATTGGCGGCGAGTCGCATAGCGATGGCGCCGCCGATGTCCACACCGACAATGACGGCGCGGTTGATCCGCATCGCCGTCATAGCGGCGTCGAGGTAATCCGCCTGCGCCGCGATTCCGTAATCGGCGTCGAGCGGCCGGTCGGATTGACCGTGTCCGAACAGATCGATCGCGTAGGCGGTGTTTCCGGACTCGGTGATCTCCGGCGCCACGCCGCGCCACAGGAAGTTGCAGGTGCCGAAGCCGTGCAGCAGTATGACCGCCGCGCCGCCGTGTCCGTATCTCTCCACATGCATCGCGCCCGGGCCCACCGGAACGCGCAGAATGTCAGCTTGCATCTCTATACCCCTCTCATAGCTTTCGCCGTGACCCAGTCAATTTCGCGAAACTCGAACCGACAGCTCTCAAATGGCCGACCGTAACAGCCAGAATCCCGATAGAAAACAGCCCCGGAAGAACCAGGTCAAAGCCGCCCGTAGTGCATCATCTCGGCCAACCCCATTCTATATCGGCCTCGCCGTTCTCGCTCTGGCGGGCATCGGCGCACTTGCCTATGTCGTCGGCCGGCCGAAGCCTGCCGCGCAGGAAGTGTCCGACATCACCACCGATACGACTAACGCTGGTCCGCCGCAGGGCTACAGCCTCGGCAATGCCAACGCACCGGTGAAAATCCTCGAGTTCGGGGACTTCGAATGTCCGCAGTGCGGACGTTTTTCGACGCTCACCGAGCCCGACCTGCGCAAACGTCTGATTGAAACGGGAGACGTGTTCTTCACCTACTACGACTTCCCTCTCCAGATGCACAAGAACACGCGCGCAGCCTCCAACGCCGCCGCGTGCGCCGACGAGCAGGGAAAATTCTGGCCGATGCACGACAAGCTTTTCGACAGCCAGGATCAGTGGAATGGCGAGGCGACGGACAAGCCGGCTGAAGTGTTCGCCAAATACGCCGGTGAGATGGGCTTGAACGCTGCGCAGTGGCAGTCGTGCTTCGACTCGCGGAAGTATCAGAAAAGGATCAGTGCAAACGAAGCCGAGGCACTCCGGCGCAATGTGAACGCGACGCCGAGCTTCATCATCGGGAACAAGCTGTATCCGGGCTCGCTCGGGTACGATGAGCTGAAGGCGATCGTCGATTCACTGAAGGCGAAATCCCCCGCGCCCGCTCCGAAGACGTGACCAAGCGGATGACGATCGCGATGCTCGCGATGATCGGGACGTTCATCGCGCTGTATCTCACGCTGTACAAGCTGGGCATGATCGGAACGCTGACTTGCAGCATCGGCTCGTGCGAGACAGTCAACACGAGTCGCTGGGCGCGCTTCCTCGGAATGCCGGTCGCCGGATGGGGCGTCTTCTTTTATCTCGATGTGCTCATCATCTCGATCATCGGGATTCAGCCCGCGGTCTCGCACAACCCGATCATCTCCTGGCTGCTCGTCGTGTGGACGGGGATCGGCGTCCTTTTCTCCGCGTGGCTCACGTATCTCGAGCTGTTCCGCATTCATGCGATCTGCATTTGGTGCGTGACGTCGGCGGTGATCGTGCTGGTCATTTTCGCACTGAGCGTGGCGGATTTGCGGCAGATAC
>JACDDT010000018.1:12981-29428 GCA_013816855.1 Gemmatimonadaceae bacterium
AAGGAATTCCCGCTGCGCGGGCGGATCTGCGCCTCGAATCCCTCTGGCAAACGCGCCTTGAATCCGAGTGGGATGAGCGCCGTCATCCCCGGCTCAATCTTGAACACGCGGCCTGACGCTGCCGTCGTGCAGTCGCGCTCGAGAACATTCCCCAGGCCGTCGCTGACCTTAACCGGGCGATCACCGAGATAGGCGTAGAGGTCATACCCCGCGCTGTGTTCCGTTGCGCGGGAGGGAAGGGCCACGTCCGCGAAAAGCTTCTCGATGATGATTCTTGGGCTGCTCATCGCGACAAAAGAACGCGATTCAACGATCAATTGCTAGGCGACGGGAGCGAGGGGGTGTCCCCGGAGCGCAATCCGCAGCGAGCGGCGAAGCCGCGTCATTGCGAGCGGAGCGAAGCAATGCGCGAGGACCGTGTGCGAAGGGAATACTCCCTCGCGACCCCCGCGCCGAACGCAGTTGCTCTAAGCTCTCTTTACGTCGCGCTGACGGCTCGCAGCATCATCGAGACGAAGACGCGGCTTGGTCTCGAGTGAGTCCTGGCCTTCCTGTGCACGGCGGCGGAACGGAACGAGGTCGCGGCCGAGGTGCACGAGAGCGCGAGTTGCGACAGTGCTGGCGAGCGGCTCTGGGATCCCCATCACGCGGATATACGAGTCGATCGCACGGTCGAACGAAAGATCTTCAGCGAGCGTGTCGACGAACATCAGCGCGTTATCAACGTGCGCGCGAATAATGGTCTCTTCCGCGCGCGCCTGCGAAAGACGCAGTCTGCGCTCGGCGTTTGGATTCAGCTTGCGGCCGAAGATCGACTCAGGAAACAGGTTACCGAACATGTTTAAATCCGGGTGATGGTTGACGCGCTTTAAACTACGAAATAAAGACTACCGGCCGGGGGCTTTCGGCGGAGCCGCTTTGGGCTGCGTGCCTCGCAAAAAAGGGCCCGAGTTGCTAGGCCCCAGGCCAACCGCCGCTCCGCCCACGGCCCCAGGCCGGTAGTTCTTAGTTCGTCTTTAGCAGTTCGCACGCTCCGTACCAATCTATCACTCCTTATCCTCGTACTGCTCCTTGAGGCTCGCAACGACGTTGGGGTCAGCCAAAGTCGTCGTATCCCCAAGCGCCCGCCCCTCTGCGATATCCCGCAGTAGGCGCCGCATGATCTTCCCCGAGCGCGTTTTTGGCAGGTCGGCGGAGAAAAGGATGTCGTCCGGCCTGGCGATCGCACCGATTTTTTTCGCAACGAAGTTGCGAAGCTCCTCGCGCAGCTCGGGCGTCTGCTTCTGTCCCTCGCGCAACGTCACGAATGCCGCGATGGCCTGACCTTTCAGCTCGTGCGTCTTTCCGACGACCGCCGCTTCCGCGACCGCGGGATGCTCGACGAGCGCCGACTCGACTTCCATCGTTCCGATGCGATGGCCGGCGACGTTGAGGACGTCATCGACTCGGCCCAAAATCCAGAAATAACCGTCATCGTCGCGTTTGGCGCCGTCGCCCGGGAAATAGAGATCGGGGCGCCCGGGCCATTTGGAGAAATACGTTTCGACGTAACGCGCATCGTCTCCCCAAATCGTCCGCAGCATCGACGGCCACGGCTTGGTGAGGGCGAGCAGACCTCCGCCCACGGGGATTCTCTTCGCCTGCGCATCGAGAAGCTCCGCGGTGTATCCGGGAAGCGCAGTCGTTGCGCTGCCGGGCTTCGTCGCAGTGTACCCCGGCAGAGGTGATATCACGATCGCACCAGTCTCCGTCTGCCACCAAGTGTCCACGATGGGGCATCGGTCGTGACCGATGTGCTCGCGGTACCACATCCACGCTTCCGGATTGATCGGTTCGCCGACGGAGCCGAGCAGGCGAAGCTTGGAGAGGTCGTGCTTCGCCGGATATTGATCGCCCCATTTCATGAACGCGCGAATGGCAGTCGGCGCGGTGTAGAGAATTGTCACCTCATGCCGCTCGCAGATGTCCCAGAAGCGATCCTTCTCAGGCCAGTCGGGCGCACCTTCGTAAACGACGCAGGTGCCACCGTTGGCGAGCGGCCCGTAAACGACGTACGAATGGCCCGTCACCCAGCCGATGTCGGCGGTGCACCAGAAAATGTCTTCATCCTTCAAATCGAAAACGAGCTTCGTGGTCGTCGCGACGCCGGTGAGATAGCCGCCCGTCGTGTGCACGATTCCCTTCGGCTTTCCCGTCGTACCGGAAGTGTAAAGGATGTAAAGCACATCCTCGGCGTCCATCGGCTCGGGGGGACACGCGGCGTGCGCATCCTTCATTAGATCGTGATACCAATGATCGCGGCCGGGTTTCATTTCCGCGCCGGCGAGAACTTCATCGGCGGCTTTCTTTCCCGTTTTCCCGCACAGTGCGCGCTTCACGACGATCACATTCTCGATGGAATCGGTTCCTTCGAGCGCGACGTCGGAATTCTTTTTCAGCGGCACGGTCCCGCCGCGGCGATAACCCCCGTCCGACGTGATGAGGAGCTTACACTTCGAGTCGTTTATCCGGTCGCGCAACGATTCGGGTGAGAATCCGCCGAAAACGACAGAGTGAATCGCACCAATGCGCGTGCACGCGAGCATCGCCACCGCCGCTTCGGGAATGAGAGGCATGTAGATCGCGACGCGGTCGCCCTTCGTGATTCCCAGCTTCTTCATCACATTCGCGAATTTCTGGACTTCTGCGTGCAGCTCGGCGTAGGTGAGCGTTCGCTCGTCCCCAGGCTCGCCCTCCCAGATGAGCGCTTTCTTGTCGCGCCGCTTTCCCTCGACGTGGCGGTCGAGGCAGTTCGCTGAGACGTTCAGCTTTCCGCCCACGAACCACTTCGCATGCGGTGGCGTCCACTCGAGAATCGTCTTCCACGGCGAGATCCAGTCGAGCTTTCGGGCCTCGTCGGCCCAGAAATGCTCGGGATCAGCGGTTGCCTTCTCGTAAATGTCCTCCGAGGAGACGTGCGCAGCATGTTTGAACGCGGGATCGGGCTCGAATTTCCGCGTTTCGGAAAGGAGAACGTCGATGTCTTCTGTCATTTAACGGTTGGATGGGCGTTGCGACTCTAGGATATATCGTTTTGCAGGACACTCGCCAGAGTGCGAACTTGTGACGATGCACGAACCTGCAAACAGCTCGCCTGTAGTCGAGGCCGCCGACCTCTACCGGTCCTTCGGCCGAAAGCAGGCTCTGGCAGGTGTGAGCTTCACGGTTCGTGCCGGAGAATGCCTCGCGCTATTTGGTCCGAACGGGGCGGGGAAGACGACCGTCCTCCGCACCCTCGCGGGACTTCTTCGCCCGACGCGCGGTGAGGCGAGAATCTCCGGCCACGTCCTGCCGGGCGAACCGTCGGTGCGCGCTCACATAGGGATCGTCTCGCATCATTCGCTCCTCTATGATTCGCTCTCAGCCCGCGAGAACGTCGGCTTCGCCGCGCGGCTTTACCGGGTGCCTGATCCCGATGCGGCGGCGGTCCGTGCGCTCGAGAAGATGGGGATGGGAGTCAGAATGAACACGCCCGTCCGCTCTCTCAGTCGGGGGATGCAGCAGCGCGTTTCGATCGCGCGGGCGATCGTGCACTCGCCGTCGGTGATTCTAGCGGATGAGCCGTACTCCGGACTCGACGACGAAGGATCGAGATCACTCACTGCGTTGCTCGGCGAGCTACGAGCCGCGGGTGCCGCGATGATCGTCGTCACGCACAACGTCGCTGAAGGGCTCGCTCTCGCCACCCACGCGTCGGTCTTGAGCGCGGGGAAGATCGTCAGTCTCCTCTCACGCGATGCGATTGACGAGGCAGCGTTTCCGGCGCACTACCGGAACCTGGTGGGGACCGTCCAATGATGCGCGATGCGTGGGTCATCGCGAAAAAAGATCTCACCATTGAGTTTCGCACACGCAGCGGCATTCTATCCGCGCTGGTCTTCGCCCTGCTCGGCCTCGTCATCTTTTACTACGCGTGGGACCCGACGGCGGTCGCATCGATCGATCTCGCGCCGGGCGTGCTTTGGGTCGTGTTCACCTTCTCGGGATTGCTCGGCCTCAACCGCTCGTTCGCAATCGAGCAGTCGGAGCGCGCTATCGATGGACTCCTCGCGTCGCCCGCGAGCCGGAGTGGGATCTTCCTCGGTAAGGCGCTCGCAAATCTCGTCTTCGTCGCGGTGGTCCAGATCGTCGCGATTCCCGCGCTCGTGTTGTTCTACAATTTTCCCATCGCGCGCATCGCCATTCCGTTGATGGGCATTCTCCTCCTCGCGGCGATCGGACTCTGCGCGGTGGGAACTCTGTTCAGCTCGATGGCGGTAAATACCAAGCTCGCGGAGCTGCTCCTCCCAATGTTGGCGCTACCGTTTTTCGTCCCAATCGTCATCGGTGCCGCACAGTCCACCGCGAAATTGCTCAGCGGACGTCCGGCAATCGAAGCGATGCCGTGGCTCAAGCTTCTCCTCGCGTTCGACCTCGTTTTCGTCCTCGGCTGCACGCTCGCCTACCCATTTACCATCGAAGAATGACCAAAGCAGAATCCTCTGTGCGCCGAATGTTCGTAACGATAGCCGCGGCGTCAGTTCTCGCCGGCGTTGGCAGCTGCGCAACGAACACCGCCGCTTCGGCGATTTCCCCGGCGGGCACGGAGATACTCTGGGACACCTACGGCGTGCCGCACATTTACGCCAAGGACAGAAACAGCCTCGCGTACGCATTCGGGTGGGCGCAGATGCGGAATCACAGCGACCTACTCCTTCGTCTCGTTCTCCAAGGTCGGGGACGCGCTTCAGAGTTCCTCGGCAAGAGCTACCTCGACGACGACCGCTGGGTGTGGACGATCGGGATTCCTGCGATGTCGGCGCGTGATTACGCCGCGCAGCGTCCTGCCATGCGCGCGCACATAGACGCCTTTGCCGCCGGCATCAACGCTTTCGCCGCCGCGAATCCAACCATGGTCGGCGATTCAGTGCGTGCGGCGCTGCCGGTTAGGGGCGTCGATATCATCGAGAATCTTCAGCGACTCACGTGGGCGAGGTTCATCACATCGAGCCAGGGAGTAAAGGATCAGACGCGCGCCTGGGAGAATGGCTCCAACGCTTGGGCAATCGCACCTTCGCGGTCCGCTAACGGGCACGCGATGCTGCTCCAGAATCCGCACCTGCCCTGGTCCGACCTCTTCACTTGGATGGAAGCGGAGTACTCGATGCCGGGCGTTCATGTCTATGGCGCCGCCGTCATCGGAGCGCCGGTTCTTCAGATCGCGTTCAACGACAATCTCGGATGGAGTCACACCGTCAACACGCAGGACGGCGAAGATCTCTATGAGCTGACTCTATCAGGAAAAGGTTACCTGTTCAATGGGAAGGAGCGCGCATTCGACGAGAGCGTTCACGTCATCAAGGTTCGCGCAGCCGACGGCTCGCTCACTGATGACACTGTTCACTTCCGGCACTCCGTGCACGGACCGATTGTCGCGATGAAAGCGGGGAAAGCGATCGCCAACCGCGCCGTCGGCATGGATACGCCAACTATTCCGTTCGGCTACGAGCAGTGGTGGACCATGGGCGCAGCGCGAAACTTCTCCGAATTCGAGAAGGCAATTACTCCGAACCAGATTTCCGGGCAGAACATCACATATGCCGACCGTGATGGTCACATCATGGAGTTCTACGGTGGAAACACGCCGGTTCGCAACCGGGGCGATCGGGCCTACTGGTCGGGCACCATTCGTGGCGACAGTTCATCAAACCTTTGGACTTCGCTGCACACCTACGCCGAGATGCCGAAGACGATCGATCCGCCGAGCGGCTGGGTGCAGAACGCGAACGATCCGCCGTGGTGGGCGACTTTTCCAGTGGTCGTCCGTCAGCAGGACTATCCGTCGTATCTCGCGACGAAAACGATGCTTTTGCGCCCGCAGCGGTCCGTGCGAATGCTCATGTCTGATTCCAGCATTTCATTCGATGAGCTCGTGAAATACAAGCACTCGACGCGAATGGAGCTTGCCGACAGAGCTCTCGACGATCTCGTCGCTGCTGCCGCAGCGCGCGGCACTGCTCGGGCAAAGAGCGCCGCGAGCGTCCTACGCGCGTGGGATAGATCGGCAGATGCCGGAAGTCGCGGGGCGGTTCTGTTCAATGAATGGTGGAGCGAGTACGGGCGAAGAATGGGCGCCAAGAGCAGATGGTCGGTGCAGTGGTCGGAGCAGCGCCCGCTCGATACCCCGTATGGGCTCGCCGACACGGCGCTCGCCGTCGCATCGCTCGACGCGGCGGCTGCGACGGTCGAAAAGAAGTACGGCGCGCTCGATGTCCCCTGGGGCAATGTGTACCGCTTCCGCCGCGACTCGCTCGATCTTCCCGCAAACGGTGCCCCCAGCACACTGGGAGTGTTTCGCGTGGTGGATTATGCGAAGGAGAAAGCCGAGCAGTATCGCGCCACGTCCGGCGACTCGTATGTCGGGGCGGTCGAGTTTTCCTCTCGCGTGCGCGCTATGACTCTGATCGGGTACGGGAATGCATCCCGAGCCGGATCCCCTCACCGCCATGATCAGCTTCGCTTCCTCTCGCGGAAGGAGCTCAGGCCAGTTTGGCTTGGCAGGAGAGAGGTCGAGACGCATACAGAAATGCGCGAGAGGTTCTAACTTTAAATGCTGCGACACGTCGTTAACTGGTCACGCACTTGAAGACTTGGGTACTATCCATCGCTGCCGCGCTCGCCGTAGCCGGCACCGTAATTCGCGCGATCTTCTTCACGCCGTTTGAGGTGGTGCAGGGACCGGCGCAGAAGATTTTCTATCTTCACGCGCCCGCGGCGTGGGTGGCGTTTCTCGCATTCGGACTCGTCGCGATCGCCAGTGCGCTTTACCTGTGGCTTCGCGACGAAAGGCTCGACCGATTCGCGGAAAGCTCGGCGGAAGTCGGCGTTGTCTTCACGACTGTCGTTCTCATCACCGGCCCGCTTTGGGGGAAACCGATCTGGGGAACGTACTGGACGTGGGACGCACGGTTGACGTTGACGCTTTTTCTCTGGTTCATCTACGTCGGGTACATCGTTCTACGCGGCGCGATCGACGACCACTCCATGCGCGCGCGTTATTCCGCCGTTCTCGGGATACTCGGCGCGTTCCTCATCCCGTTCATCCATTTAAGCGTATATCTCTTCCGCACTCTCCATCCGATGCCGATCGTGCTCAAGCCGAGTGCGCCGTCGCTGCCTGGTGAGATGCTGACGACGCTGCTCATGTCGTTCCTTTCGTTCACACTTCTCTACGCCGCATTTTTACAGGCACGTTACCGGCTCGCGGGCGAGCGTGATGTGGTGGAGGCCGCTGCCGATGCCCGATAACGCCATCTATTATCACGTCGCGTACGGCATCGGGCTCTCCATATATCTACTCTACGGGATAAGCCTGTTCGTTCGCAGGTCCCGCTTACGGACGTAGAAGCGATGAGCGAACTCTCTCACGAAGGCGTCCCTACCGAAATCACAGATCCGATCAACGCGCAGATCCTCGCCGTGTCGGAGGATCAGATCGACGGCTTCGTGCTTGAGCCATTCGCGGAGATCGCGAAGCAGGCCGGCTTGCCGGAGAGCACCGTCGCCGAGCGTCTTCGCGCGATGCTCGCCGCGGGCGTGATCCGCCGCATCCGCCAGACGCTGATGTCCACCAATCTTGCGCCGGGCGCGCTCGTCGCGTGGCAGGTGCCGAAGGACTGTCTCGAGTTTGCGTTCACGTATATGGCGAAGGATGATCCGTTCTCGGGACACGTCGTCATTCGCTCGACGGACACGGAAACGCCCGGCTCTGGATACCGCCTTTGGACTACGCTCAAAGTTCCACAGGCGTACTCGATGACGAAGCACTGCGAGTTTTTGAAGGAGCAGGTGGGAGCCGTCGCGTACAAGACGATGCCAGCAAAACGTCTCTTCGCGCTTGGCGTCGGCCACATCCGCCGGAAAGCGATCGAGCCGGGCAGCAGGAGTGAAGAGCCCGGGCGCGTGATCGGCGTCAACATCGTAGAGCTTGGCGAGCTCGACTGGCGCGTTCTAACCGCGCTCAAGCGCGAGTTCACCGTCGAGGAGATTCATTCCGAGCCGTGGCGCAAGCGCGCGCGCGACGCGGGGGAGTCGCTCGACGAGTTCGTGCGCTGTGCGCGTACGCTCAGCACGCGCGGCGTGATCGGCCGCTTCTCGACGTTTCTCGAGCATGTGAAACCGTCGAGCGCCGGCACGCGTGTGACGCGCTACAACGCTCTCTTTCACTGGCGCGTTCCGGAGGGAATGGAGATCGCCGCGGGGAAGGAAGTCGGCCGCCATCACATCATCACGCACGCATATTGGCGGGATGCCGGGCCCGAATTCGGAAACGTCAACATCATGGCCGTCGCGCACGGCACGGACAAGGAAGTCGTGCTCGAGCACAAGTTCCTCATCGATGAGCATCTGCGCGAGGCCGGCATCGACATTCTCTACACGAACGTCTTCTGGGGCGGCCGCAGCGAGATCAAGCCATCAGAGATTTCACCGGTGGAGTATTCGTCGTGGTGCAGGCGCGTGGGATGTAATCCGCGCGAGATGCTAGCCGATCCATCGGAGAAGCTCGAGGCCGGCGGTTGAGCGCAGGGAAAGTTTTTCTTGTCGGAGCGGGCCCGGGCGATCCCGGTTTGATCACTGTCCGCGGCAAGAATCTCGTCGAAAGCGCGGACGCAATCGTCTATGACGCGCTTGTGAATCCCGCGATCATTCCCCCTCACGCAAAAGAGACGGGAATTCCCGAGCTGTACTTTGTCGGTAAGCGCGGCGGTGACGCGAAGTCCGTCTCCCAGGAGGAAATCAATCTCCTCATCGTGCAACTTGCGCGAGCGGGTAAGCGCGTCGTCCGGCTCAAGGGCGGAGATCCGCTCGTCTTCGGAAGGGGAAGCGAAGAAGCGCAGGCGTGCAATGACGCGATAATCGATTTCGAGATCGTTCCGGGAGTGACAGCGGGGATCGCCGCGGCCGCATACGCTGGAATACCGGTCACGCATCGCGGGCTCTCCTCATCGGTGACGTTCGTCACGGGAAGCGAAGACCCGGCGAAAGCGACCACGCAGACGAACTGGAATGCGCTCGCGCAGTCGGGGAGCACCATCGTTCTCTACATGGGAATGAAGACGCTTCCTTCAATCGTGTCCGCGCTCATCGCCGGCGGAATGTCAAAGGACATCCCTGCCGCGGCAATTCAGTGGGGAACGCGCGCGAAACAGAAAACGGTTGTCGCTACGCTGGAGACGATTGTAGAAAAGGCGACCGAACAATCACTGTCGGCGCCGGTGATCACAGTAATCGGGTGGTCGGTGGTTCTCCGCGATGAAATCGCGTGGTTCGAGAAGCGTCCGCTCTTCGGAAAGCGAATTGTCGTCACGCGCGCAACTCAGCAGGCGTCGTCGCTTTCAGAGAAACTGTCGGAGCTTGGCGCCGAAGTCATCGAGATGCCTGCGACGCGCATCGACCGGGTGGACGGCTCACCACTTCACGAAAGCTTCGAAAGTCTTTCCAAATATTTATGGCTCCTCTTCACGAGCAGAAACGGCGTCGAGCTCTTTTGGGAGAATCTTTTCTCTAGCGGCCGCGACGCGCGCTCACTCTCCGGGTTAAAAATCGGCGCCGTCGGTCCTGCCACTGCGGCCGCCCTGTTAGAGCGAGGGATCACTGTCGACGTGATACCCGAGCGCTTCGTAGCTGAAGGGCTGCTCGCAAAACTGAGTGAACGTGACGACGTCACCGGTTCACGCGTGTTGTACGTGACTGCGGAGGGTGCACGCGACGTGCTGCCCGATGGCTTGCGCGAGCTGGGAGCGGCGGTGGATGCCATTGCTATCTATCGCTCGACACCTGATGGTTCGGGCTCCGCAAAGTTGGTGCAGCGCATCAATGCTGGCGAGGTCGATCTCGTCACCTTTACATCGGGTTCCGGAGTTCGCGCGTTCGTTGAGGCGGTTGGCGCTGAGCTCGCGCAGGGATTGCGCGCGGCCTCCATAGGTCCGCAAACGAGTGAGGCGCTCAAAGACGCGGGGATCGAAGTCGCGATCGAAGCGAAGGAATCGACGATCGAAGGCCTGGTAGACGCTATCGTAGATGCCCAGTAAGAGAGAACGCGATCCGTCGGTGATTCTCATCGGGACGCGCGCGTCGGATCTCGCGCTGCGCCAGGCGAAGCTCGTCGCTGATGCGCTCACCGCGCGCGGAATTGTTTCCGAGCTCGTCACCTTCAAGACGATGGGCGACAAAAAGCTCGATCAGCCGCTATCCGAGATCGGCGCGAAGGGTTTGTTCACGCGCGAGCTCGAGACCGCACTGCAAAAAGGGAAGGTCGACTGTTGCGTGCACTCGCTGAAGGATCTTCCCACGACTATGCCCGACGGATTGGAGATAGTCGCGCAGCTCGAGCGTGAGGATCCACGCGACGCGGTCGTCATCAACAAGGCGATCGAAGCGGAAGGTCTCGACGACCTGCCGGCCGGCTCACGCGTGGGGACTTCGTCGCTTCGCAGGCGCGCGCAGCTGCTTGCGATGCGCAGCGATCTCGAGGTAGTCGAGCTCCGCGGAAACGTTCCCACCCGTTTGAAAAAGCTCGACAGCGGCCAAGTGCACGCGGCGATTCTAGCCGCGGCCGGCTTAATCCGGCTTGACGCGCGCAACAGAATTCGAAAATATCTTGACGCCCCGGACTGGCTGCCGGCGGCGGGGCAGGGTGCGATAGCGATTCAGATTCGTTCCGACGACGATCGTCTCCGGGGAATTCTTGCGCCACTCGATTATGCGCCGACATCACTCGCAACGCGTGCGGAGCGCTCCTTTCTGGCCGCCCTCGAGGGCGGATGCCAGGTCCCCATTGGAGCGCTTGCCGTCCAAGGCGCAGACCGGGCCATACTATATGGGATGCTGTCAGACATTTCTGGCCGAGAGGTCCTTCGCGGCGAACGGGAAATAGATTTGCACAACCCCGAAGCGTCCGGCGAAGCGCTTGCCGACGACATTCGCTCGCGCGGCGGCAACACCCTGCTCGCGGCGCTTCGTGAGCCTCAACGTTTGCCTGCACCACAACCCGAGTAACCGTGTCCAGCTTTCCCGAACATCGACCGCGCCGTCTGCGTCGCACTGCCGCCCTTCGAAATCTCGTTCGCGAGACGACTCTCATTCCCGCGCAGCTCGTTCTTCCGCTCTTTGTCAGAGATGGAAAGAAAGTGCGACGTCCCGTGAGCTCGATGCCGGGAGTGGCCCAGACCTCGGTTGATGAGATGCTGCGCGACGCCGAAGCGGCGGCGAAAGCGGGAGTCGGCGGCGTGATACTGTTCGGGATCCCGGAGACAAAGGACGCGACGGGCTCGGAGGGTTGGAACGAGAAGGGCGCCGTTCAGGAAGCGGTGCGCGCCCTAAAGAAAGAGCTGCCCGACATCGTCGTTATCACCGACGTTTGCATGTGCGAGTATACGGATCACGGGCACTGCGGAATCCTGCGCGACGGCGACGGCGACGGCGACGTTGACAATGACGCGACGCTCGAGCTTCTCGCGAAATCGGCTCTGTCTCACGCGCGCGCGGGCGCCGACATCGTAGCGCCGAGTGATATGATGGATGGGAGAGTGCAGGCAATTCGCGCCGCCCTCGACGATGATGGTTTTTCCTCGACGGCGATTCTCAGCTACGCCGCGAAGTATGCGTCGGCGTACTACGGCCCCTTTCGCGAGGCGGCGGAATCAACGCCGAAGAGCGGCGACCGGCGCGGCTATCAGATGGACGCAGGCAATTCGGACGAGGCGATGCGCGAAGTTTTCGCGGACATCGCGGAGGGTGCAGACGCAATAATGGTGAAGCCGGCGGGCCCGTATCTCGACATCGTCGCGCGCGTGAAATCCGAGACGGGCTATCCCGTGGCAGCGTATCAGGTGAGCGGCGAGTACGCGATGATCTGCGCCGCAGCCGAGAGGGGTTGGATCGACCGCGAGCGCGTGATGATGGAGTCGCTGCTCGGGATTCGCCGCGCGGGCGCGGATTTTATCTTGACGTACTTCGCTACGGAAGCGGCGGGGATGTTGAAGGGGTAGAGAGAAACAGCGAACCATTGCCCGTTTCTCGAAGTCGCCGCAGTGAAAGGCGACTCGCACCGCCGGCTAGCCAAGGTCTTGTCCCGCAACACGACTCAACCGGGGTGTTGCGGGTTGCGTCGAAGCCTTACATCTGTTTACATCCTAAGCATTCAACTCATCTTAGGAGTCTTCACATGAAGTCCCGTTTACTCTTCATCGGCGCCGCAACGGCTTTGGTCTCCGGAGCCTGCAATAGCGCCGCCGGCCCGGCCTCTGACCCCGGAATCACGGCCGACGTAAACGAGATCGCGAGTAGTTTCGACGCCCTCGCGCTCCTTTCTCTCGCCGACGCGGGAGCTTCAGTCTTCGCCCCGACCTTTTCGATATCCGCCCTTGGCGGTTTGACTCCCCAAGCGACTGTCGCCGCCGTCAATCGGAGCATCAGCGTGACGCGGCCTTGTCCGGCTGGTGGAACGGTCGCCATCGTGGGCTCGTCAACTGGGACATCCGACCCGATCGCGCACAATCTCACACTGACGAGCAGCCTCACCCGCACCGAAGCAGCGTGCGCGATCAACACGCAGCATGGTGTGGTGATCGTGAACGGCAATCCGAGCGTCGCCATGACCAACGCCATCAACATCGTGGCTGGGAAGCCGGTGGGTCTTCAGACGCAGACGCAGAAGGGCAGCTTCACGTGGACGCGTGGAACGCAGAGTGGCACCTGCAACGTGGACGTGACGTCCACCTTCGACCCGACCGCGGGCACCATTTCTGTTTCGGGCACGATGTGCGGCCGAAGCGTCAGCGTGACGCGCACCGCGCCTAAGCTTCCCTGACTGCTGTCCGCTGGCCCTCACCGGGGCCAGCTTTTTTTGCCGGTTGATTAGTCGCATAGCTAAAGGACCAATGACGTCTCCCCGGTCCGTATTGGTGTCGCGGCGGCGACCGTGGTCGTCTATTTCTATGTGTACTGCGGAGGGAAACACCGTTCCGTGCGGCCCGTCTTCTTTTTGACTTTCTGAATCCATAACACATGAAAACCGCCAGTCAACTTCGCGCGCTCACTCTCTTTGCCGCCCTCTCCGTCCCCTCGCTCGCGAGCGCACAAGTAACGGTGACAGCCGCCACAGTCGATACAACTCCTCCTTCAACAGTTCGCGAGTCGAGCTACCCGATCAAGAGCGGGATGCTCACGCTTCCGGGCACGCTCACGCTGCCCGCGGCGATGAACGGAAAGATTCCGGTCGTCCTCATCGTCGCGGGCTCCGGCCCGACAGACAGAAACGGAAACTCGGTCGCTCCGGGTTACTCAGGCCCGCTTCCGCGCCCGAACATGTACGCACAGCTCGCGTGGCGCCTCGCCGAGCAAGGAATCGCATCGGTGCGATACGACAAGCGGAGCCTGGGTGAGAATCTCAAGCGAATCGTCATTGCAAATACGTCGTGGGATGATTTCGTAAACGATGTCACCGCCGGCGCGAAGCAGCTTTCATCTGACGCACGTTTCTCGCGCGTCGTCCTCCTCGGCCACAGCGAAGGCGCAGGTCTCGCTCTCGAAGCAGCCAATCGAGGCGCACAGGCGTCCGCGATCATCATGGCCTCGGGCGCCGGAAGAAAATATCTCCCCATCATTCACGAACAACTGACGCGTCAGCTCGATCCCGCCACGCTCCTCGCCTATGACTCTGCGATGGCGACGTATCTGCGCGGCGGAACACCCTCTGCAAATCTTCCCGGCGCGCTAATGTCGCTGCTTCATCCGGATAACAGAAAATTCATGCAGGGCGCGGCCCTCTACGATCCGCCGACGGAAATCGCGCGGGTCAAACTTCCCGTGCTCATCGTGCAAGGTGCGTACGACGGACAGACCAGTTTGGACGCCGATGCGAAAGTATTGGCTGCCGCACAGCCAGCTGCGAAGCTCGTCGTTCTTCCCAAGGCCAACCACGTACTGAAAGCGGCGACCGGACCGCAGCTCGCTACTCAGGTGCCGCTCTACATGGATCCGCGCAGTCCCATCGTTCCTGAAATAGCGACGACGATCGCGGCGTGGATCAAAGCGCTGCACTAGTGCATCGGCTTGGCGACCGCTTTGTCGGTGCCTGAAAGGAAGAGCATCTCGATCACGAGGGGGTGAAACCGCGTCCCCTCGCCATCGGAGAGCGAGCGGAGCCTCTCCGCTGCAGGGACGTGCTCCTGGTAGGGCCGAGGGTGAGTGACCGCGTCGAATGCATCGGCGACGCGAAGAATTCCGGATAACAGAACATCAAGAGTCCCCTCGGAGGACCTCTTCTGCTGCACGTCGAAGTCGGTGTACTGCTCCTCGATGAGGCGAACCGTGCGCGAGGACTGGCTGCTGCGGCATATCTCGGCGGAGATCGCGGCTTGCATTCTTATCCGCGCGATGGCGTCGGGGCTCAGCTGGGTCGGGCTGTCCACGAGCTCGACGGGAACGGCGAGCATTCCAATTTCATGCAGCTGCGCGGCGGCACGCAGATCCCGCCGCGCCTCGTCGTGAATACCGAAATTCATCGCGAGCCAATCTGCCAGCACCGACACACGGGCGCCGTGCTCGGCGAAGCGAGTACGATGGTTGCGCGCTTCGACGCCGAACATGAAGGTAGTCGTCATCTTGAGCTTAGCCTCCGCGATCTCATGCATCAGTCGCGAGGAGGAGTCGAGCCAAAGTTGCTCTAACTCGACGATAAGCCGTCGCTGCGGATTCCAGGTCACGGGTCTTCCCGGGTTTTCGGCTCGACTGGCGTGGTGACGTCGTCGTCACTTTAGCCTCGTGGCTTTGCGTCGCCGCCTTTCAACGGGTCTGCCGTTTACGGAGTCCTAACTCCTGTGTACGCATCTGACGGATGCGAGCCGCCGTTGGTAACTGGCGAGCGGCCAAGGCCGAATGTTTGCAGGTCTGACGCGTGCAACGGGAGCGAAACAAATGGCTGAAGTACTTGTGGTGTTCGATGAGGCGATCCCAACCGGGAAAGGTCCGCAGGCCGCGCGAGTCTGCGGCGGAATAGCGGATGATGGGCTGTGGGAGGGCTGGATCGAATTCAAGCCGCTAGGTGACGCCGGCGGTGACTGGCTGCGCTCCGGACGCGAGACCGAACAACCCAACCTTGACGACCTTCGGTATTGGGCGAGTGGATTATCGGTAGCCTATTTAGAGGGCGCTTTTGACCGCGCGCTGTCGAATGCGATGCCGCCCGTGACGCACACTGAAATTTTGGCAGCGACCCAGGAATTCAGCGCGCAGCACCGTCGTTCGGCTCCGGTTACTCAAGGCGGTCCCAGGCCAATCCTCGAGCCGTTCTCGGTATACGCTCAGGGTGAAGAGGTGTTGAGGCAGCAGCTCGGCGCACTAAGCGATGACCAGCTGCACAACATCGCGAAGGCTAACGGGATGGACGAGATCTATCATTCCGCGGCCTCGAGGCCTGGACGCATCGATGCGATGGTGATCGCGGTAAAGGCGAGGACGTCGACCTAATCTGTCATTTCCACAGCCTGCGATTCAATCCACGCTCGCTGCCGCGCACTTTGCACCGCTGCGGTTCCCGCACCGCCCTCTAGGGGATTAACTTCAACTCCTTAGAGGAGAAAACTAAATGCAGTATCGCAGTTTTCCCGGCACAGACGTCAGCGTCAGCGAGGTCGGCTTCGGGACGTGGACGATATCGACGGGATGGTGGGGCGAAAAGACTGATGATGAGGCGGTGGAGATGCTGCGTGCCGCGCACTCACACTTCGGCATCAACTTTTTCGACGCCGCCGACACGTACGGCAATGGCCGCAGCGAGCGCCAGCTCGCGGAAGCGTTTCGCGGAAAGCGCAGCGAGGTCGTGTACGGAACCAAAATCGGCTACGACATCTATGACGAAGCCGCGCAGTCCTCGCGCCGCGGACAGAATGAGCTCCCGCAGAGATTCGACCGCGACTACATGCGCTTCGCGGTGGACAAGTGCCTCGAGCGTCTCGAGACGGATTACATCGACGTTCTCCAGCTCCATAACATCAAGATGGACCACGTGCGCGACGCTTCCATCTGGAAGGCGTTGCGCGAAATGAAGGATGAGGGGCTCATCAAGGTCTGGGGCGCAGCATTCGGTCCCGCGATCGGCTGGTTGTACGAAGCCGTCGAGTTGTGCGAGCGCGAGCCGGACGTGAACACCATTCAGATGATCTGGAACGTTCTCGAGCAGGAGCCCGGAACGGGGATGATCGAAGCCGCGCGCGAGCACGCGCCTGACTGCTGCTTCAACGTTCGCGTGACGCACGCGTCGGGGATGCTGGAAGGAAAATACACGGAAGACACCGTTTTTCCTGCGAACGATCACCGGCGCCATCGTCCGCGGTCGTGGCTGATCAACGGAATAAAAAAGGTTCGC
>JACDDT010000018.1:29528-39728 GCA_013816855.1 Gemmatimonadaceae bacterium
TCATCGGGTTGGTTTTCGTCATTCCGTTTTCCATTTACTTCGGCCGTAAGGCCCGCGTTGACCATCCGCAGGGCGCGCTGGCGCAAATGAAACCGGACACCAAGAACGCGCACGCCGAACTGACGGACAGCTCGTTTGGAGAGATCAAGATCGGCATGACGCTCGGTCAGCTTCAGCGGACGATCGGCCCCCTCGGCGACACCACGAAGATGAAGCGCTCGTGTGATATCGTTTCGTCTACGGACCCGTACCGGCTACCCGCCGGCGTGTCCATCACTCAAGTGAACGGCCGGGTCGCGCGCATCGACGTGGAAAACGACTCGATCGCAACCGACAAGGGAATTCGCGTCGGTGATTCCGAAGAAAAGGTGATGGCAGCTTACGGGAGCGCGGTGATAGTCGAGCCTCACAAGTACATCGACGGCCATTACCTCGAGATCAAGTCCGGCACGGACAGCGCGACCGCGAAGGGAGTCGTGTTCGAGACGGACGGGAAAAAGGTCACGACGTTCCGCGCCGGCTACTGGAATCCCGTTCGGTGGGTTGAGGGCTGCTCGTAAGCGTGACTACTGAAGCGGAAATGGAGAGCTTGCGGTTTCCGGTCGGCAGGCTGGACATGGATGCGCCGGTATCGGAGGCCGATCACCAGCGCCTCATCGATGAGATCGCATCGACTCCAGTAAATCTTCGCAAAGCGGTGAGTGGACTCTCAGCCGACCAGATGGCGACGCCGTATCGAGAAGGCGGCTGGACGGTAAGTCAGCTGGTGCATCACGTCCCGGAGAGCCACATGCAGGCGTTCTCGCGATGCAAGTTTGCGCTCACGGAAGAGAAACCGATCATCAAGCCGTACGATGAGGCGAAGTGGTCGGAGACTCCGGACGTGGCATCGACCCGTCCGGAAGTTTCGCTCACACTCCTCGACGCGCTTCAGGAGCGATGGGTGAATCTGTTGAGGGGTTTGAGCGCCGAGCAGATGCAGCGCGCGTATTTCCACCCTGACCACGGGCGCCTCATTACGATCGAGCGAATGCTGGCGATGTACGCGTGGCACGGCCGGCATCACGTCGCGCACGTAACGAAACTTCGCGAGCGGAACGGTTGGTGAGCCTCGCCTCGAGGATGACGTCCCCCGTCGTTCTCGAGCGCTTCGGAAGCGCGGAAAACTTTTCCGCTGCATCCGTCGCATTTCTCGTCGCGCGCGAAGCTGAGAACAACCTTCTCCTCGGAATAACGTCCGACCTCGTTGGCGGAGGAACGTTCGGCGCAGAGCCTCCCTATATGGCGGTGGCGCGGCGCGGCGGCGCGATGACCGCAGTGGCGATGAGAACGCCGCCGTTCGGTGTCACTCTTTCCGCAACTGAGGATCTGGACGCGATTGACGTCATCGCCGAGGATGTTGCGCGCGAATATCCCTCGATACCCGGATTAATCGCTCCCGTCTCGGCGGCGGACCGGTTCGCCAGCAAGTGGGAATCGCTTAAACCGGAACGGAGACTAGTGCGCGCGAATGAGCGCATTCACAAATGCAGCACAGTCAACCGCACGCGATCGCCGCGCGGTGAGATGCGGGTGTTCAGAGAATCGGATCGCGAGCTTGCCGTGCAGTGGAGGAAGCTATTCATATCAGAATCAAAACTTCCGAATCCGGGAGGCGACGCCGAGCTTCGAGCCGGGATCGATCGCCACCTTCGTTCCCGCGACGGAGGATACTTTTTCTGGGATGTGGACGGCGAAAACGTCTCGATGGCGGCGGCGGGAGGGCGGACTCCAAATGGAATTCGGATCGGCCCGGTTTACACGCCGCCGAGCTATCGCGGCAAGGGATATGCGACTTCTCTTGTTGCGGACCTCACGCAAATGATGCTTGAACGGGGCCTTTCCTTCTGCTTCCTTTTTACCGATCTCGCCAATCCGACATCCAACAGCATCTACGCGCAGATCGGGTATGTCCCCGTGATTGACTGTACGATGTACGATCTCAAGCCGGTGTGACACACGCGTATATTGAACAAGCACTTCTAAAGAGAGAAAAAGAATGACTGAGCTGGCGACATTCGGAGCGGGATGCTTCTGGGGAGTTGAAACGACATTCCGCAACGTGAAGGGGGTGAAGGACGCACTCGTCGGATACCTCGGCGGCACGATGCCGGATCCAACGTATAAGGATGTGTGTACCGGCCGCACCGGCCACGCGGAAGTGGTGCAGGTTGCTTACGATCCCGCGGAAGTCGCGTATGACAAACTGCTCGATGTGTTCTGGGAGAATCACAATCCGACGACGTTGAACCGTCAGGGGCCCGACGTGGGATCCCAGTATCGGAGCGCGATCTTCTATCACAGTGAGGAGCAGAAGAGAATCGCCGAGGAGTCAAAGGCGAGACAAATGGAGAGCGGGAAATTCTCGCGGCCGATCGTGACCGAGATCACCGCTGCCTCGACTTTCTACAAAGCCGAGGATTATCACCAGCGTTATCTGGAGAAGCGCGGGCTTGCGAGCTGCCACATTTGATGCGGCACCGCCTTTGCGCTCTCACACTGCATGAAAAAACAAGCAGAGCGTGAGAGCTGGTTTCTGGTTGCAGCGGGGGCAGCGCTCCTTACCGGAATAATCGCCCAGCGCGGATTGGAGTCCGGCTGGCGAGCGATTTATGATGAGGACCCGCCTGCCGATCCTTGGGAAGCCAACAGCTGGAAGGCGGCACTGGGCTGGGCCGCAGTCTCTGCGACGGTCGTCGCGGCAGCGCAGCTTAGCGCGCGGCACGGCGCGCAGCTCGGGTGGAAAAAGGTGACTGGGAAAAAACCGCCCGCCGCCTGATGGATCACTCTCCCGGATTTCTCAAGATCGTCGAGCACGCGAGCAAAAACGTTCGCGAAGTGAGTGTGGCCGACGCGCAGGCGAAGATGAAATCCGGCGTGCCCGTCTTTGACGTGCGGGAGGATCTGGAGTACTCGGCCGGCCACGCGAAGGGCGCTCGCCATCTCGGAAAGGGAATAATCGAGCGCGATATCGAGAAGACTGTTCCCGACAAGAGCGCGGAGATGATTCTTTATTGCGGCGGCGGATTTCGCTCAGCGCTCGCTGCCGATGCGCTTCAGAAGATGGGTTACACGAACGTGTGGTCTATGGCTGGCGGCTGGCGCGCGTGGAACGAGGCAGGCGCACCAGTAGAGCAGGCGGCAACGCGCGCCTGTTAAGCGCGTTAGCGAGCCGAAAGAATTCTACCCAGCACCGCGCTGTCGATGTTCTGCCCTGAAAGCACGACAGCACGCGCTCCTTTGCGCTTCAGTTTCCTATCGGCAAGCAGTGCCGCGGTAGCCGCGGCGCCCGCGCCTTCGGCGACGTTGTGAGTCGTCGCGAATAATATTCGAATGGAATCGGCGAGTTGCTCATCGCTCACTTCAACGATTCGGATACCGGCATCCGAGATGATGCGGAGGGCCGACTCGACGGGCGTACGGCAGGCCATGCCGTCGGCGAGCTCGGTGGTGACAGGGCACGAAACTACTTTTCCCGCTGCAAGTGACCGCGCGTAAGCCGGTGCGCCGGTGGATACTACACCGATGATTTCGGCTTTGTGTGAGAGCGCATTCTTCGCGGCGATGGCGCCGCAGATTCCCGAGCCTTGCCCGATCGGAACGTACATCGCCTCCAGGTCGGGCACCGCGCGCAGCAGCTCGAGTGTATAGGTCGCGACTCCGCAGATCAGCTTTTCGTGAAAAGTGGGAATCCGGTGCCATCCTCTACTGGAGGATATGCGGGCCGCCTCTTCAACCGCTTCCTGAAAATCGCTTCCAAACTCGACGACTTCAGCGCCCAGAGCTCGCATTGCGGCATTCTTATCCGCCGCATTGTTGTGGGGAACGATGACAAGAACCGGAATGCCTGTCGCGCGCGCGGCGAGCGCGACGCTCTGGCCGTGATTTCCGCGCGTGGCAGTGACGATTCCCTCGATGCCAGGCTCGCTTTGCATCAGCGCGCGCAAATACACGAGCCCGCCCCGGATCTTGAATGCGCCGGTGGGCGCATGATTTTCGTGCTTCACCCACACTTCGCCGCCGGCGCGCTGCTCGAGTAGCGGCCACCGGTACTGCGGCGTCGGGGCCATCGTCTCATAGACGATCGCGGCGGCGGCCTCGAGTTCTTCGAGGGAGGGCAGTGTCTTGAAGGAAGGGTTCATACTATTCAGCAACGTGCTGCCCGCCAAAGAACGTCGCGAGCAGCGGCGCACTCACCCGGAAGACGCACGCGCGTGGAGCTGCTTGAGCGTCTCGTGTGAGGATTCGAACGCACCCGCCATCCAGCTCCCGACGTATGACATGTGCTCGCCGCAGAAATACGTCGCACCCTGAGGTTTAAGCAGGAGCGCGTACTCGTTCTTGCGCTGTTCGTCGCTCCAGTTTGCCCAGCCGCCGAGCGAGTACGGCGTTTTGTGCCACGCAACGGAAATCCCGCTCTCGAATTCCGCGTCGTACTGCGGATGAATTTTGCTTCCTTCGGCCAGCGCGCGCTTGATTCGATCCTGTGGAGAAAGCTTCGCGAATTCCTCGGCCTGCTGATCGTAGTTGTAGTAGCCGGTGAGCACGCCCTTCTTCGATTGAAATCCGGTTGACGGATACACGATCTGTGTCATCGCCTGGTCGGTCAGCGTCACTCCGCCGAAAATACGATCGTCTTCTTCCCAGAAACGACGCTTGAACTGCATCCCCATTTTTCCGGTGACGGCGTACTGAGACCCGATCTTGTCGATGGCCGCTTTCGCCGGCGCGGTGAAATCGTTGGAGATGGATTTAAGCACGCTGAAGGGAATGGTGCATATACAAAAGTCCGCTTTCTCCTCGCGCGCAGCTCCACCGGCGCCCTTGTACACGACGCGCACGCCGGAGCCGTCGTTCCGGATTTCCTGAATCGGCGCGCTGTAGGTAATGACTTTACCGAGCCGCTCGCTGAACGCATACGCTAGTCTGTCGGTCCCACCCGCCAGCTGAAGCATCGTCATCTGAAAATCGATGTATTGCTCGTAGCCGAAGCCGAAGAACACCTTCGATTGAAAGAGGGTGTGGCGATCGACCGGCGTGCTCAGCTTACCGGGATTGTCCCCGCCGCCGGGGAGAACCGAGAACCCACGCCGCATGTTCGGACCATACACACCCGTGCGCGGCTTGTTGAGATCATCAGTTGTCTTCGGCTGAATCGGCGGTCCTAGCCATCCGTCGCTGCCAAAGAACTGCATCAGTGCGTCGCGATCGTCCTTCGAGAGCTCCTTGTCGAGTGCGCCCTCGCTCGTCGCTTTCGCCATTAGCTCGTCGGTATATCCAAACATGTCGGCCTTCGCTTCGCGGTGACGCAGCTTGCCGCCACCGAGCGACTGGAATTTCGGATCGGCCGTGTGGTAGTAGGCGTTCTCGTTGACGTTGAGAAACGCCTCCAGCGCGAGATCGAATTCCTTGCAATAGTTGAGCGTGGTGAGGTGGTCCGCTGGAACGCGCATCGGGCCGGCGTTGAAGTAAAGCCCCGGGTCGAAGTTGCACGTCTGGGTCGCTCCGTCGGTCTCAGTTTCGACCGTTCCGCGACGGATGCTGTGACACCGCCCACCAGGACGGCCGCGCGCTTCGAGAATCTTGCAGTCGTACCCGAGCTTTCTCAGCTCGTACGCGGCGCTCATTCCCGCTAGTCCGGCGCCGAGGATGAGCACTTTCTTTCCCTTCCCGTTACCGGTCAGATCGAGCGGCTCATTGAGCGGGCGATGAAGCACGCCCATCGCCGTCATAGTCTGATAAACCGCGCCCGCTCCGCCGGCGCGCCCTACCAACTGGAGAAAATCGCGCCGCTTCAAGGGCGCAGCTCCCCGTGGTTCACGGGCTCGCGCCCTGTGCGCAGGAAGAGAAAATCGTAAAGCAGCCCGGCGATGACAGCGCCCGTAATCGGCGCGAGCCAGTAAATGAGCTGAGCTTCGAACACGCCGCTTGCCAGCGCGGGGCCGAACGAGCGCGCCGGATTCATCGACGCGCCGGTGAACGGGCCGATGGCGAGAATGTCCGCGGCAACGACGAAGCCGATGCCCAGCCCGCCGATCTTCGGCCCCTTCGGATCGACCGCCGTCCCAAAGACGACGAAGGCGAGGAAGAAGGTGGCGATCGCTTCGAGAATGAACGCCTGACCGCCGGTGATGTCGAGCGAGATAGCTTGACCGCCGCCGCGTGTCGCGGTGAAGACCGTCTCAGCGAACGTCGCTTTCAGGGCGTACGCTGCGATGACCGCGCCGAGCAGCTGAGCGACGATGTAGAGCGCGGCCATCATCGCCTCGATACGTCGGGTCGCGAGGAAGCTGAGAGTCACAGCCGGATTGAAGTGTCCGGAGATCCGCATCAGCGATGAAACCATCACTGCCAGAATCAGCCCATGTGCTATCGCGACTTCGAGGAGGGCGGCCGGGCTGTCAGCGACCTTCGCCGACATGATCGCGCCGCTGCCTACAAAGACTAGAGCGAAGGTGCCGATGAACTCGGCCGCAAAATGGCGCCACGCGTCTCGCATTCAATCTCCCTTGAAGTTGACGGTAGGGAGAGAGGCGGGCGTTACATCACTCTGCGCAGCACCAGCGCGGCGTTGATTCCGCCAAACCCGAAGGAATTGCTGAGGATGTGCTCGACCCGCGCTTTCTTCCCCGTACCCGGCAGGAAGTTAAGGTCGCAGGCGTCGTCCGCAACAGAGAGATTCACTGTCGGCGGAAGCCATTCGTTCTCCATCGAGAGAGCGCAGATCGCCGCCTCGATGGCGCCGGACGCGCCTAGCGCGTGGCCGTAATAGCCCTTTGTCCCGCTCAACTGAACATCGTACGCGCTCTCACCGAAAACTTTTTTGATGGCAAGCGTTTCAGTGGAGTCGTTGAGAGGTGTCGAGCTTCCGTGCGCGTTGATGTAATCGATCTCTCCCGCGGAGACGTGCGCGTCATCGAGCGCGAGCTGCATCGATCTCGCCGCCTGTGAGCCATCGGGAAGCGGCGCCGTCATGTGATGCGCGTCGTTGGACGTTCCGAATCCGGCCACCTCCGCATAGATGTGCGCACCACGCGCTTTCGCCCGCTCATATTCCTCGAGAATTAGAACGGCCGCGCCCTCACCCATCACGAAGCCGTCGCGGTCCTTGTCGAACGGCCTCGACGCGCTCGACGGATCGTCGTTGCGCGTTGACATCGCACGAATCAGCGCGAACGCACCAAAGCAAAGCGGGGCCAGCGGAGCCTCCGCGCCCCCTGAGATCATTACGTCCGCGTATCCGTCGCGGATCTGACGGAATGCGTCGCCGATTGCAATTGTCCCCGATGCGCAACTCATCGCATTCGTGGAGTTGGGACCGTGCACTCCGAGCTCGATGGCAATGTTGCAGCTGGATGCCCCGCCGAACACGGAGAGAGCGAGAAGAGCGTCGACTTCGCGGATTCCTTTTTGGAGAAATACTCCGAGCTGGCTCTCCGCGTATGCGATGCCACCGAGTGCGGTCCCCATCATCGCTCCTACGCGGTCCCTGTTCTCCTTGGCGAGGTCGAGCTCGGCGTCGGCAAGCGCCATTTGCGCACCGACGATCGAGAACTGCGCGAAGCGGTCGAGGCGCTTCGCCTTCTTCTTCTCGAGATGATCCTCGGGGACGTAGTCGTTTATCTCGGCGGCGTTGCGGCTTCGAAAAATCTCGGGATCGAAACGCGTCAGCGTTCCAACGGCGGATCGTTCGCGCTTAATCCCATCCCAAAGTCCCTTTTGAGTTATTCCGATGGGGGTGATGGCACCGATGCCGGTAATGACGACGCGACGCTTACCATTCTGATTCAACCGTGGTTCCCCGCGAGAAGCTCGTTTGATTCACGCTCGGCCGCGGCCGCCAGGCCGGCCAGCGTGCGTGACGCAATTCCGTGAACGAACACCGGACCGATGACGAGCGTCGCCGCCGGAATTCCGAGGATCGGAACCCGCGGTCCCTCCCAAACGTGAACGATGCGAACGTGTGTGCCATTCCCGGTCGCAACGAATGTCCATTCCACGTCCATGCCTTTGGTGATACCCCCGATATGGCGAAAACGGATCGAGGGCTTCGCATCATTGACCGACATCTCCGACAGCCACCACGTCGGCCAATCGACGCGGAGCGAGCGCGCCGAGCCGAACGGGCGGTTCGCGGACATCTCGACGATGCCGCCATGTGCACCGTCGCTCTCTCTGAATTTAACGTAACGGTAATGGGGGAGATGATCAGGCCAGCGCTCGACGTCGCGCGCGAGCCGGTAGATGACCTCTATCGGCGCGCGAACATCGATCTCGTCGATCGTTTCCATCGGTCGGCCGAGCGGCATCGGGCCGAGCTGAATTGCAGTGCGCGCGGTCACGGCGATGGAATCCAGCCTGCCGTTACACGGAAGCCGTGACGGCGTTTCGCCGCGATGGGAACACCCATTGCATCGGAGACGATTCCGCTCAGCTCGGCGGCCGTGAAACCACGCATCACGGAGACGACTCCGTCGTGCCGGGAGACGGGATGGAAGCGCAGGGGGAACGACACGGCCCAAAGCCCGCCAGCCGCGACCCAGCTGCGGCGAATGTCACTGATAATCACGCGCACGCGCGCGACGCGGTTCATCTCGCGAATGAGAATGCTCGCCTCATCGGGCAGCATGTGATGCAGGAATTGCGACGTGGTGACGATGTCCACGCTGTTGGTTGCGAAGGGAAGCCGAAGTGCGTCGCCGCGAATCGTCGCGGTTAGGATTTGCCGCCCGACTACCGCGAGCGCCTCGGATGCGTCGAGCCCGAAGGTCGCGAGACCGATTCCGTGTCGCCGCAGGTGCTTCGTTGCCGCGAGCGGGATGTCGCCGACGCCGGTGGCCACGTCGAGCAGCGACGCGTCTCTCGGCAGCGACGGAATGGCAATGTCGATTTCGCTGAGCACTGCGCTAACGCCGCCGAACAGCGCGTTTGCTTTTGCGACGTCACTAATCGACTGGGTCATCACGCGCGGATCGACGTTCTCGCCGTCGAGAATCTCCTCGCCGCGAATCCTTGGTGGAGTGAGGAGGCTCAGCACTTATCGCTCGATGCCTGCATAGCCGCCGCGGTAATAGAGGAGCGGCTTGTCATCGCGCCAGGCCGCGATCTCGACTTCGCCTACAACTATAGTATGGTCGCCGCCATCGTAGGTTTTGACACGCTTGCACTCAAGGACTGCCAGCGCGTCGTCGATTATGGGCATCGATTGCACACCCCGCGAGAAGCCGATTCCCTCGAACCGGTTCCCCTCGACTTCCGCAAACCTGCGAGCGAGCTGCTCCTGATTGTGCGCAAGCACGTTCACGGCGAAATGCGAGCAGGAAACGATCGCGTCATGAAGCGTCGCCACCTTCTCGACGCAAACGAGAATGAGGGGCGGGTCGAGACTTACGGAGCAAAACGCGCTCGCCGTCATCCCGTAGTCTGTTTTGTCGGGCGCGCACGTGGTCACGACAGTCACGCCTGATGCGAAGCGCCCCATCGCGCTGCGAAATGCGTCTGAGTCGATCGTCACGCGCGTGCGCCTCTCGCGAAAGCCAGCTTGAGGAAAAACCTTGGGTTCAGAATCTCGCGCGGAGGGATGAAATCCCCGGCGACACCGGCGAAGAGATCCGCCATGTCCTTGTTCGCGGCGAGCACGCGCGCGATCCGGTTCATCGCTACCGGTGAAACGAGGCTCATACCGATGAGTCTCTCGATCTTCCACTTTCCGGAGAACTCACGCTTGCGCGCCGCGTCGTAGTCCTTGAGCGCGGCGTTGCCGCCGTCGTTCGCGCGAACCGCTTTCGCCGCTTGCCCGGCAAGCAGCTCGCCGCCCCGCAGGGCTGCGTAAACGCCTTCACCGGTGATGGGATCGTAGAAATCCGCCGCGTCGCCAACCAGCGCTGCCCCGGGCGCCCACGCGATCTTCGCGGCCGACGCAAACGGACCGGTTGCACGCACCGGCGATACCCGCTCGGCGTTCGCGAAGCGCGACGCGAGCTGCGGTCGGGATGAGAACCAAGTGTCGAAAAATGCGGTGTGATCACCCGCCAACTCTGCCGATCTCGAAGCGGGCACAACGATGGCCGCGTTCGTTATCCCGCCTCCGACGTTCGCGACTCCCGAATAGCCGTCCGATTCGAGGTGAATCTCCCCGACCTCACTCATTCCCTCGATGCC
>JACDDT010000088.1 GCA_013816855.1 Gemmatimonadaceae bacterium
CGAGCGTCAGCTCTCGATTCCGGAATCGATTCGCATCACCAAGGAAGTAGCCAGCGCGCTCGACTACGCGCATCGTCACGGCGTCATCCACCGCGACATCAAGCCGGAGAACATTCTCCTCCACGACCGACAGGCGCTCGTCGCCGACTTTGGAATCGCGCTCGCGGTCACCAGCGCCGGGGCCGGCCGAATGACTCAGACCGGTCTCTCCCTCGGCACTCCGCAGTACATGAGTCCCGAGCAGGCGGTCGGCGAGAGGACGATCGACGCGCGCAGCGACATCTATTCGCTCGCGGCCGTTACCTATGAGATGATCGCGGGTGATCCCCCGTTCGCTGGATCCACCGTGCAGGCGGTCGTCTCGAAGATCATGACGGAGAAGCCGACGCCACTCTCCACTCTGCGCGAGTCGGTGCCAGCCGAGGTCGAGTTCGCGGTGAATACAGCGCTCTCGAAGATTCCCGCTGACCGCTTCGCGAGCGCCGCCGAGTATGCGGCGGCGTTGACGAATCCGACGCTATCGCAGGGCGCTTCGGGAATTCGCGTCACGCCAGGGCGCCGCCGCATCGACAAGCTCGGTCGCATCGCTCCCTATCTCGCGGGGCTGTCACTCTTTCTGCTCGCGACGACGTTGTGGGCGCTCTTCCGCCCGCCGCCGCCCAAGCCCGTCATTCGCTACGCGCTCGGAATGGACTCGACGGAAGCACTCGGCGGAACGCTCACCAGAATTGCCATCACTCCGGACGGCTCACGTCTTGTCTATACGACGGCGCCGGGCCCCAGGCTCGTCGTCCGGCCGCGAAGCCAGCTGCAAGGGGCCGCGCTGCAGGCAGTCGACCAGGCATTCGCACCGTTCGTCTCTCCCGACGGCTCCCGCATCGGTTACTTCCATCCGCCGTCGTCGCTCTCGGTCGTCTCACTCAATGGGGGCCCCGCCGTCAAGATCTCCGATTCACTCGCCTCCCCAGGTGGCGCTTTCGGGCCGGATGGTTTCATCTACGCGACAGGCCTGTTCGGCCGCGGCATCGTTCGCTTCGCCGAAACTCCGGGCGCGCCGCTGAAACGGATCACCCGCGTGGACAGTGCCGGCGGAGAAACGCAGCACTCCTTTCCCGACGTGCTGCCCGGCGGGAAGTCGCTCCTCTTCACGATCACCTATGGGGGGCGCGGAGGTGTCGTGAAGCCGACGGCCGTCGCCTTCGCCGACATTTCCTCCGGTAAGTACCGCGTTCTCACCAACGGTCTCCGCGCCCGATATCTGCCTCCTGACCGCCTGCTTTACGCCACGTCTGATGGCACCTTGATGTTGGCATCGCTCGATGTGGGCGGGATGAAAGTGCGCGGAGATCCGGTCGCAGTCGCCGAAGGACTTCGGCGAGGCGCCGCGAATTCGGTGGGATTCCAGCTCGCGAACGACGGCACGCTTGTCTATGAAACGGGTGGAATCGGAGTAGATCGCGAAGTGGTCTGGATCGATCGCACCGGAAAGGCCGAGCAGGTCGACGCCTCCTGGAAGGGAACCATCAACGACCCTGTCATCTCTCCCGACGGCAAACGCCTCGCTGTTCGAATAAATTCGGCCGCCAACGCCGACATTTGGATAAAGCAGCTCGATAAGGGTCCCGCTCTAAAGCTCACCTTCGAGGGGAGTAACAACGTCTACCCGGCGTGGACAGCGGACGGCCTGCGTGTGACGTACCAGTCCAACAACTCCGGCGTCCAGGACCTGTGGACGAAGCGAGCCGATGGCAGTGACAAACCCGTTCTTCAGCTTCATATGAGCCTTGACCAAGGCGACGCGATCTGGAGCCGGGACGGAAAGTGGCTCGTCGCCCGAAGCAACACGAACGTCGCCGGTGCCGGCGACATTCTGGCGATGAGGCCAGGCCTCGATACCTCGCTGACACCGCTGCTCAACACGAAGTTCGCTGAGCTCTCCCCGTCGCTGTCTCCTGACGGCCACTGGCTGGCTTACTCGTCCAATGAGACGGGGCGAATGGAGGTTTATGTCGTTCCATTCCCGAACGCCTCCGCCGCGAAATGGCCCGTCTCGACTATGGGAGGGGCGGAGCCGCTCTGGTCGCACAGCGGGCGCGAGATCTTCTATCGCGACGGAAAAACGAACCTTGTTTCAGTCGCGGTTAGCACCGCGCCAACATTTTCGGCGGGAGTGACGGCAACCCTTTTCAACGTTAAGGATTACGTCAACAACTCTAATCACCGGCAGTACGATGTCACCCGCGACGATAAGCGCTTCATCTTCATCCGCTCGCTCGGCGGCGCAAACCAGGACCGAATCGTAATCGTCGAGAACTTTCTCGAGGAGCTGAAGGGAAAACTGAAAAAATGAGAAATATTTCCGTCCGATGACTTCTCTCGAAACGCTTCAATCGGCGCTCGCCGACCGCTACCAGATCGAGCGCGAGATCGGCTCCGGCGGAATGGCAACCGTCTACCTCGCCAAGGACATTCGCCACAAACGCGAAGTGGCGCTCAAGGTCCTCAAGCCGGAGCTCGGCGCAGTCCTCGGAACGGAACGCTTCCTCGCCGAAATCACCGTCACCGCGAACCTCCAGCATCCGAACCTCCTTCCCCTTTTCGACAGCGGTGAAGCGGGAGGCCTTCTTTTCTACGTGATGCCGTTCGTTCGCGGCGAGACTCTTCGCGCGAAGATCGACCGCGAACGGCAGCTCGCCGTCGACGAGGCAGTGCGCATCGCCGTCGCCGTCGCCAGCGCGCTCCATTACGCGCACGAGCACGGCGTCATCCACCGCGACTTGAAGCCGGAGAACATTCTCATCCAGTCCGGACAGCCGGTGATCGCCGATTTCGGAATCGCGCTCGCCGTTTCCAACGCCGGCGGCGCGCGCGTCACCCAAACCGGCCTCTCGCTCGGAACTCCGCAGTACATGTCGCCGGAGCAAGCCACCGGTGACCGCGTCATCGACGCGCGCAGCGACATCTACTCGCTCGGCGCCGTCACATACGAGATGCTATCCGGCGAGCCGCCGCACTCAGGCGCGAGCGCACAGGCGGTAATCGCCAAGCTGATGACGAGCGAGCCACAGCCACTGAACACTCTGCGCTCCACGATTCCGGTCAACGTCGCCTGCGCAGTGGAAAAGGCGCTGGCCAAACTTCCCGCCGACCGGTTCACGAGCGCGAAGGACTTTGCCGAGGCGCTCCAGAATCCGCACTTCACCATCGCGACGAAATACGGCCGCGCCAACGCCGAACAGACGGCAGCGGTAACAAAATGGAAGCGGAACGCGCTTGCGGCCGCTGCCGTAGCTGCCGTCTTCATAGCCGTGGCGCTTTGGTCGCTGTTCCGCCCCGATCCCCCGAAGCAGGTCCGCCGCTACGCAATCGGACTGGATTCCACTGAGGCTTTGGGCGGAAGCCTCGGAAGGATGGCGATTGCGGCCGACGGCTCGCACTTCGTTTATACCACTCTGCCGGGACCGAAGATCATCCTCCGTCAAGCGAATCAGCTGCGCGGAACGGTTGTCCCGGGCGTGGATGAGGCGTACTCCCCCTTCCTATCTCCCGACGGCTCGCGTGTCGGCTACATCGCGCCTCCGGCTCTGCTGAAAGTTGTCTCTCTCAACGGCGGCCCGCCCCTTCAGATCTCTGATTCGATCGCAGCACCTGGTGGCTGTTTCGGACCCGATGGTCAGATATACGCGACAGCGCTGAATGGATTATCACTAGTGCGCTTCGCCGAGTCGCCCGGTGCGCCGCTCAAACGTGTAACTCGGGTCGACAGCGCGAATGGAGAGGGGTCACACGTGTGGCCGTACGTTCTTCCCAATGGCAACGGAATTCTATTCACTGTCCGGTACATGAATCGAGGGGGTTCAGCAAAGTCGCCTGCAATCGCAGTGGCGAATCTGGCCACCGGCAAGTACCACGTGCTGGTGAATGGGGTGAAAGCGGTGTACTCACCGTCGGGTCACGTCCTGTATGCGACCTCCGACGGCACTTTGATGGTTGCGGAATTCGATCAAAGTGCCCTGAAGATGACGGGAGACCCCGTCGCCATTACCGAAGGCCTCCGCCTCGGCTTCTCGAGCGCCGCCGATTTTTCGGTTTCGCGCGACGGCACGCTCAGTTACCTGACGGGCGGCACGGGAGTTGACCGCGAGCTCGTCTGGATCGGCCGCGACGGAAAGATCGAGTCGGTGGACGCCGCCTGGAAAGCGGCATTCAACCATCCGGTCATTTCTCCGGACGGAAAACATCTCGCTGTCTCCATTGTCTCCGGCACGCAAGCCGATGTCTGGGTGAAGCAGCTCGACCGCGGGCCGAGCCTCAAGCTCACTTTCGAAGGCGCGAATTCCGTTTATCCCACGTGGACCCCGGACGGACAACACATCACCTACGAGTCCAACATCTCCGGCGTCCAGGATTTCTGGACGAAGCGCTCTGACGGGAGCGCGCAGGCCGTTCTGCAGCTTCACATGAAGCACGATCTTGCCGAGCCCCTTTGGAGCAGAGATGGCAAATGGCTGATCGTCCGAACAAGCACCAGTACCCAGGGAACCGGTGACATTCTCGCCATGCGCCCGGGCACGGATTCGGTGCCGATGCCATTGCTTACAAGCAAATTCAGAGAGCTTTCGCCGACGCTCTCGCCGGATGGCAAATGGATGGCGTATGTGTCGGAGGAAACGGGGCGGAACGAGATTTACGTCGTTCCATTTCCCAACGCCGCGTCCGCCAAATGGCCGCTCTCGACGCAGGGGGGAAATGAGCCACTCTGGTCCCACAGCGGGCGGGAGATATTCTACCGCGACGGGGCCGGCAATGTGGTGTCGATCGCCGTCAGTACCAGTCCGACATTCTCCTCCGGGGCGACGACGACCCTCTTTCCTTCGTTGGGGTTCCTGGCCAACAATGCCCGCAGGCAATACGACGTCACCGCCGACGACAAGCGATTCATCTTCATCCGCGCGGCGGGTGGTGCCGTGCCGGACAGATTGGTCTTCGTCGAGAACTGGTTCGAGGAGCTGAAGCGGAAGAAGTAGCACCGTTCCGCTACTCTCCCTCGGGAAACTCCGCGCCCTCGGTCGTCTCGCGCCACGCGTCGAAATCCTTGTTGAGCGCGTCGATCTTTAGATGCGCGTTCTTCCACGCCGCCTTGCCGAGCAGCAAACGCAAAGGTGGCGCCGGCGCGTTCACCACCGCGATTATTGCCTCGGCCGCTCGCACCGGGTCTCCCGGCTGCTTGCCGCTCCCTGCCCGCAAATTCTTTCGATACTCCTCGGCGCTTTGTGCGTAGTCACCGATGCGACTTGGTACATCGTTCGCCGAACGTCCCGCCCAGTCGGTCCTGAACCCGCTTGGCTCGACGATGGTGACCTTGATGCCGAGGTGCGCTACCTCCTTCGATAGCGCCTCGGAGAATCCCTCGACCGCAAACTTCGTAGCGTTGTAGTAGGCGAGCGCGGGGATGGCGTTGAGCCCGCCGACGGAGGACACATTGATGATGTGCCCGCTCTTACGCTTTCGCATCCCGGGAAGGACAGCACGCGTCATTGCCGACAAGCCCCAGAAGTTGATCTCCGTCATCCGCCGGACTTCCGCCTCGTCCGATTCCTCGACGGAGCCGAAGTAACCGATGCCGGCGTTATTAACGAGAACATCGATCCGTCCGAACTTTTCCTCGGCGCTTTTCACCGACAACGCGACGTCGGTGGGGAGTGTTACGTCGAGCGCGAGGACGAGCGCGGTTTCCTTGTGCTTTGCGGTGATGTCCTCGACATGCTTCGGATTTCGCGCCGTAACGACGCACCGATCACCTTTCGCGAGGACGGCCTCGGCGAGAGCGCGGCCGAGGCCGGTGGAGCAGCCGGTGATGAGCCAGACGGGGGAATCGGAGTTGGTGGGCATTGGGAATTATATATACGGCCGTGCCGCCCGCCGCGGGGAGAGTTTCCCTCGTACTAAAGCGGGGAGCTTTAAGCTTTTCAGCAGCTACGCTCTAAGCTTTTCTTTTCCGCTGAAAGTCTGAAAGCGGCAGTTCAAGAGGTTTAAGACAGGTATGGATGCTCCCGGCTCTTCAACTGTCCCGCTTACGGCTCCCTGCTTTGCCGAAGACGCACCCCCTTCTCTCGCCGCTAGCGTCTCACCGTGAACGAAACACCAGCTCCGCTACGACCGGCCGGTGATCCGATGCAACCGTGACCGGCACCGAAGCCGCGCGAACGCGGAACTGGTCGGACACCAGCACGTAATCGATCCGCTTCTTTGGATTCTCAGCCGGGTACGTCAGCCCCGGTTCGCCATTCACGCTCCACGCGTCGTGCAGCCGCGCGAAGAGCGGGGCCAGCTCAAGCGCCGTCGGCTCGGCGTTGAGGTCACCCATAAGAATCGCAG